>NZ_JACHIF010000001.1:334035-668071 GCF_014203045.1 Prosthecobacter dejongeii
TAGAAGCAGGACAAGGTCACATCTGCCGATGGAGCGCGGCGGAGCACGACGGTGTAGGTATCTGTGCCACCGGCCTCGACGACGCGTGTATTGCCGCCGGATTGGACGATTGAAATCAGCGCACGAGCCAGATCATCACTGTCCAGGATACGGACAGGCTGAGTGGTGGTGAGGCTGGCGTAACCGGCAGGGCTGCTGGCCAGAGTCGTCGCATTCAGTGTGTCTGCATGCACCCCCTCACTGCCAGTATCCGCCGTGGAAATGAGGGTGACCGTTTGAGCGGTGGTGTAGTTCGCTGGGGTAAAAGTCAGCGTGGTCGTATCGAAGAGATTTCCATTCACACGATAGCGGAACTGGGTGCCAGCGCGGCCCAGATTCACCGTGACATCTGCCGGAGGAACTGGACCTGCCAGTGCGATGTTCACCGTATCTGTTCCAGCATCTTCCAGCACCAGCGTGGAATTGTCCGTTTGAGTGATGACGATGCGCCCGGTGGTATCATTGTCATTCACCGTGACGTTCACATCGGCTGCCACCATGCCATTGTAGCGTGCATCCGTGCCAGCGATGATCGTGGTGGAATTCACAATGGCGAGATCCAGCGCAGCCTCAGCAGCGGTGCTATCCACCGCTGTGACGGTGATGGTGGCCGTGCGATTCCAGGCGGTGCCACCAGAGGTGGCGCTCGTGAAATCTACCGAAGTCGGATTGAAGGTCACCTGGGCGGTTCCATTCGCCGCATTCAATAACCAGGCGGCAGGGGTCACGCGCACAGTGGCTCCGCTGAGAGGTGCGGCTCCCAAGGTGATGTTATAGGTAAAGGTGCTGCCACCTTCCGTCACACTGCCCGAGGTGGGAGTCACATTCACCGAAGGCTGAAGAGACTCGTTGTCGCCCACTGCAACGGTAACCGTCGAGAAATCCTGGATGACGTAACCTCCCGTAGCACTGGCGGTGTAGGTCAATACGGTGGAATGAGCACTTTCCACGGCAGCATCCTCGACAGCAGTGATGGTCACTGTTTGGGGTACAAACCAATTGTTAGGCGTGAACGTCAGCGCACCAGTGGACAAGATCACTTGATTAGCGACCGAAAGCGTGGGTGTCAGCGTCACATCGGCCGAAGGTGCTCTTCTGAGAGCCACTTCGATGGTATCGGTCATGCCGCTTTCATGCACACGGGTGGCTCCATTGGTTTGGAGGATCTGCACCACGCCTGCACCGCTATTGATGTCATCATTATCAAAGACATTCGCGACGACGGTCGAACTCAGGCTCACAAAACCCGCAGGCTGGCTGGCATTTGTGGAAGCGGTGATCGTATCCACCCCATTGGCCTCTGCCGTGGCATCATTGACGGCAGTGACGGTGACGGATTGGGCCGTGGTCCAGTTCGCTGGGGTAAAGGTCAGCGTATTCGGAGTGAAGCTGGTCTGGCCTGTGGAGGCAAGATTCACCACCACATTGGCACCAGGTGCAGCCGGTCCACTGAGGCTCACATTGATGATATCCGTAGCTGCGCCTTCTGTGACAGTGGTAGAACCAGCCGTCTCTGCGAGGACAATGCGCGAGCCATTATCGTTATCGGTCACAGCCACACTCACGTCTGATATCACAAAGGTATTGTACCGAGAATCCGTGCTGGTCACCGCAAAGGCAAGAGCTGCGGTCTGGGCACCTTCAGTCACGGTATCATCCGTAGCCGTCACGGTCACCGTTTGGGCGGTATCCCAGTTCGCTGGATTGAAGGTGAGCGTGGAATTCGAAAGGCTGAGTTGCCCAGCCGGGGTCGCTGTCATGGCCACTACCACGTCATTGTTAGGCGCCCCTGTGAGTTTCACGGTGAAGCTATCCGTAGCACCACCTTCGCTCACCGCAGTGGTTCCAGAGCTTTGGACGAGTTGGATGCCCGCAGAGGAATTGATGTCGTTATCACCCACATTGGCATTGAGGGTGGCCACATTGCTGTAGCCGCCTCCACTAGCGGTGTATTTGATTTCGCTGATGTGGGTAGATTCTACACTCAGATCATCTGTGCCAGATACGGTGATGGTCTGTGGCACCCACCAATTCGCCGTGGTGAAGGTAAGATTCCCAATCCCTGCAACATCGCCGTTGTTACCACTCCAGGTAAGCGTGACTGTATTTGTGGGGGCTTTGTTGAGCACCACAAAGTAGGTATCTGTCAGACCTCCTTCCACCACATTCGTGCTTCCCCAGGTCTGGGTGATGGAGATTCCATTGTTAGCAGCACTGTCATTGTCATTCACACGCACATCCATCGGTGCGCATGGTAGGGCATTGTAAGTGGCATCTGTGCTGGCTGTGGAGTGAGTGATCTGAGTGAACTGAACACCTTCAAAATTCACATCATCCACCGCGCTGATGGTGACAGTTTTATTACCTGTGTAAGTGCTACCGTTAAAGGTCAGCGTCGCCACGCCAGCCGAAGGTTTCAGCAACGTAGAATCGGTGGAGGTGATATCCACGATGTTAGGATCGTAGGTGAAAGTGACCGTCACATTGGCCGTCGGGGCAGTGCCGCTGGCAAAAGCCACGGTGTAGGTATCCGTGGTGCTACCCTCCGTCACGACAGCGACTCCTGTGGTGCTTGCTTTGGTAGGGATGAACCGACGGCCCACATCATTATCCGTGACGGCGCAGTTGAAGTCAGAAACCTGGAGACCGTTGTAGGCAGCGTCCCCGCTGGTGATGGCGTGGCACACAGTCGCTACTCGTGTATTGAGAGGTGCAGAGCCTGCCAAGAAGCTGTTTACCACGGTATCATTGTTAGCCGTCAGGGTGATGACCTGAGGGGTATTCCAGTTGGTAGTATTGAAGGTCACCGAAGCAGGAGAGAAAGTGACATCTGCGCTCGCAGCAGGAGCTGAAGCGACTTGGATGGCACTGACTGCATTTGGCGTCACGGTCACGGTTTGGCCCGCAGCGGGAGGAGCTGACAGCATGACGGTGTAAGTGTCCGTCGCGCCACCTTCCACCACTGTGCTGCTACCGCCGCTCTGGCTGATGGCTACCAATTTGGCCGTTGTCGTGTCATTGTCTGAGACTGTGAAATTGATAGGCGGAGTGTAGTTGCCTGCAAAGTTCACGTCTGCACTCGCCATCGTATGCAGAATGGAAGTGGGCCGGGTGCCATCGGCACCTTGATTTTCAAGTCCTCGAACCGTCACGCTCTGGGGAATATTCCAGTTGGTAGAGTCAAAGGTAAGAGTCGTCACACTGGTCTGCACCTGCGCAGCCGTGTTGGCTGAATTGGTAACGAAATCATCAAGGCCAAATCCAGGGAAGGCACCCGTTAACCCCATCCAGGTAAGGGCATAGTGGCGGTTCACACGATTCACCAGATTACTTTCTGTATTGATCTGAAGCTCTGGACCAAACAGGCCCGCATTGGCCATAGGGCCTGGCTGCACGTAGTCCGGTAGGAACCAGTTAAACACGCTCGGTGCTTTCTGAGGCGATTGGCCGATGGCGCCGGTCTGGTCATTCAAACGAATGCGTGTGGCACCTGGAATGAAAGCAGCAGCCTCCGAAGCGGGGTAAGACGTCACCATCGGGCTATCGGCACCGCTGAAAGGCAGCTTCATGTTCACCAGATTGGAAAGAGGCGCGTTGCTGTATGCCTTCAAGGTGCGGAACAGGGACGCGTATTGGATCAGCGGCTCTTTGAGCTTACCTGCCCCCACCAGGCTATCTGCCACCGCCAGCGAACGGGCTTCATAGTCCAGTAAGATGGCTTTCAGGACTTCGCCCAGATTGCCATTGGAACTGCGATAAACTTCGCTCACGCGATACAGGTAACCGGGGCTCGGGTTGGAAGTTGTAAGACGCTGGATGAGCAGCCGGGAGATGAACACCGGGGTGTTCTGATGGCCATTGTAAGACCCTGCATTCGGATCACCCGCCAGCGCATTGTGAGCCAGACGAAGATCTTCATCTGCCAGAGGATGCGTCTGCACATCCGATAAGCCCAAGGTATTGACCAAAGGCAATTGAGTTTCCCCTTCCTTACCCGCAAAGAGCACTTTTGAGACGGTGGATGAAACTTCGCCGAGCGAGTTTACATAAGGATTAAAGTCATGGTAGTTGATGCCATTGACACGGCCCAGTGCCTTCATCGGGTAGATCCATGAAGCTTGATACCAAGTCTCCCCGCCACCGATGCCGAAGTCGGTAAAGTTCACGCCCTGAAACTCGATCTGCGGGCTAGCGCTCACACTGGATGGCACCAGCACATTTCCTTGAGAGCTGTTGCGCCGGACCGTGATGGCCGCATGGCGTGCGCCATAGGTCAGCCCGGTTAAGACACGTGCCAGTTCTGTGATATCCGTCTGATCATACGTGGGAATCGGCAGACCATTTTGACCAAGAACTAGGCTGCCATCTGGATGGCGCAGCACCAGGCCAACCGTGAAAAGCTGCATGATTTCACGCGCGTAGTTTTCGTCTGGAGAGATCTCAACACCACCGCTGGTGTAGCGTGCGCGATTGCGCAGGTGGCTGAGGTAAACCCCCATCATGGGGCTGTAAGTCACCTTTTCGAGAAGATCCCGGTATTTGCCGAAAGCCCCCTGAGCCAGCATGTCCCAGTAATTTGCCGCCCCGTAATGACGAGCACCAACGGTGCTGTCATTTTCTGAAATCACGACGATTTCCTGAAGAGCTGCTGCCATGCGCTGGCGCACTTGAGCCTTGGACTGAAGCACCATGGTCCACCACTCGCGGCGGCGATTGGCGCTATTTTGAGGTGAGTTAAAACTGAACGCGTTGTTCGTACTGTTATTGTAAGGGTTCGTCAGATTGCCGTAGCTATCATAACTGGCGGCGAAGCCAGAGCTGGCAAACTGAGGATCATTACCAGCCTGGATCGGCTTGGCACCGCGCATGGCGAATTCTTCATTGTCTGCCGACATGACCAAGGTCAAAAAGCTAGGAGAAGGAGTCGTGCTTGGGTCCATCTGCTTATTCAACCAATTGGTATAACCAAGAATGAGATTCGCAGCGGTGCAGCCATCGCTCAAAGTTCCATCCACCAATTCGATCTCTGCTTTCACCTCATTGTAAGAGGAAGAATTGGCACCAAAAGTACACTGGTCCAGGAAGCGATAGATATCCCGCTCAGCCTCAGTGGCGGTCAGACTTCCTGGCAAAGCAGGTTCATCCAAGTCGGGACGATCTGGATCAAAATCTTCTGATCCCTGAGCGGCATTGAAGAAGCCAAAGATTTCCCCAGCGGTGTAGTTCACCGTATTGATATCCACGTAAATACGACCTGCATTCAGCGCATCCAGCATGGCTTGATCGGTGGTCTCAGAAGCCGCCGCACGGATGAGCCAAGTGACGTTATTGATCTGCCCGACACCTAAGTTGTTACGAATATCCTGGTCATTGTTGATGCGCAGGTAGGTGGTGTTTTGTGGAGAACTGAGGCCGCTCACGTTCACACTAGTTTTGGCGTCATTGTTATCCCCTTCCAAAAGAGCTACAGCCACACCAGAGCCGGTGGAGACAACCCCCGTGCCGCGTGAAAGATAGGCCACATACATGGTGCGGTTATTGATATTGGAAGGATCCGCATCACAAATACGCACATAAGTAGGATAGGTGACCACCGCTGGATTCACCCCCGAAGGCACGGGTCCGAAAGTCACTTTCAGGTTCTCTGGCACTTCCACCGAGGCATCTTGAACAGGATTCACATTCACCACATAAGGGCTACCGGTGAGCCCCTGGCCCGCTGGCAACAGTAGGTTCCCCCCACTCACACCTGAAAGGGAATAGTCGGCGGCAATGGCATTTCCCTTGGTGATGTCGGTGCTACCCGCCTCACCGGTGACGCGCAAATTTAACTGCATGGTGCCATAGCTGCGGCTGAGCTGAATTACTGCGGGTGAAGAAACGAGGGTGGAGGCTTTTTTATCCACCGTTTCATAAGCCGTCGGCGCGGTTACCGTCGCCGTGAGAGAGTAGAGACTCTGAAGAGTGTCCCAATCTGAAGCAGTGCCGCCTGAAGCATTGGCCGGACTGGTGGCCAAACTAGGATTAGTGCCCATCTGTGTTTCAATGGCATCAGAAACGCCATCCCCATCAGCATCCGCTTCCTGCTGGACGACCAGCCAAGCACCGTTTTCAGCCGCGTGCACGTTGTCAGCAGCAGGTGAGGCATCTTCATCTGCCACTAAATTCACCCCCGCAGCATTCAACTGACCACGCCGGACCACGATGGGGTCAAGATCACTGGCCAAACCTGTTTCATAATACCCTTCCACCTGGAAGCTCGCCTCTGCGGTGCCCTGCGCAGCTGCGAATAAAGCAGGCCCTGCATACTTAGAGCCGAAAGTAGTCGCCGATGTAACTGAACTCAAAGTGCCGATGCCCGTTGCAAAACGGAAGTTATTATTGGAGCTCATGAACTGCCCCGTACCGCCAGGCATGACAATGAAATGAACAGTTTCTCCTGCGTGGGTTTGATCTGCATTTTCAGCTTCCGTGAGACGCACGCGGAAATTCACGGGCCAGAAGTAAAGTGTGTCCACGCTATCCACGCGGGCCGTCACCGCACTGGCTTCATTCACGGTCACGCACTGGGCAAACACGGCCGGTTCACGCTCGTAGTAGATATCACTGGCCCAGTAGTTATCACTCAGATATTGAACCGTCCCAGCATTCGTGACTCCAGCCACCCCACCTGCCTGCACGACCTGCCCACCGATGGCGAACACTCCCGCTTCCATCACCGTGTAGCTAGCCGTCTCCGCAGCATGCACACCATCGGCAAAGTCCCATTCATCCAATTGATATTCAAAGCTGGCCTTGTTTCCATTCGCAGGATCCACCGCCAAGACATTGCGCACACGGATGCCTGCTGGTGTTGCATCATTTTTGGTTAGGGGACCAAAGACCACCACGGGCGAAGTGTAAGCACTGGCAAGATTCACCTTAAACCACTGAGTGGGTGATGACTGGTTGATATTCACACTGCCAAAAACCAGCTTCGCGGCGCTTTCCCCCGGCATGTCCCCCACAAACACACCCGCCACCGTTTCTGTCGCATGCGTCAGATTGGAGTTAGACGAAGTTTCCTCCTGAAAGGAGAACTGAACACGGGTAGAGCCATTCGAAAGAATCGGCAGGCTACTCATCCGCAGATCACCTGGCTCCGTGTCATTTTTTGTCTGCGTTTGCGCCACGACCACAGGATTGGTGAAAGGGCCTGTGTAAAAAGTTTTGATCGCATTCCCCACGGTGCCGGGGCTGTAAGACCACAGTACTTTACCATCCAGATAACCAATGCCTTCCGAGACGGCGATGTAACCAATGCCTTCATTTGAAATCGCGGTCGTGTAATTCTGCTGAGTCTCCAGGTTCACCACAAACCCACTGGACGTTACGGCTGAATTACGGGTCTTTAAGGCGCGCGGATTGTTCGCTGCAATCACGTTGACCGTTGTTTCTACCTGCGTTAGCACCATCGGCGCATTGATAAATCCTGTCAAAGGCACGGTCGTATTGGCGCGGTTAACCGCAGCCACGCGGCCCACCTGCCAGCGCTGGGTGCCGAACACATGCGTGCCAGGCGTCATGGCAAAGAAATGCACCGTAATGGAACCAGGATGCGCACCTGTGAGGTAGTCCCATTCATCAATCTGCCATTGAAAACCCGTGGCCGTGACATTGCGTACTCGCACCGTATGAGGGTGTGTATCCACACTGTGGGCAGGCCCCATGATCACCACAGGAATGATGCCATTAAAATTGCGTGTAAAGGTCACCGTCTGCCACGTGGTCGAAGTCGCCTGCCCCCCAGACAGTGTCACCACACCGGATTCAAAGTTCACTTTTACCGGAGCCTGAGCCTGAGCCCACTGAGCTGCGCCCAATAAAAACAAGGCAGTTAACAAGAAGTTCTTTACCGAGGAGGTTCTGAGAAGCGCCTTCCAGGTCCGACATAATGAAGATGCGAGCAGTGGTGAATTCATAACAAATACGAATTTCCAAAATTCTTTTTCAATAATGAATCCCTTTATTATCCCCCGCTTGGGTGACGTAGCTAATTAAGCAAATCACTTTATCAACGTTCAGACTAGGTGAAGCACAGGCATGAAGACTTATGATTTAAAGGTCTCTCCTTTTCATGACTGAACGATCTTTCAGCACGGCACCTGTTTAGATACCTTTAAGATTCGAAAACGAAATATGAGAAGCTGAAAAGAGAGAGCCACTTGCAGGCTGCCGTCTTATTTCTCAAATATGATTTTTCACCCATTTATTGCTCAGTTTAAATTTTAGATATGCAATAGGTGTAAATCATAACCTTGTAGTTCAATAAGAAATACCACCCTTTTTCTTTGCATTTTTGATATTATTATAGAAATTATAGTTCGGTTTCAAAAAATCCGAATCAAATATGAAAATCGACACCCACACCGTTTACTCACGTCGTCTCGCTCACCGCTCTGGGATGACGCTCATCGAAATCAGCCTCGTGATCGCCCTTCTTTTGGGTCTGATTGCGGTGGTTTTCCTCGGCATCGGCAGTTATCGCCAAGGTGCTGACAAAGCGAAATGCAAGATGCAGCTCGCTGCCGTGCAAAAGGCTGTCCGCTCTGGTGCCAACATGCAGAACCTCGCCGCACTTGCCACCTTGGCTGAAGCGAGTGTCTTTGGAGCAGGGCAGTTGATGGAGAATGAGCCCGTCTGCCCCTCAGGCGGTGACTACACCTGGCAGGGCACAGTGCCAGCAGTGGGCGTGCCGTACGGTAACTGCGACTTTGCAGGAACTGGCCCTACTTCCACCCACGTGTTGGCTGCTGCAGACACCACGGACTGGTAATCCAGTAGGCTAAGACCGTCGCATTTTCCTCCGCACCTGGTCCTTATCCTTTCTTGGCCATGCTCAACATCACGGATCCCTGTGAACTCAAAGCGGCTGACATCTATCGTCAGGCGCGCACAGTGGCATCCAAGACGAGCCGTGGCACGGACAGTCATTGGTACCGGGTGCCGGAGGAGCTGCCATGGCAGTGGCATTTGTGGTTCGACGGTGGTCGTGAAGTATGTTCGGCCACTTATTCAAAACAGCATCATCGCTGGCGGCCCGGCCCTCATTTACCCCTTGCCAATCTCACCACGGGTGAAGGTGTCGGGGAAATCTTGGGAGAGTTGATGTCTTCGACTTATTTCGATGACAAGCCTAAAGCGCTGGGAGTGATCCTCCATGTTGCGGATGAGTTTTCACTCGCCGAAATCGCCCAGGCAGGAGAAGTGGTGGGAGAGACTGGCGATGATTTTCAAATCCTCCGCTACAATTTGGTGGATGATCCCCGTGAAGTCTTAGCGGACCGGGAAGTTTCCTCGGAAGCGAATTCGTGGCGGCTCTTGCCCTTCTGGGGTGCACCGACAGGCCAGGCACGCTGCACGGCCATGATGCTGTCACGCAGCCGCGAAGCTTTTTTGCAAAAGTTGTTAGCCTCAGCAGAGGATCTGCGGATGCCCGTCCGTGTCGCGGTCACCAGTGCAGCACTCGAAAGTCTAGCGGCACTGCCCATTCTGCGTCCTGATATCACTGGCGGCTGCCTCGTCGCCATTTCTTTCTACAAATTTACGGCCGTCTTTGCCATCAGCCCTGATGGAGAATTGCAAACGGCGCGCAGTCTAGCACATCGCGGAGGTTCACAGGTGCCTTCAGGCTTTGGCGACATCCTTTGGACCATGGCCATGGGGGCCGAACTGGAATCCACCAAGGTCTTGTTAGTCTCTGCCCAGGCTAGCACTTTGCAGGCTGCCTCACAGGATCTGGACCTCTATTCCAGCCGTCATGCCGTCGAGTATGAAACTCTGAATTTAGCTGAACACTCTGCCTTAACGGAGATCCCTGGTCACCGCCCTGAATTTTTGATTTATGACACGGCGGTGATGGAGCCAGTGCGCACAGGTAAAGCGCCTCTAGCCCAGACAGAGACCTACCGTTCCCTATGGGGAAACTGGGGGCGGCAGAGCTTCATGGACACTGGCCGACTGGATAACCTGTATCCTGCGCAGAGTGATTTGCGACTTCTGCGTTTTTCCTCCTGGCTTGTTTACCTGCTGGCCTTTGCGCTTCTCAGCACAGCAGGCTACGGCACCTATTCGCTCTTTGCGGCCATGAATCATCCTTCCTGGGAATTGACGCCCGAGCAGATGAAAAAAACCCAGGCGCAGCACACCACCCTACTGGAAGAGAAGAAGCAAATCGATATCACCTCACGTCTGCTGCAACCACGCTCGCGCGGGTGGGTCACATTGGAATTTCTATTGCAGCTCTTCCCAGAGGACTCAGGAGTGAGGCTGGAAAGTTTCCAATACAACGCTGAGGCGACACGCCCGGCTGCCCCCGTGGCTAAAGGAGCCGTCGCAGACTCTGTGGGCATCAGCCGCACTTGGACATTGAAAGGCCTGGTGAAGCCTAAAGCTCTAGAACTGCTAAGCACGCTCAACAGCCAACGTGGGCTCAGTGCCTTTTTTGATCGAGTGGCTGAGGCCACTGGGGATGATTCTTACCGCCCTAGCCCCACACGCCAGCTTACCGTCGCCCTCACCCAAGGGCGGAATGCCCGCTTTGATACGCAGGCTGCTCCAGGGGATCTCGCACGCGATCCTACCCTCGCTTTTCCTTTCAGTTTCGAGGCCACGCTGACCCAAACTCTCACTGATAAAGACACCTTGTCTCTCCCGCTCGCCAAACCCTTTTAATCTGGACTCATGAGCGCCTACACCCAGCCCATTCTTCGCTTCGGGCTCATCACCCCTGCCATCTTCAATTGTCTGCTGTTAGCCGGTGCCATGGCCGGAGTCAGCAAGTTGACCACCGTGCGCGCGGAAAAGGAAGAACGCTACAAGGAGCAAACACAGCGCCTGTCTGCGATGAAAAAACTGGAGACTGAAATCGCACCCAAGCGCAAAACCTTTGAAGATCAGAAAGCCATTTTGAAGGCAGATCCAGGCCAGCTTTTCACGCGCATCCTCGACAACTTGCTACCTAAGTACAAAGAGATCGAACTGGAGAGAAGTGGCCTCGTTTTCCCACTGGATCGTGGTCGTTTTGGGCGGCAGGTGAAGGCCGATGCAGCCCGGGTCAAAAGTAGCTTCCAAGGTGGGCTAGGCCCCATGCAGGAAGCTCTCCTGCAGGTGGAGTCACTCATGCCTCAGGCGATTTTGGAAGACATGAAAATCACCCGCAAGGCAGATCTACTTATCAGCCAGCGGGAATATCTAGTGCTCGAAATGACCCATACCTGCTGGAAAGCCGAGGAGGAAAAGAAATGAACCGGCTACCGACACTCTTCCTCTGGGTGCTGGCCCTCTGCCTGCCACAGCTACAGGCACAGACAGCGAAAGCTAAAAGTAAGCCTTCTTCGCCGACGCGGGCGCCCCTTTTTATGGGCAGCGAGAAAGCCTCCTGGTTGCCAAAGACGGAGCTGTTGCCCAAAGGTGAAAGCATCGAAGCCCAGGCTCAAAAGTTAAGTTCACGGCTGCGGAATATGGACCCCTTCGGTCTTTCGACTTTCCCACGTGAAGATGATGCACCCGTCATCGAAGAAGACATCTACCGCAGCACTCCAAAAATCACGCTTAATCAAGCCCTACAAACTCTGAAGATCAATGGGGTGAATCTACAGCGGAGGGAGTTCCTCATCGGAGGTCGTCAGGCGGGTGAGGGTGATGTCATCGAACTCGTCTATAAAAGCGAAATTTTCCAAGCCCAGGTCATCGAAGTCAGTGCCACTCAGCTACTTTTCAGAGATCTCAAACGGGATGAGACCGGCGTGCTCAAACATGACGTCATTCCTCAGTTGGCCATCGAGCCGCTGCAAAAGATCGCTTCCCAGTTCGAGAGCCGCATGACTCCCGTGGAACCTGCACCTCCCGCCAAACCATGAACACTCGCCGTCTCAGTTTCCTGTCTCTGCTCTGTCTCAGCCTGAGCGCGAATGCGCAGCAGGAATCGGTTCCTCAGCCCCTGCAAACACTACCTGTAGGAGCCGTGGATCTTTCCGCACGCCTCGGTGGCCTATCCAGCCTGCCTGCGCAGCCAGAAGACGGCTACTGGATTGATAACGCCCCCATCAATGAAGTCTTCCAATACCTCTCGCGCAGCGCGGGGCTGCAATTCTTCCACAACAACGACCTCAATACCCCGCAGTACAATGTCACGGGCCATCTCAAGCTGGATGATCCCCGTCAGCAAATGGAAGACCTAGCCGTCGCACACGGCCTCTTTGTTTATCAGCAGCGCTCTTCCATCAGCCTCATGACGGAACCTCAACTGGCCAAACTGCCCGTAGAAGTCATGAGTTATCAGCTCAAATATCTGCGTGGAGCGCCTTTAAACCGCAGCATGTCTGCCCAAGCATCCAGCGGAGCGGGTGGCGGGGAAGAAGGTAGCAGCAGTAGCGAAAGCTCATCGGGCCCCACCTCCGACTTTGAAAAACTCAAAGCCATCATCAAACCGATGCTCACCCGTGAGGTGGGTCAAATCGAGTTCGAAGAAAAAACCAACACGCTTTTGATTAGCGATAACACCATCAAACTGGAGCGTGTGCGTAAACTGTTGGAAGAGATTGATAAAGCCAAGCCGCAGATCATGGTCAATGTGCGCGTCCTCCGCATTCGCCGCAATCAAGGCCGTAACGTCGGCGTGGACTGGAGTCGTTCTCTCGGAGAAGACGGCACCAGCATTACCATTTCCCAGAGCCTCAATGCCCTCTTTAATCTGCCGGATATTAGCCGACTGACCCGAACCGGAGATCCGGATAATCTGAGTAGCAGCCTCAACCAAGTGAATACTGAAGGCGCAGGCCTGGTCTTTAGCAACGTTCAGGTCGAAGCGATTTTACGCGCCTTGCAAGGAGCCGACTTAGTCACCCAAGAAGCCTGCCCCACCATCATCACGGAAGATAATGAGCAAGGACTCATTTCCATTGTGGATCGCTTCCCCATCATCACCTCCGATATCAGCAACACTGCGGCGGGCCAAAACATCACGGATAAAGTGCGGTACAAAATCGACAGTGAAGACCCCAGTGCTACGCAAGAGCCCGAAAAGAATCGCGAGATCGGCGTGACCCTTTCCGTCACCCCGACTCTGCTGCCAGATGGTACCGTGCGTATGAAACTGCGCCCACGAGTGGCTAAAATCGTGGAGCTCATTCCTGGCCGAACCAACAATTTGTTTCCCCGCGTCAGCGAATCCACAGTGGAGGCCATCAGCCGAATCCCAGCGGGTCAATCCTTATTCCTTGGCGGCTTTTACGATTACAGCAATAGCGAAGGCAATAACAAGGTTCCAGTCCTGGGCACCATCCCGCTGGTGGGGAAACTCTTCAGTTCCGACATGAAAAAACTGGAGCAGGTGAGCCTCGTCTTTGTCATCACTCCACGCGTTTATGATGCCTCCGACATTGCGGCTATCCCAGAGATGAATTGGCACACACGCGAATACTCCGGAATGCAGCCGGAAGACCTTGGTGAAGCCTCCGTCCTGCTACCCAAGTCTGACTGGCCGAATGCCACGCCAAGTAGCAAAAGCCCAGATTTCCCACCTGAAGCTCCCACTGTTCGCGTCACCCCCAAGTCCTCCTGGGTGAAGCGGCTCTTTGGCAAAAAAGACGACACCACGCCCTAATCCGCAGAGTCTAAAAGCCCCCTTTGATTTCTGACATGACTGAATCCATCACCGGCTTTCCACTTCCAGCTAAGACGGACCGCCTCAGTCTGCAGCCCGTGTTGGAGCGCATCGCCCAAACGACGGTCAAGCACCTGCGGCAGGGAGGATATGTCTCAGAGGCTGAAGCAGCCCCCTGGATCCCGGCTTACCTCACGGCCCTGAATTCCGCCCACCCTCCGGCAGATTTTCTCACTTACGTGGCGGACGTTCAGGCTCAAAAACATTCCTTAACCCAGGAAGGAGAAGTCATCCGCATGCAAAAGCTGCTGCGCAATTGCCTGAATGATCGCGTGCATTACTGGAGCTTTGGCCCCCTACCCGGTAGAGCTACCGCACTGTATGATCACTGCTCTGGCCTACGGCCTGTTTGCGCAGCCCTGGGCTGTCCCGCGACTCTCGCTGGGGAGACGAGCATCGTCCACATCGGCTCTATCAATCCTGTATCTGCACTCGTCGCCTCCTTCTGGATCAGCCATGAGCTGAACCGGGAAACGGATGGTGACGCCCCGTTTGTATTCTCCTTCCTCATGGACCTGCCCGCGTGGCAGATCCTCATGCAAAATCACTTTGCCGCATGAACCTGAATCTCGGCATCGAATTCAATGACACCATCCAGCGGCTCATCATCAGCCAGTTGCGTGCTGCCACAGCGGGGAATGAAACCCTTTCGGATGAAGCCATGGTGCGCAAATGCTCCAAGACGCGCATCCTAGGTGCCGTTGGTCGTGCCTCAGGGCTCCCGGCATTTCCTCAGATCCGCGAAATGGCAGATGCAGAGTTCGTCGGTTATTGTGACCCCGTCGTCCTTGCCCGTGGCATGTTCGTGCCACTGCGCCGCAGCTCTCAGCAAATTTTGTTAGCCGTCGCCAATCCCTGGGACTACCGGGCCGATGACTACTGCGCTAGCCGCTTTCCTGAAGATGAACTTTTAAAAGTCGTCACGTTAGCTTCGGAGGTCTCAGCCGTCATCGAAGGCTCCTCCAACTCATCTGGCCCGAGTCGGGCAGAACTTGAGGCGGTGGAAGTCGAAGAGTTTTCCAATGAGAGCCCTGACTTTGATGTCACTCGCCTCTATGACGAGCCTATCGCTCAGCTCGTGGCCAGCATGGTCAGTGATGCCATCAAGCAGCATGCCTCAGACATCCACATCAAGACGGAAAAGACCAGTTTTCAGTACTGTTTCCGAGTGGATGGAGATTTAGGAGCCCGAGTCGAAATGCCTGTGAAACTGCGGGATCGCGTGGACGCCTTTTTGCTCAACTTGATGCGTCTCGCCCCAGAGGAGCGCAGCAAACGACCCGGCATCTCGGGGCGCTTCACCGCCAGTTATTATGGGCGTGCTGTGGGGGTGCGTTATGAGCGGCACCGCACTTACCGCGGTTACCATGTGACCATGCGCTTGCTCGATAAGACGCATCTCGAAGCACGTCTCGGCATGGGCACACTTGCCTTTGATGAAGATACTTTGTTTGAGCTCGACAAGGCCATGGCCGTTCCTTCCGGCATCATCGTCATGTCTGGCCCCACAGGCTCTGGGAAATCCACCACGCTCAATGCCATGCTGCGTGAGTTAAACCACCCCGAAGATAACATCCTCACCCTAGAGAACCCGGTGGAAGATGAGATCCCTGGCGTCACTCACTGTGACTTGCGCGATTCCTCCGAGTTCAAACCCATGATCGCCAGTTTCATGCGGTCAGACCCCGATGTCATTCTCATGGGCGAGGTGCGCGACCGTGAATCCGCCGAGCTCGCAATCGAGGCCGCCATCACCGGCCACAAAGTACTCACCACGATTCACACGCCCCGAGCCTCGCAGATCATTGAGCGTTTTCAGCAGCTCGGCATGGAGCGGTGGAAAATCGCCCAGACGCTCAAAGCGGCCTGCGCCCAGCGTCTAGTGAAGCTGCTATGCCCCGCCTGCCGAGAGAAGCGTGAGGGCATCCCAGAACGCGAAATCCGCCTATTTCATCTGGATCCAGCCTGGGCTCAGCGCCCAGTGTTTGTGCACCGAAAAGAAGGCTGTCCCGAATGCAAAGGCCGTGGTTATGCAGGCCGTACCGCCATCTTGGAGATCCTGCCCATCAGCCCCAAGATCGGTGACAAACTGGCCAAGGGTGAGATTACCCCTTTTGAACTGGAGCAGGAAGTCCGCCGTGAATCTGGCCTGCCTTCTCTGCGGGACAATGGGCTAAAACTCATGGCCGAAGGCAAAACGGACCTCGATGCACTGAAGAAGGTGCTGGACCTCACTTATGAATCCTAAGCCATGAATGCCTTTCAAGTCACCCTGCGTAACATCAAGAGACCGGATCAGTCCAAGGTCCTTGAGTTTGAAGCGCCTAACCGGGAACAGGCCGCTCTGTTAGCAGCCAAACCCGGCTTCCGAGTAGCCATGGTGAAGCCTCTGACTGGAGCCCGCAAAAGTGAAAAGTCTAACAAAGCCATTTCACGAAAAGAACTCATCAAACTCTTTCGCGGTCTGGCCTCTATGCTGAAGGCAAACATCAGCACGGCCGATGCTCTGCTATACTACTCCCAGGGTCTGCCGAACCCAGAGTTGCAGACCTCGCTCATGAACATTCGCAATCGGCTAGAGGCGGGATTACCCGTGCATGTGGCCTTTGCGAAAGAGCAAAAGTTTGACACCACCATCATCACCATCATCGAGGCTGGGGCCGATGCAGGCCAGCTTGGGGAAGCGTTCAGTTCTCTCGCACGTCGTATTAAGATCGAGCTCATGTTCGCCAGCAAATTGCGCGGCGCTCTTCTGGTTCCATCCTTGGTTATTCTTTTTCAGATCGGCCTATTCATTTACTCTCAGGTGTATGTCGTGGCTCAGGTGGAAGAAACTTTGAAGAGCGTGCGCCAAGAGCCAGACCCTATCTCGGTGGTCATCTTTTCCATCAGCCATTTGGTGCAAAAAACGTGGCCTTTTTTTGTCATCGCACTGGCATCCTTCATCACCGCTATTTTCCGCTCAGCAGACTTTCGGCAGACCTTGCTGATTCAGGCCATGAAACGCTGGAAGCTACTGACCAAGCTGGTCATGGGCCTGCGCCAGAGCGCCTACATCGGCACCCTACAGATGCTGTATGCCAATGGCATCAACCTAGCCCGCGCCTCTGCTCTGAGTGCCCGGGTGGTGCAGGGCACCCCGATGTATCCTGATTTCATCAAGGCCTCGCAAGTCTATGAATCTTCGGGGGTCCCTTTCGCTGAAGCCCTAAAACGCAACACCAATCTAGATCCCCAGGTCGTGCACATGATTGGCATTGGCGAACGCTCTGCATCGCTGCCTCAGCAGCTCGAGCTGCTGAGGGATATCTATGAGGAAGATACAGCGGCCATCATGTCTGACTTCACTCAGGTCATCAACTTCCTCACCCTCGCCTTAGCCGTGGTGCTCATCGGCTTTGTCTTCACGGGCTCCATGCTGCCCATCTTCCTCATGGGCCCTCGCATGATGCAATCTGGCAATATGTAATCCGGTTTTATGAAAACGTTCCTCCTCACCTTCCTGCTTCCTGCTGCCTGCATCTTGGCTGCAGAGCCAGCTCCAAAGCTGGTTCCGCGCCCTATTCCCGGCCTTACGCTGCCGACAGCTACGGAGGCCCTCCCCGTTATCTCATCGGTGAAGCCCAGCATCCCAAAAACAGTGGCGGTGCCTGCCGCCACCAATCCTGATCAAGCCCGCGTTCTCTACATTCACCGTCGGGCAACACTGCCAGTGGAACTCACCCAAGATCTCCCTGTGGCGGCCCCTCAAAAGGTCTCTTCATCGAATGTGCAGGTGCGGCAAGGCAGCGTGAAGATCATTCCCAAAAACCAAGTCGCCAATCTTTTGCAGCCCACCAACTAATCCCATGAAAACCTGCCCGCATCTCCCCACCGGGCTCTTTCGAGCCCACAGGCCCGGATTTACCCTGATCGAAATCAGCCTAGTGATCGGCCTGTTATTAGGGCTCGCCACGTTTGCTGGCATGAATATCTCGCAGGTGAGGGACTGGCAGCGTGGCAAAGATGCCTCGGTCTCCCTCCAGGCCGTTTTCGCCGCCCAGCGGGCCTACATGGCGGACCATCCTGCAGATGACATGGAAAACGTAAGTGCCTCACAACTGCAAGTTTACATGCCCGAAGGATGGACGGGGATCCCCACTGTTCTCAGTCTCGACAACGATTCCCTCACGGTGGATCATTCGGTCATGCCTCCCCAGCTTCTATTGGGAACCGCGCCTTATGATCCTTCTGGGAATGGAACTGATGGACTTTGGGACACAGGGCAGTGACATTCCACGCATCTCACACGCATGGCTCCTGCCCCACTTTTGCACATCTCAGACGGCACCCGCTTTGGCTACCGCACAGGCTTACCCTGGAGTCGCCAGTCCCGCTGCTTGGTCGAAACCGCTCAGGAAATCACCACCGGGCCTGGCCTGCACCTCCTCGTCGCCCCGAATGGCACAGGTAAAACCACCCTGCTACGCACCCTCGCTGGACTCTCACGCCCCCTCACTGGCACTTTAAAAACGCAGGGCTGTGTGCACTACTTTGCGGATGAATTAAAGGCCGACCCCGAAATCAAAGCCCGCACCTTCTTCCGTGCTTGGTTTCGTTCCGCAGCACTGGCTCAAGCTGAAAAACTCGCCGAAATCCTGAGGCTGGATCTCAATACTCAGATCGGTAAACTCTCGCGAGGAAACCGACAGAAAGTCCTCCTCATTTTAGCAGAAATCAAAGCCGCACGTAGCCAGGGCAGCGTTTTACTGATGGATGAACCCCTCACTGGACTGGATGCTGAAACGCGGACCCAAGTCACCCAACTGTGGGCGGAAACAGGCCGCACGACCGTGCGCCTCATCATCATGCACGAGCTGGAATGTGTGCAGCAGGCAGACTCCCTGCTCACCATCGCCCATGGCAAGCTCAAGCATGCCACCACCCGCACGGGTGATAGCTGGATGAAGACCTACCAAACATTGCAATCATGAAGGACCTCCAATCATGGCCCCTCTTTAGGCTGAGCCTCGCCGGTCTCATGGGCCGCGGCAGTTGCTGGCTGCTATTACCCGGAGCACTGCTGTTTGTCTGGATCGCACCGCTGTTGACCCCGTGGGAGGAAAATCCACAAATCCTCCAGCCAGCCAGGGCACAGGCCGCCTGGATCTATGCGTGGGTGGCCCTTTTCACTTGGCTCCCTTTCCAAGCCTCGGCCCTGGGGCAGCGGCTGCGGCGGGATGGCATGCTGGAGCACTTGCATGCTGGCGGGGTGGGGAAGGTCCACCAGTGCCTACAGCTCAGCAGCGCCTTGTGGATCTGGATGCTGGCCATCGTTGCCACAGCCGCCCTCGTTTGCGTCACGCTCACCATGCCAAAAAGACCTGAAGAAGCGCAGCAGTGGGCCACCTTGGTTCTCCAATACAGCCTTGTCTTTTCACTGTGTGCAGCCCCTCTTCTCCTCCTGGCAGTAGCTCTGGGCACACGCACGGCAGAGATCATCGCCTTTCTCCTGCCTACTGGGTTACTTTTCTGCGGGCTCTTCGGGGCAGCTTGGCTAGCCCCTATCTTGGGTGGGGCAGAATCGAACGTGTTAAAGTCTTTGTGGGTAGCCTTGCCTCACTATCATCTGGCAGATCTCACGCCACGACTCGTGTTTAAAATGGGCCCGCTGCCAACAGCGGATTTTATCGGCGTCGCCCTCACCCTGGCACTTCAGGGCGCTGCCATTTCCCTCTTTGGTTTATGCCTCTTTCGCACACGCTCCTGAGCCTGACAGCGGCAGTAGGTCTTTGGTGGGCCGGCCACGCAGTCACCTGCACGCAGCCTTCACTCCAGGCGGCCAGGACACCCCCTGCCTTTGCCTTCGCAGGCAGTGCCTACGGCAGCCTCACAGCGCGCTTGATACGCGACTCGCTCTACAGCTACTGGCATGGGGGCGAGAGCACCACCGCAGCCGCAGTGCCAACCCCAGCTAAAGGTAGCCCTGCCCCGCCACCGCCAGCAGGACGTTTTGCCCGAAAAGGCATGCCCGCACCTCCGCCGCCCCCGGCCATTTCATCAAAAACACCGTGGCTACAAAAACAGGTGGATGAACTGGCCCGCCTGGAAAAAAACCGCACCCGACGCAACAGCACATTTCCTCTTTCACAAGCTCATCAACGCTACCTCAATGCCGCAGGCGATGTGCGGCTGCGCTTTGCCTATCAGCTCGACCCAGGAGATGCCACGCTCTACGAAATCTTGCACTACCACATCGCTGCGCGCACTCGGCCATCGGAAGCTGCGGTGCCGATCCTCCAAGCCCTGGCACAGCAAGCCATGAACTACGGCCTGCGCCAAGACGCCAGCTTGGCCGATGCCCTCACTGGAGCTGGGGCCGCCATCAATCTACTGAATGAACAACTGCGGCCTGAACGCATACTCCGGGATGCACAGGCTATTTCTCAGCATCGCGATACCCTGGCCCGCTGCCTTGACCATTATCAAAACGTCCGCAGCACCGCACAGGCTGAAGGCTGGTGGGAAAACATACCGCCTCTCCGCCGGCAAGAGTTGGAAGAGCACGCCAAGTTCCTCACCCACATCCGTGAGGTAATCCAGCGCACCCAGCCTTCCACTGGGCCAGGGCCTTCCAATGTCCCTTTATTAAAAACACCTTAGCGTTAGCCCAGAAGGTTGGCATTGAACACATCCTCAGAGATCACCCCACCGCGGTAATGGTTCATGAGGCACTGGTCCCAGCGCAGATTTCCCTTATAGCGCAGAGCATCCGCTAAGGAAGTGGCACTGCCATCGTAAGCGCGCATCCCTGCGGCTACCGCTTCATTCGTGTTTTGCAGATACTCAGTCACCAGCACACGTCCGTTAAATCCCGTGAGCAGTCCCTGGGAAAGCACAAAGGTCAGGGTTTCACTCAAGCGATGCAAGATCCCCGACTGCTGTTCTTTGGGGAAAAACTCCAAGATACGGTCAATCGTCTTCACTGCACCGCGAGTGTGCAGAGTGGAAAGCACAAAGTGCCCTGTCTGCGCCGCCTCGATGCAAGTCTCCATCGTTTCACGATCACGAATTTCCCCGATCAAAATAATGTTAGGCGTCTTGCGCAGCACTTCTTTGAGCCCGCTCTGGTAGGAGATCGTGTGCCGCCCCACCTCTTGCTGCGTCACCAGAGAGGGGGCAGGAACGCGTACCCCAGCCTGGTTCGGGTCATCCATCGTCGTGTCATAACGGTACTCGATAGGATCTTCGATGGTGACAATGTGCTTCTGAAAATTCCGCCGGACCCAATCTAGAATCGCCGCTAGCGTGGTGGATTTCCCTGAGCCCGTCGGGCCCGTAATCAACCCCAGACCAAACCGACGCTGCATCAGATCGCGCAAGCTATCAGAAATCAGTGGATCAATGCCAAGCGTCTCCAGTTGAGAAATTTTAGCCCGCAGCCAGCGGCAGGTCACGCCCAGACCATGCTCACTCAAATGCACCTGAACACGCATGCGCACGGGCGAGCCCAGCGCCCCTTCCTCACAGCTAAAGTCAATCACTCGGCGTGAGCGCACCAGTTCCCACATGCGGTCTCCCGTGGCACTGGCTGCATCATCCGACCAAATCTCATGCGACTGACGTGTGTACAAGCCCTCGGCGAGCCGGGCAACGGCCTCTGCATCTTGGATACCGAAAGATTCGGCAATCTCCAACCCTCGATTGGTATGCAGGTAGATCAAGCCTCCTGTCCGCACCTGCACGTCCGAAATTTCTCGCCCAGCAAAAGCGACGGCAAGCTGACCTAGAATATCAGGAGAAGTGGGGGCAGAACACATAAAAGGTTAGACAATCAATCTTGCGGAATCTCTTCGATGACAACGAGCCAATTCATCGGGTGAATCGGCGGCAGTTCAGCCGGGCTGCGAAGGGGCGTTAATTCAGCCGAAATACTATCTGCATGCACCGCATCATCACTGCCAGATTTCATGTCGAGCGGCTTCCAGGGAGCTGCCGTGCCACCTGTGGCTAGACTGCCTAACTGGCCACGATGATCAATGGGACGATTGAAACCAGTGGTGCCCACTCGTAGCTCGGCGGCAAAGATGGACAGCGGTGGATAAAACTCCGTGGCTTCGTCCAGACCTGAGCCCACCGGCACCCCAGAGGCTGCCACCGCATTCAGGTCATCCCCCACATACACTCGTAAAGGTGCCACGATGGAGAGCCCCGCCGTGTAGTTCGTGAGGTTCTTACCCTGACGAATAATGACACACATATCTTCCACGGCAGGAGGTTCACTAACGGTTCGAACGATCAAAGGTTTCAGGCTAGGATCCACTCCAAAATAAAGACTGTTATTCTTGGCTACAGAGGCACCGCCCTGGGCCTGCAACCAGGCATCCAGCAGCATCGGGTGAAACGTCACACAAGAACGACTGTTATTGGTCAATTCCACCTGGAAGGGTATAGCCGCCCCCCCTGGCTCAAAACTCGTTGGCCAGTTCACTCCACGACGAAGAACCACTTCCGAAAGACTGCCTCCCTGATTTAGAAACCGAACCCGTAAAGCCGTGGGCGTTTGATCCTCAAAACTCACCATGTCAATGGCCTCCACCGTCATGGCACAACGCTGCCCTCCTGCCGTGTAGTCATCCCAGGCAGTTGAGGTGCTTCCAGCCGATCTCCGCCGCAGATACCCTGCCCCAGTCGGTAGAGGCATGAAGCTCAACCTGCCCGAATTCGCAGAAATCGCTACGGGTAAAACATCCGTTCCCTCGGCTGCTTGCAGCCTCTCCCGCTCTCCCATGGCATCGAAATTGGACGCCACCGTGACACCTCCGAGATCCATCTCCTGTGCCAGTTCGATGCCGCTTCGACCCGCTAAACGCGTGGCTCCATAGGCCCCTTCGACCCTCATCTGATCTGCATAAACGGAGCCCTGAATACTCACCGCCCCAGCGTTCCAGGCCGTGCCGTCTTGATGCGTGCCGATGGAAGCAAAAGTCGCCGCCTCGATGGGCATTTGCGAAGGCACCTCGTAAAGAGACAGCACGTAATGGCGTGCCACACTGCTTCCTCGATTGCCATAATTTACCGTGAAAGCCCACCAGTTACGCTTCGCCACGAAAGGAGCCCCAGGTGCTGCATAACCAAAACGAATGTTCGGGTATGGAATCAAATTGAAAGTGGGATGTGCACCCACATCAGCCAGCAATCCTGCCTCTTGGGTGGTATATCGCTTCAAGGGCGTGATTAAAGGCCGCTCTGCATCCGCCGCCTGAAGCTCAGCACTCATTTCAAGCAAGGGTGGCACTTTCCCTGCAAACGCTGGCTGCTGAAAGACGGCCTCATACGCCGTTGTGCCTGGAGTCACTTGCCCAGTCACCCCAGAGAGAGAAGTGATCCAACTTTGTACCTGTTCACTGTCTCGATCTCCCACATCGCCACTGCGTTTCCCGGTCAATCCCAAAGACTGAAGAAGCGCCGGAGACAAACTTTGAGAGGCCGAAGAAAGTGCCACAGCCTCACTGAAAATGGCATTCCAGTCATGGGCATCCCCAGCGGCAAGATTGGCCCGCAGACAGTCAATCACCTTGTTTGGAAATACCGCCACCAAAGCCCTCATCAGAGCCTCCTCACGCTGATGATAATCCAGACGCAATTGCGTCTTAGACGCCTGGTCTCGATTCATCAGCGTCTTTTTAAAAAGCATGGTGAGACTAAAGGTTAACATCAACGCCAAACCTGTCACAATCGGCAAAGCGGCATAACCACAAGTCTGTTTTTTGAAATAGCCTTTCATCGGGCACCTCCACAGTAGCTGATTTCTTCGCCATTCGGCCCCGTCAAAGTCACCATGAGGATGCCCTCATCTGCACGAAAAGTCGCCGCTTGCAGACCTTGACAGATCAGCCAAGAACTGACTGTCCCATCTGGCTGTGCCGTGTAAAAACGCAGACTGGTGCCCGTGGCCCCGACTTCAGCCGCGATGAGACGCTCTGTCGTCGTTTGCGCAGCGCTTTTGAAAAACAACTTCACCGCTCCACCACCCGTGAGGATCGGCGTGCCGCCCCCCTGTGAAGCTTCAAGATTTGTGTAGATAAAGTAGTGGTCTGCCTGTTGAAAAATACGGCCCAAAATATTGCCTATTTTAGGCGCTTCTTCGGCCAGAAAAGACTGGCGTTGCGCCAGCGCCATGAAGCTTAGATGCTGCTGCAGCATCACCACCAGGGCACCACTGAGCATCACCATCAGCCCCATCGCTGTGGAGATCTCCATGAGCGTGAAACCTGCACGCCGGCGTGAGGGCATGAGACGTTTCATTGCACACGAAGGGTGGACCTGCTTTTGGTGTATTCATCCTCACCGATGCGATAAATCAAAACGGAATGCAGACGCCAAACAGCCAGTGCCACCGATGATTCACCGTCCGCTTCCCAGGTGCGAAAACGCTTCAAAATCGCCGATACACCTCGCCCTCCAGGCAGCTTTCCCAGCGTCACCGTTTGCTCATTCACCGCAGTTGCATTGCCGGCAGGAGCTGGCCAAGCCGAGCCCTCCCCCGCAACTTCGACAAAAGGCAGCCGATTTGCCAAAGCGGTTTCACGGCTCAGATAAGCATCCGTAAGCGTCTGCATAGTGGACCATTGATTTCCCGAAATGGCCAGAAGAGATGCCCGCATCAGGATCAAAGCGAGCATGGTGGTCAGACCCAAGGCAACTGAGACTTCGATCAAAAGACTTCCTCGCCGAATCCGTGAAGCATAATGGAGCTTTGTTTTCATGGTGCGGCGCCCACTTCTCGCGTGCTGATCTGCCCTCGTGAAGTTATCACCCGGTCCACCTCAAACGTGACATGAAAGAGACGCTCCGGCGCACGATTGAAAAAAGGCGTGTGCGTGATCACCTCAAGGGTGTAGTGCCCGTCATCAGGCGTGTAGTTGGAAAGATCGTCAATGGAGATCGAAAAACTCTGCGGCACGTTGGTGGGTTCCTCCACTTGCTCGGGATTGTAATGCCTGCCAAATCGACGCTCAGTCCCATTCACCAAGGTTCCAACGGTTCCCAGCACTTGCCCTCCTTTATACAATTGAACATAGGTGCGCGAGTCTGGATAAAGGTGCTGGAAAGACACCACGATAGAGGGAATCCGATCAATAAAAACCTGGCCAGGACTGACGTTAGCCGCAGTCGCGACTGGCACGGGCCAAATTTCGATTTTCGGCTGCATCAGGATGGTATCAGGCACCAGATAGGAAGCATAACGCACAATGGTAAAACTCTGTTCCCCATTGCCTGAACTCACCGTGGGAGAATTGAGCTGATGATAAAGAGGACCGAAAACATAATCTCCATTCTCTAAATTGGAATCCTCCAATAGATACTGCGGCTGGTTCAGCCCTGAATAGGTCGTAGCATCGAAATTACGTCCATTGACCGCCAAATAGACCGTGCGCTCCGCCGTGCTTGTGCTGGCCTCCACCAAGCCTTCCACGTGAATGTTCATCGTGTAAGGCCTGTCCGCCCGAGTACGCTTGACAAAAGTGGTCCCGGTGGGATCACCACGCACATAATCGTCTTCCGTATCAATGGTTACGCTAACCACCGGATTGTATGTGCCAATCAGCTTCGTATCTAACAGATAAACGTTTGTATCCCAGGCCGTACCTCGCGCAAAAAGCTCATAGAGCGAGCCCGTCTCATTCACGCGCACAGGGGCTGTATAACTGCCTCCCGTGCCGACAATGGGTGTGTCATAAATTTGACCTGTCGCTAGGTCCGTCTGCCGCACCCAAGCTTCAGGAGTCTGGGCCATAAGCCCAGTAGCGATCACATTTAAAAACACGTGTTTAAGATTCATAACTCACGGTTTTTTTTCAGATGAAGGTTCTTCAGCAGGCTCTAGAATCGTGATTGGGCCGCCCTTATAAATAGCCACCAAAAGACGCTGATCATGAGCCACGCTAGCAAGTAATTCCTTGGCAGCTTGACGATTCCCGCGTGACATTCCCAGAGTCACTTCTCGTCCGCCTAACCAAGATTCATTTCGTTTTAGAAAGTTAGGCCAGAAGGTAAAATTTCCCTGAGGCTTAGCCAACACACGTGAGCGTAAAGAGGCGGGTAAGTGCAAGATGGAACCCACCGGAACCAGCGTGTACATTTCGCCATCGCTGAGGATGATGGATTTAGTCCAGAGCGAACTCTCCAATTTAGGGGGAGTGCCCACGACTGGCTTGGCCTGGACCTTGAGTTGCGATTTCAAAGATGGAGTAGTCATCACCTTTTGACGCAAGTTGGATTCTGAAATCACATCACGTGCCAGATTCTGAGACCTCTCTTGGGCAATCAGGCCTCCCAAAAACGAAGCCACCCCCAGCGCGATGATCTTCCCGCGCCACAAGGTAACGGAAGCTGTAGCCACACGGTTCATCTGGGGGGAGAATTCCTTCAACCAAAGCGCTTTACTCTCTGACAATGGTCGCTACTCCGGCAGGATTGGGACTGTCTTCCAAGATCCACTGTCCTGAAGCAAATGAAAGAGAGCCTGTAGGAATAGGCGGATCTTTTTGATACTCCCCTAACACGTTAAAAATGCCATTGGGCTTGTGAGCATTGCCACCCCCTTGCCAAGTAATTTCGATATCAATGGGCGCAGAAGTCGCCTTGAAAACAGCCGCAGGCGTAATCAAAATCGTTTTCAGCGGGGCTGTGTTGTACTCTTGAATGTTGCGAAACTCGATTTGCCCCACCCGCTCGGATGTATTGGTGCCACCACTGGCAGAAACCCCTGCTTTAAGGTGAAACTGCCCACCATTACCATTGGTGCCAGAGGCACCTGGGGCTCCAAGTGTATCTCCCTTGGCCTGAATACCTGAAAACACAAATTTGTACGAGCCGGTTATTTCATGGTCAATTTTAAAGGGAACCCGAGTCGCGATGCGAGTGCCTGCCGCCACACCAGGAGCTCCCAAAAGAATGTCGGCATGAATGCTCGGCGACGCACCGACCAGGAAAATGGCCATGGAAAGCAACAGTTGGGATTTCATAGCATTCTCAATTTTGAATTTCCGGAGTTTTTTGGCGATAACCTAAAAGAACACCCCTATTTTATTATCAAATATGATAATTCGCAATGAAAATTATGTTTTTTCTGTTTAAACGAAAAAATTCAACTTCTCTCAATCTCAAAAATGACAACTCTTGTAGGACAACTTCAATTCAGAACTTGCCTTTTAAGCGGATTTTTACTTAAGTTATTGCAAAAGCCTTAAAAGTGAGCTGATTTTTTATTCGCTCTTTAGAGGCAAAAAAAGTCTCTTTGCCTCAACCAAACCTAAATTGAGGAAGTTTTGTGACCCACGATCACTGCTCACTCCTTGCGGAGACTGACTCCAGAACAAGCTTCGAGGTATCAAACAGGGATTCTTAACGCATGTTTGTGTGTTCCCAAAACACCACCAAGACTGGATCAAGTTTGAGTTCGGTTAATCTGTTTCGGGTTTGCTAAGACCAATCATCAGTTCAGGTCTAACCTATATTATTTTCACCGGGTCATTTTGATTTGGGTCGCAGCGCCTTGACCTCAGGCGGGCTCAGATACCGCCAACTTCCCTTCGCAAGTTCGCCTAAAGTCAATGAAGCAATGGAGACTCGCATGAGGCGGAGTACTTCGATTCCATTCGCCTCTAAAACTCGTCGAATATGACGGTTTCTCCCTTCATCCAACGTGATGGCTAACCAACTATTCTTCACGCCTGTGCGCAATACCGAGACATGCAGCAGGTGCAGGTGCACTCCTTCATACATCACTCCCTGGCGCAAACGCTCTAATAGGCCGCCATCCACCAAACACGCGACCTGGACGTGGTAAGTTTTTTCCATGTGTGTTTCCGGATCTGTGATGCTATGAGCCCAGGCATTATCATTGGTAAAAAGCAGCAGACCTTCACTCGCTTTATCCAGCCGCCCGACCGGAGAGACATGTGGTAACCCCGCCTCCTTAAAGCACTCGTAAACCGTGGCGCGCCCTTCTTCATCGCTGGCTGTCGTGACGAGTCCTCGAGGCTTGTTCAGCATCAAATAGACGTGCTTGGCCGCAGCCACGGGAGTGCCACTGACCTGGATCACGTCATGATCCAACTGCACGGGTTTTTCTGGATCGCGACAAACGCGACCATTTAAAGTCACATGCCCCGCTTTGATGAGATTAAAACCTTGGCTGCGAGAGCAGTGCCCTAGTTTGGATAGGGCGCGAGCCAGTCCAGTGCGCATCATATCATTTCCTTGAAGAAGATGAACGAGTTTATTAAAGCAGGCTCATTCAAATAACAAAAAAAGGCGGGCTCACAAGAGCCCGCCCAAGATCAACAATAGAAATTCGGAACTGATTAGGCCTGAAGAGCAGCCTCATCAATGTTGACCCGACGACCATCTTTGTCGAAACGAACACGCCCAGCGACTAGGGCGAAAAGGGTGTGGTCACGGCCGATGCCAACATTAGCGCCTGGAACCCATTTGGTACCACGCTGACGGATGATGATATTGCCGGAGATGACGCTCTCACCACCGTATTTTTTAACACCGAGACGCTTGCTGTTGCTGTCGCGTCCGTTCTTGACACTTCCTTGACCTTTCTTATGAGCCATGACTTGATCCTCGTGTAGGTGAGATGATTGAAATTACGCGTTGATGGAGACCACTTGCACGCGGGTAAGCGGCTGGCGGTGGCCTTTGGTGAGATGGTAACCTTTACGCTTCTTGAATTTGAAAGCGGTGACTTTGGCAGCCTTGAACTGCTTCAACACTTTGAATTCAACGGTAGCACCTGCGACGGTTGGAGCACCGATTTTGATGTCTGCGCCTGCACCGGCTGCCAGCACCTGGTCGAAAGAAGAGGTTTCGCCTTCAGCAACTTCAAGCTTCTCCACGTCAACGAAGTCGCCCACGGAAGCTCTGTATTGTTTACCGCCTGTTTTGAAGATTGCGTATGCCATAACGTTGTCTGCTGAAGTGTTGTCATCTACCGTGCGGATGTGATCACAAGAGATCAAACGTCCGGCATCGGGGGCGACGATCATGCCACACACCACGCCATGGGCAACCGAATTTTTGAGCTTTCGGCAGGTTCTTGGGTGGAAGAGCCTTTTTACCCCCGCTGCGAAAAGCCTCGGGAGGCATTGACATCAGCCCGGCATCCTGAATATTACACCTCACTACATGGCCTCTGCGTCGCGCTCATTCTTTTGTCGTCTTTTCGCCCTGGCATTCCTGGCGATTTTTTCTGCCTCCTGCTCTTCTGTCAGTGTTGGGACAGGCGGCCAGATTTCCAAGGTCAAATATTACCACCTCGCCCCAGGTAATCCTGTGAGCACGATTGACCCTGCGGTGCAGTTTGAGCGTGATTATCATCTTTTTGGCGCAGTGACGCGGGCAGAGGTCACGGATCGTTTCGGTCATTATTACACCATTTTCTGGAAAGTGAACGACCGCACCCAGCCAGTGACCGTGCGTTTTGAGTACCGCCAGGCAAACACTGGCCTGGATGCCAAGGTGCTGGAGGAAGAAATCTCCGACGTCCGGCGCAGCAATCGCTCTAAGTTTCAGGTCAGTGGCAGTGAATATAATACTTCCGGACGCGTCACAGCATGGAAGGTGACGATCCTGCGCGGTAAGGAAGAGCTGGCCAGCCAGCAATCCTACTTGTGGAACTGAACCTGCTAACCTCTTTTCATCCCCCATGAAATGCTCTCCAAAATCGGCACTCTGGCTACACGCCAGTCGAAAACGTGTCGTCGGGGCTGCATCTGAGAGGATGTTTGAAGCGAATTAAATCTCGAAGACCTCCTCTGACCGCCGTGATTGCTCCATCAACCATTCTTGTGGGCCGAATAGGCAAGGTTTTTTGGTTGCGAGTAGAAGGTCGTGGAACTTTCCAAAATTCAGTTCAGGTCAAAAAAGCCCTGCAAGCTGTCGTCGCCAACGGGACGCATGATCTCGTGGTGGATCTGGAACGATGTCCGATGATGGATTCCACGTTTCTCGGCACCCTCACTGGGGCGGCCCTCCACCTCCGGGAAAAAAATGGTGGTTCCCTGAGTGTTCTGAATGCAAATGCCAGAAATTTACAATTGCTGTCAGACCTAGGGCTGGATCACATCATGGATGTGGATACTCAAGGCAGCGCATGGCCTGAAGAACGCGAACTGGCCTGTGCCCAACTCGCCACTTGCGGGGAAAAAGGTGCCAGTTGCAAACTCGAGCATACCCAGCACGTGCTCCAGGCGCATCAAAACTTGGCGGATATGAGCAACACGAACGAAGGCCGCTTCCGCGATGTCATTCATTTTTTAGAGAAGGAGCTTGAGGAACAGCCAGAACTGGCCACCTCCTGAGGGTTGCCTACGCCGCCTGGATCTGAGACGAATCCCAGCCCGGCCAGCCGCCCGTCATCCCTGGACCCATGACCATCATCATCATCACCGTGCTGAGTCTGTTGCTGACAGGCTGCCTCGCTGCTTTGGTGATCATCTCAAAGAAAAAAAACAAGGCTATTCTCGACCTGCTCAAAGAGGAACAGGCCATCGTGGAAGAAGAGCGCCGCATGTTCGGCTTTCTCCATGATCTGGGTGAGGCCATCACCCGAGAGGACAGCCAGTCCACCATGTACCGACTCATCGTCGAAGGTGCCATGCGAGTTTTGGAAAGCAATGGGGGGGCTCTTTACCTTCTCGATCCAACCGGAAAATCCCTGGTTCCCCGCTTTCATTCAGACCATTCTGCCCCTTTGATTGACCTGCCAGAGCGCATCGCTGCCATGGGCAAAGCCAATGCTTCTGCCCTCCTGAGTTTTCTTCGACTTCATTCTTTACGCCCCGAGGAAGGCATCGTGGGCAGTGTGTTCACCCATCAGAAACCGGAAATCATTGAGGATCTACGCAAAGACCCACGATTAAGCCATCCCAGCAGCTTTCAAAACAACATCACCACCCTCATCGGCCCGTTGAGCTTCGGTCCGCAAAAGTTGGGAGTCCTGGCCGTGACAGCCCCGAAGGGTGTGCGAACTTACAACGACAACGATTTTGAGGTCTTCAAGTCCATCGTCGAACAGTCTGCCTTTGCTCTGGCCAATGCCATGGCACATCAGGCCGCCTCAGAGAAAAAACAAATCGAGGCTGAACTCCGCGCCGCCAGTGAGATCCAGCGCATCCTCCTGCCAGAAAATGACCCCATTCTCCAGGGTTACACGATCGCCGGCCGTAACATCCCCGCCAAAGTTCTAAGTGGCGACTATTATGACTACATTCCTCTATCAGGGAACCGTCATGGAGTGGTCATTGCAGACGTCTCGGGCAAAGGCACCGCCGCAGCCATCATCACCGCCATGTGTCGCAGCATCTTGCGCAGCAATGCGGAAAGCAGCCCCTCCCCTGCGGCTGTCCTCAGCGCCGTGAATCGGCAGCTCGCTCCAGACATCCGGGAAGACATGTTCATCAGCATGATCTACCTCGTCTTTGATGCCGAGACGGACCAGATCACCCTCGCCCGCGCTGGGCATACCCTTCCGCTCATTTGGCGCAAGGCCACCGGCAAGGTCGAAAGCCTGCACAGCGGCGGCTTAGCCGTGGGGATTGATAAAGGGGACGTCTTTGAGCGTGTCACTAAAGACCTGACTTTCCAAATGCAGCCAGGCGATTGCCTCCTCCTCTACACGGATGGCGTCAATGAAGCCCTGGATGGTAAGGGCCTCGAATTTGGCGAGGAGCGCATCCACACTACCCTCGCCACCCTGGCCCCTCAAGGAGCTAAAGCCATCATTGATGGCATCATCGCCGATGTGGACAAGTTTTTGGGAGGCAAACGCTCCCACGATGACATCACCTTGATTGCCCTGCAGAAGGCGGCATAATCCCACCCCCGCATCCTAGGTGTGGCGTGCTTATCTAAAGTCCAGCCCAGGATGCACCCACTGTTTCCCCCAACCTTCAAACCCCCTCAAAAACACCATGTCCGAGCCGAGTCCCTCCCCCGAGACCCAGCCTGAAATCCCTGAGTCTCCCGTCACCGTCGAAGCTGCCGAAGCCCCAGCTGACGGCCAACCCGACGCCACTCTCAGCCCCCTCGAAGTCGCCCTGGCTGAAGTGGCCCAGTGGAAAGACCTCGCTTACCGCAATGCCGCAGAGCTGGATAACTTCCGCAAACGCACCACCCGCGAAGCCCAGGAAACCCGTGCTTTTGCCAATGCTGACCTGCTTCGCTCCCTGTTCCCCATCCTCGATAATTTCGAAATGGGTCTGGAAGCCGCCCGTGCGGAGTCCGAAAAATCCATGATCTTCATGGGCATGAACATGGTCCACCGCCAAATCACCGATTTCCTCCGTGAGCAAGGCGTGCAGGAAGTCGAAGCTTTGGGCAAACCTTTTGACCCCAACCTTCACGATGCCGTCTCCCAGGAAATCACTCCTGGAACCGCTGAAGGCACCATCCTGCGGGTCACCCGGCGTGGCTACAAGCTCAAGGATCGCCTCCTCCGCGCCGCCAGTGTCATCGTCGCAGGCGCACCTGCCCCAGCTGAAACCACCCCGGCAGCGTAACCTTTTTTTGCATTCCTAATCATGGCAGACAAACGCGATTATTACGAGGTATTGGGCGTCTCCAAAGACGTCTCTGCCGATGAACTGAAAAAAGCCTACCGCAAGCTGGCCGTCAAATTTCACCCGGACAAAAACCCCGGTGACAAGACCGCTGAAGACAAGTTCAAAGAGGTAGGCGAAGCCTACGACATTCTCAGCGACGACCAAAAGCGCGCTGCCTATGACCGCTATGGTCACGGAGCCTTTGCGGGTGGCATGGGCGGCCCCAGCGGCGGCGGGGGGGGCGGTTTCCACGATCCCTTTGACATCTTCCGCGAAGTCTTCGGCGGTGGCGGCGGCGGAAACGCAGGCGGCATCTTCGAAAGCTTCTTTGGCGGTGGCGGGGGTGGTGGACGCCAGCGCAAAGATGGCCCCCAGCGCGGTAGCGACCTCCGCTATGGCCTGGAAATCTCCCTTGAAGAAGCCGCCACAGGTTGCGAGCGCGAGATTGAGTACGAGCGCCTCAACAGTTGCAAAACCTGCTCCGGCAGCGGTTCCGCCAGTGGTGGGGGTAAAAAGACCTGCCGCACTTGCGGTGGCGTGGGTCAGGTCATCTCCTCCCGTGGTTTCTTCCAGATCCAGCAGACCTGCCCAGACTGCAGCGGCTCTGGCGAGGTCATCAGCGACCCGTGCAAGACCTGCTCCGGCAGCGGCCGTTCGAAAGAACGCACCAAAATTCGTGTGAAAATCCCGGCAGGTATTGAGGACGGCTCCCGTCTCCGCTCCGGTGGTAATGGCGACTACGGCAGCAAAGGCGGACCGGCAGGGGATCTCTACATCGTCGTGCAGGTGCGCCAGCACGATATCTTCGAGCGTGAAGGTGACGACCTCCACTGCCAGATGCCTCTTAGCTTTGCCACGGCCACCCTGGGTGGCGAGACCACCGTCCCCACCCTGGAAGGCAAGGCCAACCTGAAAGTGCCCGCTGGCACCCAAAATGGTACCACCTTTCGCCTCCGGGGCAAAGGCCTCAAAACCCTGGGAGAAGACCACCACGGCGACCTCTACGTACACGTGCAAATCGCTGTGCCGACCAAACTGACGTCTGAACAAAAGACCCATCTGGAAGCCTTCGCTAAATCCTTCGGCGAGACGCCCTCCTCCACCATGGAGCAGAGCTTCTTTGATAAGGCCAAAAAGTTCTTCAAATAAGATGATCCCTCACGGGCGTAACCCTTCCCTGAACCTCACACCTCTGAATCCTATGAGCCAACCAAAAATCACCGCCTACCTGAAGACCTATTGCGGCTGGAGCGAAGGCGTGCGCGCCATCTTCCGCAAATACAGCCTCGACTTCGAAGAAAAGGACATCATCAAAAACCCTGCTTTCCGCTGGGAAATGGAACAGAAGAGCGGCCAGCCCCTGAGCCCCTGCGTGGAGATCAATGGCACCATGCTTCCTGACATCAGCGGTGAAGAAGTGGAGCGCTGGATGCTCGCCAACAACCTTCTGGAAAAGAACGAGACCCCACCGGATGCGCCGATTGATTCTGCCTGCACCGATGCCCAGCATGCCGCCATGGCCGCTGGCCAAGTGGGCAAAATCACCTTTGTGAACTGAAGTTCCATCATTGCCTGTCTGGGCGGTTGACAAGCCCTTCAGACAGGCTTAATTCCATCCCTGCTCTACGAGCAATGGCGAGGTAGCAAAGTGGTAATGCACTGGTCTGCAAAACCGGTATGCGCGGGTTCAATTCCCGCCCTCGCCTCCACCTTGAAACATCAAGGTTTCGTTCTCAACGATCCTGCGTATTGACCGCATTTGGGAGATTTAACAAAATCGTTCCATCACTCCAGCAGCGATTATTTAACCACACTTCTGGTTAACCCGATCCGGATGGCATACCAACACAGGGTTCATCCTGAAAGCTCGCCTCAAGTCGCCACAGGCTTCTGTGGGCTGAGCGTAGGCGGGGAAACGAAGCCGTATTTTTCCAGGCTATCCTCGATAATGCGCTCGCAGGCGCTGAGCTGTCGTTCGCGTTCGCGGCGACCTTCATCGGCGATGGCTTGCAGGGCATCAATGTCGTAAAGGTACACACCTTCGATCTCGTTGACGGCGGGGTCCACATCGCGCGGCACGGCGATGTCAATGATCAGCAGCGGGTCCCAGCGGCGTTTGCGCATGACCTGCTGGATGAGCTCCGGCTTGATGACAAAATGCGGCGCGCTGGTGCTGGAGATGATGACGTCCACCTCATGCAGGGCGTGTTCCCATTCGTCGAATTTCATGGCAGTGCCCTTCATCTCGGTGGCCAGTTCCACAGCGCGGTCATAGCTGCGGTTGGAGACGATGATGCTGCGCGCACCTCGTGAGAGCAGGCTCTGCGCGCAGGTGCGGCTCATCTCGCCCGCGCCGACGAGCATCACGCGGCACTGCTTCAGGTCATGCACCTTTTCCGCCAGGTCCACGGCCACGGAGCCCACGCTGGTGGAGCCGCGCTGGATGGTGGTATCGTTGCGCACCTTTTTTCCCACGGTGAAAGCCTGCTGAAAAAGTTTATTCAGGGCCCGGCCGGTGCTGCCGGTTTCCAGGGCCACTTTGTAGGCCTGTTTCACCTGGCCAAAGATCTCCGTCTCGCCCAGCACCATGCTGTCCAGCCCGCTGACCACGCGGAAGAGGTGGCGGGCAGCGTCATCGGACCGGAGGCGGTAGGTCACCAGGGCCTCAGCCTGTTCCTGAGGCAATTCAAAACGGCGCACCAGGTAGTCCACCAGGGCCTCATGGGCCACGCGGGCATCATCCAGCGTGTGGGTGGCGTACAGCTCCACCCGGTTGCAGGTGCTTAGAACCACGCTTTCTTCAAAGCCAGGCAGTTGGCGGATCTCCTGCACGGCATCCGGCACCTTCGCCTCAGGGAAAGCCACACGCTCCCGCACCTCCACCGGAGTGGTGCGGTAGTTCAGGCCCAGGCAGACCAGATGCTCGCGGGTGGCAGGGGGTGGGGTCATGGTCAGGTGACGAGCCAGAGGGAGATGAAGGGGATGACAAACCCCACCGCAGCTAGCCAAGCCGTCTGCCGGGGGGAAAGCGCGTGCCGCCAGGCGATGAAGCCCATGACGGCGTATAGGCCCCAGACACCCCAGGCGAAGACGAGCTTCGGATTCGTGATGGGTGTGTCCAGCTTGAAGGTGATGGCCAGGCTAGCGCTCAGCAAGACCAGCCCCAGCAGCACCTGGCGCTGGATGGCCTTCGCCAGCCCCTGGATGGGCGGCAACTGATAAAACAGACCGCCGATGAGGTGCCGCTTTAGGAAACGCTCTTGCAGCAGGTACATCACGCCGGTGACGCAGGCCAGGGCAAAGGCGGCGTAGGCGACGAGCGCCAGGGCCGCGTGCAGTTCCACCAAGGCATCAATCTTCGGCTTCGCCGCATAGTCTGGAAACGCACCCGGCAGGGCAAAGGCCAGCCCGTGCATGGCCACCACCATGGGCGCGGTGAACATGCCCAGCAGGGATACCCGGTAAGTGGTGCCCACCAGGAAATAGAGGAGGACGACACTCCAGGCGATGAAGACCAGGATGTCGGACACACTTTTCATCGGGCACTGCCCCACCACCTGGCCGCGCAGGTAGATGGCCCCCGTTTGAAAGACGAACCCCAGGGCCATGGTCAGCTTTTGGGCCATTCCCCGGCGCCAATCCCCGGTCTGCAGCGCACGCAACGCAGGCACCACCGCCGCCAAAAAAGCGAAGGTGGAAAGAAGGAGCGCGATCCGGTCTGGAGTCATGGTTGGGGGTCCCAGCTTCGCGGCAGCGGTGCACACCTGCAACTGGGAAGCTAAATACGCTCAAAAGAGCCCCGAATCAGCGAACTATTTTACTCTTGGGGGTGGGGGCGTGTCTGAAACGTCACCACCGAGAATTGGTGAGGCGTATGGAGCTTCTTAGGCTGGCGTCTAGAGATGGGGCCTTTGGTCGCTGGGACCGTCTGAAGAAAAGAGCGTGAGCACACCCGCAACCCCTATCCCATGAGCCTTTTTTCGATCATCACCCTCTTCGCCTTCGCGGTTCAGGCTCAAAGCCTTGATCTGGCAAGATATGAGACCCTAACGGTTGAACAAAAAGTCGAGTTCTTTGGGGGGCAATCGAAGATGCGCCTACAGCCGGAGACTGATTTTGTTCAGGCTCTCGTCCTTGGGGTTGCAGACTCCCACGAAGCCGTGCGGCGGCGGGCCACTCAGAGGGCAGCCATGACGCTTGCGGGTTTGCAGCAGCTCGCACAATCAGGCCAGCCCGTGCCCGTCCACGAATCCCGCGCACGAAAACACTCTATGAACATGAACATACTTTTTTTCAGTTTGATCATTGTTGGGTCGGCGGGGCATTTGATAGCTCAAGATCCCATCGAACAGATCCTTATCCCAAACGCTTTATCTCCGGAACTTGAAGCGCTGCCTTCCATTGTCTTTAAAAGAGGATGGGTGGACAGAGAACCTCTGAGTCCAGAGGCCAAACAAGCAGTGACGAATCAAGATCTGGCCAAGCTTTCTACGATGCTCGCCACAACTGACGCTAGAGTTCAACGGCAAGCGGCTCTGGGGATGGGCCAACTCACAGAGCACCAAGCGGAGGCGCGAGAAATCCTTTCACGCTTTATTGCGGCGGAGTTGAATCCATGGCGCACGGAGTTTGGGGATCAGTTTTTCTCAAGGCAGACTGCGATTAATGCGGCTGAGCAGTCACTGGCGGCTCTTCTCGCTAAGGCTAAAACATCTGAGCGCTCGGCGGAAATAGCGATGCCAGCCAAGACTCCCGAAGCGAAGCCTTCGACTGTGCGCGAACCCTGGTTTTTCTCGACTCTCTGGTTCGGGATCGTGCTGGTGAGCGCTGCCGCCCTGGGCCTCGTGTGGCTGCTTTTGAAAAAGCGGAAGGTGTGAAGCGATATGTTTGCCTAACGGAAGGTGTGGTTTGGTGAAGTGGGGGCTAGGATGTGGGTTGTAAAATCCTGCGCCTGATGACTCATCTTCTTTCTTCCTTTCACGCGGTTCAAGGTTGGATGAGATGGTTAGCGGCTGCTCTATTTGCCGTCCTGCTTATCCCCGAATTTGAATGGAGGGAGAGCCTGGCCCTGGTGTGTTTTTTACCTGCTGGGCGTGATTGTTGGAAGCGTTTACAGAGAGATGCCCAAAATTTGTATCGCCAGAATAGTTTATTAACACCAGCAACAGCATTACCAGGCAGTAAGATGAAGTCCATGACAGCCCGTCTCATTCACCCTTTCATTTGTGCAGCGGCACTCACGCAAAGTGCATTTTCGCAATCACTTTTAGAATCGGTGCAGCGCCTGAGTCAGATCGAAAAATCATCAGAAGGTTTCAACTCACAAATCTACCTGAAAGCGACGGCCGAAGCTCTGCTGGCCTGGGAAAAGGCTGATGAAGAGGAGAAAAGGAGGTTCGCTTCGCACTTGTTCGGCATGCATTTCCGGAGGTCTCAGATCATGGCCTCTGCACATGATTACAATGCTGCTGCCGCTGAACTGAGTGCGGAGGCTGCTCTGCAAAAGGACTTTGAAGGTCGGCTGGAGTTTACAACCAAATCCCCCGACAGCTTCTTTCGTAACCTTGTGGAGTTGCAAGCCCAACTGACGGCTGAAATCGGCCGCGATCCGCTGATGGGTCAAGTTAGTTACTCTTTCCAAAGAGAGGGAGAGGACTTCATCGCGGCCAGATTTGAGCTTGGGAATGAAATTGCAGACACTACAGTGCCAGAAGTCGGTCCCGAGAGCGCTTTGGTCTTGGTGCATCGGCTCAGTAAGCTAGACGGTAAGTTTGTCGCAGCAGCGCCACGATTGCTCGTGGTGGCCAAAGGAGGCCGCCTTCCGGATGTATTAAAGCAAGCTACTGTCGAAATCGTCTTGGACTCCGCAGGGAGAATGTCGGCTCGTCGGCTGTAGGCGGTATTTAATGCCCTTTTATTTCTCATGGAGGAGTCGAAGTCATTTTTTTACTCCGGTGAGTTAGTGAAACACTGTCTCGCACAGTCACTTGACCAGCCTCTGGAAACCCTTGATGAATGCGAGATTGAAAGGGGGCCTCCTGGCATCCCTTGAGCTCATTTCTGGAGTTTCTTATGAAAAAGCTGTTTTCTTCTTTGGTTTCCACGCTGGTCCTGGCGCTCGTTTTGCCTGCCAGGGCGGTGATTCCAGATGCACTGCCAGCGGCGCCGGAGCCGGTGGAGGATATTTTGCGCCTGCAGATCTTCCTGGATACGCAGCTTTTCGGTCCGGGGAAGGTGGATGGGCGGCCGGGGGACATCACCACACAGGCGCTGAAGCTTTACCAGCGCACGCAGGGCCTGCCAGAGACGGAGGTGGCGGCGCACACGCTGGATCTCAGCAGCGTGCCGGAGGTGTACACCACCTACACCATCCGCCCGGAGGACCTGAAATACGTGGGAGATCTGCCCAGCCAGCCCTCCGCCCAGAGCAAGAAGAAGTACCTGCCGTATGATTCGCTGCTGGAGTTTTTGACGGAGCGCTTTCACTGCTCGCCTGAGTTGATTGAGTTCATCAATCGGCCCATGAAGATGGCGGCCCTGAAGCCGGGGGATGTGGTGAAGGTGCCCAGCGTGCAGCCTTTCCTCATCGAGGAACTGACGCAGATCGCCAAGCTGCCGGAGGTGCCGGAATTTCTCACGCGGGTGATCAAGATCGACACGCGGGAAAAGCGCCTGCGCCTCTATGAAGGGGAAAAGCTGCTGGCCACGCTGCCGATCACGCCGGGCAGTGGCCACTTGGCGACACCGCCGGGGACGTGGCGCATTTTAGGCATCGCGCAGATGCCGACCTTCCGCTGGGATAAAAGTGTGCTAGAGTATGGGGTGCGCAGCAGCAGCTACTACCAGCTCCCCTTGGGGCCAAACAATCCGGTGGGGGTGATGTGGATCGGCCTGAACAAGCCGGGCATCGGCATCCATGGGACGAATCAGCCGCAGACGATCGGTCGCAGCGCCAGCCACGGCTGCATGCGTACGGCGAACTGGGATGTGGTGCGCCTGGTGAAAATGATCACGCAGGGCATGACGGTCATCATTGAGGGCCCAGCACCCGTGCCGCGCCCGCCCGTGTATGCCAAGGCGGTGAAGGCGGAGGAAGTGCGACCTGCCGAGGCCGCTCCGCCACCACCCGAACCGAGGCGTGGACTGAAGCTGTTTTTCTGGAAAAAGTGAGGTGAGCACAGACGGCGGCGAGTCACCTCAGGAATCAACTCCCAGCATCACCCCAACTGCCGTTTTGCCAACGTTCCCAAGACACCGAGAGCCTCTTGCAAACGGGGACTCCAGGGCACGCCACAGGAAAGGCGGATGCAGTGGCGATACCCCTGGTTAGGCGAAAACATGGGGCCGGGGGCGATGTTGATCTCGCGAGCGAGCGCCTCATCCTGCAGCCGCAGGGCATCCACCCCGATGGGCATTTCCACCCACAGGACGAAGCCGCCCTGGGGCTTCGTCACCCGCGTGCCGTCGGGAAATGCAGCGGCCACGGCCTGCCCCACGCGCCGCAGATTCGCGGCATAGATGGACCGCACACCGCGCAGGTAGTGGTCATAGCCGCCGGTGGCGAGGAATTCGGCGATGGCTAGCTCTGGCAGGGTGGCCGTGGCCAGCGTGCTGGTAAGCTTCAGTGTTTTCACCCGTTCATAAAACCGTCCTGGGGCCACCCAACCGACGCGATAGCCTGGGGCCAGAGATTTGGAAAAAGAGCTGCACAGCATCACCAGCCCTTTTTCATCGTAGCCCTTCGCCAGCCGGGGCCGCTGCGGGCCGTGGTGCAGCTCACCAAACACGTCATCCTCAATGAGGGGGATCTCCCGCTTGGCCAGCATGCTTACCAGGCGTTCTTTATGGGCATCCGGCATCAGTGCGCCGAGGGGATTGCTGAACGTGGGGACGGCTAGGCAGGCTGCCACGGGATGAGTGCGCAGGGCACGCTCCAGAGCGTCCAGGTCCATGCCATCGCGCGGGTGAGTGGGGATCTCGATGGCTTTGAGCTTCAGCTCCTCCAGCGCATGAAGGACGCCAAAGTAGGTGGGTGACTCCACGGCCACCACACTGCCCGGCACGGTGACGGCGCGCAGGCACAGCATGAGCCCCTCTGTCGCCCCGCAGGTGGTGATGATCTCCTGCGGCAGCACCATCGTGCCCGCCTCCAAAACTCGCTTGGCCACCTCACGCCGCAAGAGCTCAGTGCCGGGCGGCATGTCATAAGACACTCCCCGTTTGCCAGATCTCCGCGCCACGCTGGCCAGCACCCGGTTCAGCTTCACCATGGGCAGCAGCTCCGGGCTGGGCACCGCCCCTCCCAGAGGCAGGATGTGCGGTAGCATGGCGGCCTCAAACAGGCGAGACTGGAGCGCCCCCACGGTGACCTCCCGCACCGCGCGTGGTGGGCGGGCCATCAGCGGCTCTTTTAGAACAGGGCGGGCGGCCCGCACAAAGAAGCCTGATTTCGGCCGCGCCTCCACCAGCCCGCGATCCTCCAGCCAGATGAAGGCCTGGATGGCGGTGGTGAGGCTCACCCCATACTGCTGGCTCACCCGCCGTAGGGAGGAGACGCGCTCCCCCGGCCGCAGTACACCCTCTTCAATGAGGTGCGCGATCTTTTCCGCCACCTCCTGATAAAGAGGGGGTGCCGTAGAGCCAGCATGTGCGGAGGTGGACATGAGTGGGAGCGAGAGGATCTGTACAGCCTCTCACGGCCCACAGTCTCCACCCTTTAGCAAAGCGTAAACCCCGCCCCAAGCAACCTCCCGTTCATCACGTGCAGGTCGTTCGTCTGTATCCGCCCTTGGAGGAAGAACCTCACTTCTGAACCCATTTCCCACACTTTCCGTTAGACCCTACCTTTCCCTTCCCCCCACCGCGCTGGCCGCACTTTTCCTCGTTAACTCTGCGCTTGTGAGCACGTTTATTTCTTCCCAAAGTCACTCAGCCTCTGCCAAGCTCACCAACGCATGAAACTCGCCACCCTTCTCACCTCCGGCCTCCTCGCTGCTAGCAGCCTCTTCGCGGCTGACACGGTCAAACTCACCCGCATTCATGAGAAGCTGGCCACCCCCTTCCCCATCGCACTCATCCTCCCGCCAGACGGCAGCCAACGCGAGTTCCTAGCCCTCCAGCGTGGCCAGATCCTCATCCTCCCGAAAGACGATGCCGCTACGGAGGCGAAGACCTTCCTCGACCTGAGCACCCGCGCCATGGAGGCCGACAACGGAAAATTTGAAGAAGGTCTCAACGGCCTGGCCTTCCACCCGCAGTACAAAGACAACGGTCTCTTTTATCTCTGCTACACCCAGCAAAAGCCCAAGCGCCTCGTCATCAGCGAAATGAAAGTCAGCGCGGATGCGGACAAGGCCGATCCTAGCAGCGAGCGCGTCCTGCTGGAGATCCCCCTCATCAACTGGAACCACCACGGCGGCAACATCCTCTTTGGCCCGGATGGCTACCTCTACATCGGCGTGGGTGATACCTCCAAACGCAATGACGAGCAACGCATGGCCCAGCTCAATGCCGTCCTCGTCGGCAAAGTCCTGCGCATTGACGTGAATAAGCGCGACCACCACAACGCCTACGGCATCCCCGCTGACAATCCCTTTGCGGATGGTGTGAACGCCCAGCCCCAAGTCTATGCCTACGGCATCCGCAATCCCTGGGGCATGCACTTTGACAGCGCCGGTCACCTGTGGCTAGCCGATGTGGGCCAGGACCTCTGGGAAGAAATCAACTGGATCACCAAAGGCGGCAACTACGGCTGGAGCTTCCGTGAAGGCAGCCGTCCCTTCCCCCTCCGTCAAGATACCCCTCCGGCCGAGGCTAAGCTCATTGACCCCATCTTTGAATACAATCACGGCGAAGGCCTCAGCATCACCGGCGGCATCACCTACACTGGCCAGGCCCTGCCAGAGCTGAAAGGCCAGTATGTCTATGGCGACTTCGTCATTGGCAAAATCTGGGGCCTCAAAACCAACAATGATGGCAAAGTCGAGGCCAACACCCTCCTCTACACCAGCCCTCAGACGGCTTCTGACAATCCCAAGAAAAAGCCCACTGTTTTGGTTAAACCCACCGCCTTCTGTGCAGATGCCCAGGGCGAGCTCGTCGTGCTGGATTGGAACGGCGGCCTCTACCGCCTCAGCAAGTGATTCAAGGCCCATCTCTGCCCCCCTTTTCCGTCCCCACTCCCCATGCGCGAGCTGATCTCCCACCCTGCCGATCTCACCCCCACCACTCCCTGGCAAGACACCGTCTGGGCCTACACACCGGAAGAAACCCTGGTGGACCACACCACCAAGGCCCGCCTCTGTGTAGCCACCCTGCTGCCCTTCAAAGATCGCCAGCCGGACTGGGACGGCTTTTCCAAAAGCGTCCGCTGGATGCAGCAGTGCGGGGAGCACTACGGCGTGGAAATGGTCTTCGTCCTGAATGCCGATACGGGCTACATCTTTGACCTCAGCGACGAACTCTACGCGGAAGTCCTGAAACGCTTCCGCGCAGAATTCCCCAACCAAAAATTCATCGCAGGCATCACTGCCCGGGGTGCTGAAAAAGACGAAGTCTTCAAAGCCGAACGCTACTGGCCCCTCCTCGACATCGCCCAAAGCCATGACAATGGCGAGATGATGATCATGACCTCACGCCTGCTCAACCTGCTGGCCCCCGAGGCCCGCCGCGATGCCTACTTCCAGATCGCCGAGCACATCACCCACCCTGCCATCGCCCATGCGCTGGAGCCCTCCTTTGTCCCATGGGCCAGCCCCTACGAGCCGTGGCTGCTGCATGAAATCGCCAACCACCCCAAATACGTCGGTGGAAAAATCAGCACTCTGGATGAGCCCCACTTCCTCTACTGGGCTGCCATGTGCAAGGACCTGAACCTACCCTTCGCCCCCCACAGCGGGGACGACTACGGCATCCCCACCGCCATCCGCCTGGGCTTGCCCCTCCTTATCGGCGCCGGCGTCAGCGCCTGCCCCCTCATCGCCGCCGCTCGTGACATGTGGCTGCTGGACAGCGTGGTGGATAAAAAATTCAAGACCAGTACAGGCCGTTTCGATACCAACGTGTACAAACTCTTCGAGGCCTTCCAATCCTTCGAAGACCTCGTCTTCCGTCTCGACGACCGCCTGAGTGCCGCGCCCTACAAGCACAGCACCGCCCACGTCCTGCATCACCTTGGCCTCATCGCCTCCCCCGAGGCTCACCCCGACTGCAAAGACCTGCGTGGCCCGGATGAAGCCCAGCGCATGGAAGAAGCCCTACGTCGCCCCCGCCGCGTGGCCAAACGCCTCGGCATCCCCTACTTCGGCGCGTAAACACACTACCTGTTAGGCCACCGTGCGCGAAGTTTCCTTCGCATTATCACCGACATTTCACACCGTACGCGAGAGAGATGTCGGTGCAGTGCCCTTGACATCTCCCCCTCCTCGCCTGCGACATCGCAGGCCCGCAGACGGAGCGCGAATATTCTATTCGCCTAACTCCCCCAGCGCGCACGCACCACTCCCCCATCCCCGTTCGCCCCACTTTCCCCCGCTTCCCGCACTCGTTCGGAGGGGTGGGACCATCCTGTTTGGGGCGGACGCATCACTCGGAGAGTGATTCATCCTGTACTGCCGCAGGCGACCTCACACCACTATCCGTCCCTTCGCCCCGCGGCGCATGGGGACCCTGCGCCCTACCCTTTCCCCCTTTCACACCCCCTCGCCCCGGAGGGGCGAAAGCTCATAGCCGGGGGTGAAGGTGCGCAGCACCGAGAACCCCCGGACCCCCGCCTAACCAACAACGCGTCCACCCTCCCCGCGCCCTCAAGGGGCGCGAGAAACCCCCGCTCGCCCCCAACCATCCACACTTCCTGTTAGGCCCTTTCCCAGACCGTCACGCGTGAGTAACGGAACGACCATGCACGCAGCCCCCAACCCTCAAACGTCTTCTTGCCCCCATTCGCTCCATCCCCCGATGCCGGAGGCATCGCAGCCGGTAGCCAGCAACTGTGTTTACCGAGCAAGCTTTATTTGGGGATTTTTCAAGGCTGCATTGAGCAGTTCCAGCAATTTTCTCGCCACCGCTGTGAGCGCCACCTTGGCAGGTTTGCCGGCTGCGCGCAGCCGCTGGTAAAAGCTTTTGAGCGTCGCGTTTCTATGTGCGGCAGTTAGGCTGGCAAGATAAAGGCTGCGCCGCAGTGGCGCCCGCCCTCCGCTGATGTGGCGCTGGCCTCGCTTGAGGGTGCCGAGTTCCGGCATATGTGCGCACAAAGAGAGGGCACCGCGCCAGTCGATACCAGCGACTTCATCCAGGCGCTCCGTTTTGCGTGTCAGCTCCGCATCTGCCTTGACCCACTGACGCATCAGAACTTCGAGTTTGGTGATTTCTTTTTTGAGGTTGGCAATGAGGCGCGTGATCTGCTTTTTGAGCCAGCTATCGGTAGCTTGCAGCAGCCGTGTTTGATGTTGAGCGCAGTTCTCCACGAGCATATCACGCTGCGCAACCATGAGGCCGAGACGCTCAGCCTGAGGGCTGGGAACAGGGGTGGGTGCAGGTTGTAGAGCCTTGCCAAAAGCCACCAGCATGGCCGCATCGATACGGTCCGTCTTGGCCAGGCGGTTGTGCGCGCGAGCAAAGTCACGCGGCAGGCGTGGATTGACCACACTCAGAGTAAGCTGGCCTTTATGCAAAGCCTGGCTCAAAGCGCGCTCATAGCCGCCAGTGGCTTCACAGATGACATGAACCGGACAAGGCTGCGAAGCGGCCAGCTTGAGGATTTTGGCAAAGCCTTCAGCGCGATTGGGCACTGAAAGTGACTGGTTGAGGAAGTGCAGATCAAGGGAGTCCTTGGAGACATCGACACCGAGATAGACAACGTTGAGTGACATGGATAGAATGGGTGAGTGGGTGAGGGAAAGGATCAACCTTGTGGATACGAACTCACCGCTTCGCGCGAGCGATGCGGAGGTTCAGGCAACTGTTCGATCTCTGACCGATGAAGCAGAAGAGGTTCAGGCTGGCTAACGAACTCGCCGCAAAGCGGTTCAAGGGGTCACCGAACTCTCCACTGCTTGGCCCGGGCGGGCGGCCGCCCGCCCGGGCCAAACCGATCAATCACAACGATGCAGGGCATCCGCATGAAGGAAACGGAAAATCAATATACAAGGGGTAAGTGAGCCCTAGCGAACGCACCCCTGGTTAGGCCAAAAACATACCTTCGCTCAAGGTCGCATCCTGGAAGGATGCCAGCGGCGTGGCCAGCTCCACCAACCTCGAAAGGGGGCAATCAGTCCTTCTCGCGCACCCTCCGAAGCGCTTCGCGCACGGGCGTCTTTTCGCCTTGATTGGCAGATGCCCCAACGATGATCCTTCGCTCTCAATCCCCCCCATCACACCCGTCCAAAACTAACAAAAAGTCTGGCGGAGCCTTCTCACCTCCATGAGAAAAACCCCGCCAGACGTCACAACGGACCTGAAACTCGTTTCCTGTTAGGCAGCCTTGCGGCTGTCGCGCAGATCACGAATGTGATCATGAGCTGCTTTGATGTCCATGAACTGAGTCTGCAACACCGCCAGGATATTGGCCGGCAGATCTTCATCATCCATGGCCTTGCGATAAGCAGCCACGGCAGAGTCTTCGCCGCGCTCGCATTCGGAAAGCACCGCATGGTCGTCCCGGCTCGTCAAAGCCGCCTTGAGGTCGATCCAACCGCGATGCAAAGCCCCGGCGACGGAGCCTGAGTCAGCCGGGTCAGATTCGCCCAAAGAATGGGCCAAGGACTGAAGCTCCCCAGCGAACTTGCTGCGTTGCAGCGAGTATTGACTGAAAACAGTCTTAAGCTCGGAATTGGCAATGTCCTCAGAAGCAGCGCGGAATCCTTCCTGGCCATCTTTGAGGGTTTCGATAAGGTTGTTGAGTGTAGAAAGTGTACTCATAGCACCTTAAATTCGGACGCCCTTTCAAAACTGCGTGCATGAGCCGTCAGTTTCTCGGAATAACCAAAAGCGAGGCAATGGACCTGAGGAAAACGCAAAACTCCTTGTTAGGCTGTCTTCAGGTCACCCGCTTTCCAAAAAGCATATTCATCCCTCAAACTCTTACCTTAATGGTCATCCATTAGCTTGTGCCGAAGGTCTTCGGTGAAACCCAGATAAACTTCGTCATTGGAAGCTTAGCTCCGAAACGGATAGACGCAGTGCATAGCATTTCGGATGGGCAAAAAGTGGCGCGCCATTCGGAGCCGGGCGGCAAAGTTGCAGTCCATCCTGCGCTTTGTGAGCTAGGGAGTGCATTCTTCACCGCCTTAAGGCTGTCGAAAAATGGCGGAAGGGGTGGGATTCGAACCCACGGTGAACTTGCGCCCACGTCTGATTTCGAGTCAGGTACTTTAGACCACTCAGCCACCCTTCCGTGCTGCATGCAGCGCACGCATGGTAGGCAGGAGCGGAGGTTTGGCAAGGTGTGCGTGGCAGATTTTCACTTTGGAAAAAAGTGCGTGCGTTTCTTCCGCCCTGTGCCTATGCTTGGGGAGTGACCTTTTCGGCCCAGACTCTGCTTTTGCTCTCCCTGCGACTTACGCTAGGGTAGGCGGCCCGTGTTTCCTCGCCATGCTTTGCCGTCACGTCACGGCATCCTTTCCCCGGTCATTTCAGGAAAATCCTTCCTGCAAAGCCTGCCAATCTTGTTAAAGCTGTTTCATTCTGTCCTGTCATGTTGAAGAATCCGTCCTCTAAATACCAGCCGTTTCCGCTGGTCTCTCTGCCGAACCGTCAGTGGCCCACACGCCATCTCACCCAGGCGCCGCTGTGGTGCAGTGTGGACCTGCGCGATGGCAACCAGGCGCTGGCGGTGCCGATGAATGTCTCCCAAAAGCTGGAGATGTTCGATGCGCTGGTGAAGTGCGGGTTTAAGGAGATCGAGGTGGGTTTCCCCTCGGCCTCGAACACGGAGTTCAATTTTAACCGACGTCTGATCGAGGAAAATCGCATCCCGGAGGATGTGACCATCCAGTGCCTGGTGCAGGCGCGGGAGGACTTGATCGAGCGCACGGTGGAGTCTCTGCTGGGGGCGAAGAAGGTGGTGATCCACATGTACAATTCCACCTCGCCGGCGCAGCGGAAGTATGTGTTCGGCAAGACGAAGGAGGAGATCATCGCCATCGCCATCAAGGGGGCGCAAATGATCAAAGATCGACTGCATCGCCTGGAGGAAACGGGCACGCAGGTGACGCTGCAGTATTCGCCGGAAAGCTTCAGCGCCACGGAGGTGGAATTCGCCAAGGAGATCAGCGAAGCGGTGATGGACGTGTGGCAGCCGACGCCGCAGAAGAAGATGATCCTGAACCTGCCGGATACGGTGGAGGTGGCGATGCCGAATGTGTATGCGGACCAGATCGAGTGGATCTGCACGCACATCAAAAACCGTGAGAGCCTGATCATCAGCCTGCACACGCACAATGACCGGGGCACGGGCACGGCGGCCACGGAGCTGGGCCTGCTGGCGGGGGCGGACCGTGTGGAAGGGACGCTGTTTGGCAATGGCGAGCGCACTGGCAATCTGGACATCGTCCAGGTGGCGATGAATCTGTACATGCACGGCATCTCTCCAGGGCTGGATTTCAGCGATATGAATGGCCTGATCCGCATGTATGAGCACACCACGGGCATGACGGTGCCGCCGCGCCAGCCGTATGCGGGGGAGCTGGTCTTCACCGCTTTCAGCGGCAGCCACCAGGATGCCATCAAGAAGGGGCTGACGGGGTATGAGGAGCACAAAACGATCTGGGATGTGCCTTACCTGACGATTGACCCGAACGACATCGGCCGGGAGTACCATGAGGTGATCCGGGTGAATAGCCAGAGCGGCAAGGGCGGTGTGGCTTACCTGCTGGAGAGCGAGTTTGGCATCGAGCTGCCGAAGGACATGCAGCGGGAGTTTGGCCCCATCGCGAATAACTTGGTGGATAGCCTGGGCCGTGAGGTGAAGGCGGCGGAGCTGCGCGATATGTTCTGGAAGGAATACATCGAACGCGAGACGCCCTTCTCCCTGCACCATTTCCATGCGGATGGGGTGGATGGCGTGTTTACCTGCCGCAGCAGCTTGGTGAAAAACGGGCAGGAGATCGGCATCACGGGCACGGGCAATGGCCCCATCGCCGCCTTTGTCCAGGCGCTGATCCAGGACGGGGGCGCGCAGCCATTTGAGGTGGTCTCCTACCGCGAACAGAGCCTGGAAGCGGGCTCTGAAGCCAACGCCATTTCCTACATCCAGATCAAGCTGGAGGACGGCAAAACCGTCTGGGGTGCAGGGGTGGATACGAACATCGAGCTGGCCTCCATCAAGGCCGTGATCAGCGCGGTGAATCGCGCTTCCTGAAAACCAAAAAGTGAACTTCCTGGCATCATGCGGCTTGATCTTAGGCCGCCTGTTGCCAGGGTAGCGGCCATGACTCAACCCCAACGCGAAGCCCTGTTCGACCTCCTTGCCCTCTCGATCTATGCCGATGCGCATATCTCGCTGGTGGAAGAAGACCTCATCCAGTCGGCCTTCGTGTCCAAAGGCTGGAAGTCTGAATACCCGAAGAGCCTCTTCATCGAAGAGTCCTTCGCCCGCGCCCGTGAAGTGGCGGAAAGCGACGACACGGTGATGGATTACCTCACGGAACGCTCCGCCGTCTTCACCACCAAGACTGCGCAGGCCGAGGTGCTGGGCATCGTCAAAAATCTGCTGGAGCGCGATGGCATGACGGCAGATGAAAACGAGTTTTTCAATCTGCTGATCCAGGCGATGCCAAAGGCCAAGTAGTGATACTTCCGTGACGGCTGTGCAGGGGAGGGCAAAGAGTTTCCCAGTCCCTGCCGTATGGCTGTCATGGACAGGCGCGATTTTCTCAAAACCAGCACGGCAGCCGCTCTCGGGGCACAGGTTTTTACCGCTCCAGCGGCGCATTCGGCCAGCGCCAGCGCCCGGCAGCCGGACCTCATCAAGACCGAAAATGCCAAACCGGGCGCGAGCTACCAGCTCACCCGCATGCGGCCAGATGGCGCGAAGTCTTTCCGCTCCTCCGTCATCGAAGGTTACTGCTCCCGCCAGTCGGTGAAGGCGGGGGAAACGCTGGAGATCTTCGTCAGCACCGCGCCCGTCGCCCGGTTCCAGATCGAGCTCTTTCGCATGGGTTATTATGATGGCGTGGGCGCACGGCTCATGGCCACTCTGGGGCCTTTTGAGGGAAAAACTCAGCCCGTGCCTGCCCTGGGCGAGCAGCGCCTGCGCGAGTGTACCTGGGAGGCTACCACCACGGTGACCATCCCCGCAGACTGGCCCAGCGGCGTGTATCTGGGCCGTCTCTCCACCCTGCCTGCGCAGGCGGAGGAGCCCTTCTGGCAGAGCTACCTCATCTTCATCGTCACGGATGATCGCCCGGCCGATGTCCTCTTTCAATGCAGCGACAATACCTGGCAGGCTTACAATCGCTGGCCAGAAAATGAGTCTCTCTACACCGATCCTCGCGCTGCCCACGCGCCTGGGGTGAGTGTCAGCTTTGACCGCCCGTATGGGAAGTATGTGCAGATCCTGGATCACCCCCTCAGCATGGGCAGTGGCGAGTTTTTGCTGTGGGAGTACCCGCTGTGCTACTGGCTGGAAAAGGAGGGGTACGATGTCACCTACTGCTCCAACGTGGACAACCTGGACCCGGCTAACCTCAAGCGTTGCAAAACGATGATCAGCATCGGCCACGATGAATACTGGGACCTGCGCCAGTATGACCATGTGAAGCAGGCCATCGCAGACGGGCTGAACGTGCTGTGGCTTTCCGCCAATGACGTGTACATGGTCACCCCCTTCACGCCAAATGGCCAAGGGCAGCCGAATCGCCGACTCACCCGCGAGACCTGCTTTGGCGAATTTCGCGAAGAAGAAAAAGAGGCCTATGCCAAGGTGCTCGGCCCCTTTGAAAAGACCGGTCCAGATGAGCGCGACATCATCGGCGCGCGCACCATTGTGCCCTTCAATGGCGGCGGCGACTGGACCTGCACGAAGCCTGACCACTGGCTGTTTGCAGGCACCGGCATGAAGCAGGGCGACAGCATCCCCGGCCTGGTGGGGTGGGAATTTCATGGCGAGCCCGATCTGCAACGCCCCAGCCTGGAGGTGGTGGCGGAGGGCAACGTCTGGGCTGGCGGCACGCGCCTGGGCCGGTACGCGGCGACGATCTTTGAGGGGCCGAAGAAGAACTTCGTCTTCAATGCCAGCACCATTTTCTGGAGCCAGGGGCTGAGCAGCCCACCCGGCCACATGATTCCCTGGAGCCATTTTTCCCGTCCGCATGGGCCGGATGAGCGCGTGCAGCGCATCACGCGGAATTTACTGGAACGCGGGTTGAGGTAAGGGTGTGGGATTCAGACTTTATGGCCAAAAAGGGTTGGTAAAAGAGGGGGAGGCAGCTCTCGGCATCTATTGGCCAACTTCTTTTTGTTAGGTTCTGGGTCTATCGGCGTGAATGCCTGGGGGCTACGCCGAGTGAATTTTATCCTAACAAAAAAGATGGATTCATGCTTTGATCGCGTTGAAGAAGTAACGCGTCGAATCAAGGGTGGAGTCTGGGCGAGCTAAAGCTCGGGCTACTTTGGCCGCGCCTCGGAGGCGACTCTCTTTGTTAGGCGCGTCCATTTCCCATTGGGCATTGGGCGTGGCGCATGCGAGTAGAAGTCCCGAAGGGACGAGACAACAAAGCCCAGGGTCAGCCTGGGAACCAGGTGCAGCCCTGGGAAGACCGATACCGTGCCCCTCACGCCCAAGAGCCCTGAAAGGGCGAGGCATGAGGGAGGCGGCGTGGCTCTACTGCCTCGCCCTTTCAGGGCTTGGGGAGGCCCTCTTTGCTCCTCGCGTATATCCCAGGGCTGCACTCGCTAAAGCTCGCTAGCCCTGGGCTGGGTTGTCTCGCCCCGCTGGGGCTGGAAACGTAGGGCGGGTGTGTTCCGCGCCCTTTGGGTTCGTTGGCAGGATCAGGTCACTCGCGGAATGACCCGCCTTTCTTTGACGGTGCCCTCTTAGCTGCCGACGCGATTCTTTTCGCCGGGGGACGTGGGGCCGAGGGCGAGGGCTTTCCAAGAAAGGCGGGTAATCCGGCGATGACGCGAAAGTGCAAACACGCGTCCGTGCGCCGGACACACACCCGCCCTACGAGGGAGGGGGCGGTTATTCATGACCTTGAAAAAGATCAGAGGCATGGACGGGGAAATCCATGGCATCATGAAGCACGCGGGCAATCTCAATGGCCCCATCTTGGAGGCGGTATAGAATGGCATGCCTACCCGAAAAGCAGATGCGGCAATCCTGATGCAGATCTGCGCGGATTCGCCAACGAGTCGGGTGTTTGGCGATGCGCTCAAACGTGGCCCAGATCATGGCTAGGTAACGGTCGGCCTGTTCTGCATCCCACGTCTGGACAGTGTAATCATCAATCGACTGCAGATCCTCAAGGGCAGCATGAGAAAGGCGGAAAGTCATGCCGGACGACGCTGCGAACGGATGTGCTGAAAGAAGGCTTCGCGATCCATTTCGACCAATTCTCCCCGATCCAGTTGGTCGAAGCCCAAGGCGACCTCCCGTTTCAAGCCAGCCAGGGCAGATTCCCGAGCATCCATTTGACGCAAGGCCTCACGAACGACCTCGGCGGCATTCTCATAAAGTCCTGAAGCCAGTTTTCTGGCCACAAGGGCATCCAGTGCAGGTGGCAGAGTGACGTTCATGGGGTATGGATTCCACAAAGCCAACGAGCTGCAAGTAGTTGTGTTTTGGGGAAGTTTTCATCAAGAGACGGATTCCGCTCATCTCTTCGACCTTGCCCCCCGCACTCCCATGCCCACCAAACACCGCATCTTCACCACACCCTTCGCGAGCGTTTATCCGCACTACGTCGCCAAGGCCGAAAAGAAAGGGCGGACCCAGGCCGAGGTGGACGCCATCATCCGGTGGCTGACGGGCTACTCGCAGATGGAGCTGGAAGGGCAGTTGCAAAAGCAGACGGACTTTGAAACCTTCTTCCAAGAAGCGCCCCAGATGAATCCTGCACGGACACTGATCAAAGGCACCGTCTGCGGCGTGCGGGTGGAGGAGGTGGAAGACCCGACGATGCGGGAAATACGCTATCTGGATAAGCTGGTGGATGAGCTGGCCAAGGGGAAGGCGATGGAGAAGATACTCGGAGCCTAACCAAAGATGCTGCATTCCAGGGTAGCAGATCGGAAGCCAAGTAAGCCGATCCTCCTGCGCGAAACCAGCCTGCAAACAGATCCTTCAGAAGTCCCGAAGGGACGAGTCACCAAAGCCCAGGGCCAGCCTGGGAACCAGGCGCAGCCCTGGGGGATAGGACGGGCGGTATTCCCCCGTGCCAGCGAGCCCTGAAAGGGCGAGGCAGCAGAGCGGCACCACGTCCCTTACTGCCTCGCCCTTTCAGGGCTTAAAGAGAGGGGAAGGTTTGTTTTCGAGGGTCCCAGGGCGGCACTCGCTCGGGCTCGCTGGCCCTGGGCTGGGTTGTTTCGCCCCGCCGGGGCTGGGGGAAGAGTGGGTTGAGGGTGTCAGGAGTAACGAATTGGTAATAGATCACAAAACTTCTCCACCTGCCGTTGACCTAGTCGCTCCGTTGTCGGATTGACAGGTCATGTGGTCCTACCTGAAAACGTGGCTCCTACAGCGACGCCTTTCTAAAGCCCAGCAACGCCTGATTGAGGTGCTGGAGCAGACGAAACTCTACATCGCTCAATCTGAGGAGTCCATCTACTCCCCTTTTACCCTCACGGAGATTGCGAGTGATTTATCCAGGGCGATTGAAAGCCTGAAAGCGGGTCATTCCATCGACACAAGTTTGCTTCAAATGCATTTTGCACCCGCGAGCTCGATCCAGGAAACAGCCCTGAATGCTGGATGGGTGGACCCCTATTTAGATCTTTCCCGCCAGTTTGATGAATTGATTGAAGTGGTATCGTAACTGACACTGAAGGGCTAGGGATGCGGCGTTGGGAAGCATCCCGTTCTGAATGAGATCATCTATGCAATGCCTAACCGAAAATGAGATTTCGCACTGGTTGCGAGAGCGCGGTATCCCGGAGGACCCTTATCACCAAGTTCCCCCAACGAGTTTTTATCTTCAGTTTTTCACGCCGCCAAATCAGTCTCTGGGTACCTTTTTCCGGCAGTATTGGGACCTTGTGATCGGTGGCGAAGCACCGCTTGTTCATATCACGGACTGGGGGCTTTATACGGAGAGTGAAATGATTCCCATCATGGGTATTCGTGCCCTGCACGCCGAGACGCGTTGGCTCATTGATGCGCCGGGTCATCTTCTAGAAACCCACGAGTCTGAGACGGTCATTTCACTGATGACCCTCACGACTTTTTTCGCCTGGTCCTCTTATTTGTATAGCCCATTGGGCCATTCAATCCTCTACAACTGGGAGGGAGAGGTTTTTGATTTTTGGACGAACGATGCTGCGAAGATGGTGATGATGAAGAGACTGCTCGCGGACTCCAACCTGCGAGAAACAACGGAAGCCAAGTAAGGAGGATATTTTCACATCATGACGAGCGAAGAAGCCTTGCAGAAATTCGGTTTGCCCGCAGCGCCGGAAGATCGGGGCGAAATTCGGCGGCACCTTGCTTTGGAAATTGAGCGCGAGCGCCAAGGAGAAAGCGGAGAAGAAATGCTACGGACGTTGTGTCTTCAGCTCTTCAGTTTAGGATATCCTGAAGATGCGCTTCTCATCTAGGAAGCCAAACAGTCCAGCTTCGATGCTGGCTGTGGCCTTGATATACAGTTTCTGTGTGGAGCAGGATTGGCCCTAACCAAAGATTATCTTTCTCGGACAAGTGCCCCAGATGCAGTTGCCATCTTGAACTATCTGACTGAATGCGAGAAGGCTGGAGATTTTGACAATTGGACACCGCAGGTGACGCTTGAGCACTATCGCCGTTATTACGGCCTTTGACCTTCCTTCCCATTCATCCCCATGATCCGTCAAATCTCAGAGAGCGAGTTTACAGGACCGCGTTTGACCGAAGGGGCCTGCCTGTTTCGTACGCCTGAGTCGCTGGAGATCGGGCAAACGATTGAGTGGGAGTCGGAGGTCGAAGATGGGCTGGGACCTGGGAAGTTTGCTGTGTTTGTGAGCTCTGGGGGATTGATTTTTTCACTTCAACATTATGAGTTTTCCCCACGGAAGGATCTCATGACTCTTTATGTCAGGCCGGGGGACCTTGGGTTGCATGTGGACCAGGCCTTGATAGCACTCTGTCTAACCAGTGCAGATCTTGGCTGGTTAGCAGACGGGGCCTGGCTCCCTCCCGCCCGATTGATCCGCCAAGACGACAATGGCATGCAGTTTCATGTGGTGGACTACCCCTGCCACGCGGATGCGGAGGCCATCGTCCGGCATCTGACGGCTGGGCATCATAAGCAGGCGTATTTTATCGAGCCGATTCTAGAAGGTGAGCCCGCTTTATTGCCTCGCCCTTTCAGGGCTTGAGGAGGGAGTGGTAATTTCTTCTCGCAGGTCCCAGGGCTGCGCTCGCTAGGGCTCGCTGGCCCTGGGCTGGGTTGTTTCGCCCCGCTGGGGCTGGAAACGTAGGGCGGGTGTGTTCCGCGTCCTTTGGGTTCGTTGGCTGGATCAAGTCACTCGCGGAATTACCCGTCTTGCTTTGACGGTGCCCTCATGGCTGACGACGCGATTCTTTCTACCAGGCGACGTAGGAGGCATGACTCGGGGCTTCAAAGAAAGGCGGGTAATCCGGCGATGAGGCGGGAGAGCAAACACGCGGCCAGACGCCGGACACACGCCGCCCTACGAGGGAAGGGGCTGGGGACCTAGCCGCATCCCCCGTCTTTGGAGGAGATGCCCCCACACCCCCGAAATCTCTAGCCTGGGGGTGAAGCACTGATTGCATCCGGGGAAATCCCGGCTCCACTGATCTTGCGAAATGCCCACGCCCTTCTCCTCCCGTCACATTGGACCTTCGGCTGCTGAAACAGCGGCCATGTTGGAATCGCTCGGTTACGAAACGCTGGATGCCCTGGTGGATCAGGTGGTGCCGGAGGCCATCCGGCAGCGGTCGGCGCTGAATCTGCCCGCAGCCCTCAGCGAGGAGGATGCGCTGCGTCGGCTGAAGCAACTCATGGGACGAAACAAGGTGGTGCGCTCCTTCATCGGCCTGGGTTATCACGATACCTTCACCCCGCCGGTGATTCAGCGAAACATCCTGGAAAACCCAGGTTGGTACACGGCCTACACGCCTTACCAGCCGGAGATCAGCCAAGGCCGCCTGGAGGCGCTGATCAATTTCCAGACGATGATCACGGACCTCACGGGGCTGGATGTGGCGGGGGCTTCACTGCTGGATGAGGGGACGGCCTGTGCAGAGGCGCTGACGCTGGCGGCAGCGCAGGTGGCCGGGGCAAATCGGGTACTGGTCTCGGATCAATGTCACCCGCACAATCTCGAAGTGGTGCGCACGCGCATGCAGGCGCTGGGGATGGAGGTGCAGGTGGCGGATGTGGGCGCGTGGCAGCACGATGGCAGCAAGGGGCTGGCGGCAGTGCTGGTGCAGTACCCAGATACACAGGGAGTGATCCATGATTTTGAGGCCATGGCCAAACAGGTGCATGAGGCAGGGGCCTTGCTGGTCGTTTCGGCAGATCTGCTAGCGCTCACGGTGCTGCGGCCTCCAGGTGAATTTGGCGCGGACATCTGCGTGGGCAATAGCCAGCGCTTTGGCGTGCCGCTGGGTTTTGGCGGGCCGCATGCGGCCTTCATGGCGGTGAAGGATGCGCTGAAACGGCGCATGCCGGGGCGGCTCATCGGCGTATCGAAGGATGCGGCGGGCAATCCCGCTTACCGCCTGTCTTTGCAGACGCGGGAGCAGCACATCCGCCGGGAAAAGGCGACGAGCAATATCTGCACGGCGCAGGTGCTGCTGGCGGTGATGGCCTCCATGTATGCGGTGTATCACGGGCCGGAGGGGCTGAAAAAGATCGCCCTGCGCACGCATGGTGCAGCGGTGTGGCTGGCGCGGGAGCTGATGCAGGCGCATTTGGAGATCGCCAGCGATGACTTCTTTGACACACTGACGGTGAAGGTGCGCAGTGCGGATGATGTGCTGCGGACGGGCCTGCTTTTTGGTGTGAATCTGCGCAAGCTGGATGCCCAGCATGTGACCGTGGCGCTGGATGAACGCGTGCGTGAAGAGGAGCTGAATGCCATCCTCAAGGCCTTCGGCATCAGCAGAGCGCAGCACCCGCTGCACCTCAATGATGAAGCGGATCTGAACTGCTCTGGCGTCTTTCATCGCCAGTCGGCGTACCTCACGCATCCCGTTTTCAGCCGTTATCATTCGGAAACGGAGATGATGCGCTACCTGCACCGGCTGGAGAGCAAAGACATCGCGCTGAACCGCAGCATGATCCCGCTGGGCTCCTGCACGATGAAGCTGAACGCGGCGGCGGAAATGATGCCGCTGAGCTGGAGCGAGGTGGGCGGACTGCACCCCTTTGCCCCGCACGATCAAAGCGAGGGCTACCGCGCGATGTTCACGGAGTTGGAAAATTGGTTAGCCGAATGCACCGGATTTGACGCCACCTCTTTGCAACCAAATGCGGGCTCCCAGGGGGAGTACGCGGGTCTGCTGGCCATCAAAAGATTCCACGAGGCACGGGGTGAAGGCCACCGCGATGTGTGCCTCATCCCCACCAGTGCCCATGGTACCAATCCCGCCAGCGCGGTGATGTGTGCCTTTAAAGTGGTGCCGGTGACCTGCGATGAGCAGGGCAACATCTCGCTGGGAGATCTGCGGGCCAAGGTGACCGCGCATTCAGACAAACTGGCCGCGCTGATGGTGACGTATCCCTCCACCCATGGCGTGTTTGAGGAGAGCATCGTGGAGATCTGCAAGCTGGTGCATGAGCACGGCGGGCAGGTTTACATGGATGGGGCGAATATGAATGCGCAGGTGGGTCTGACCTCCCCGGGGAAGATCGGCGCGGATGTCTGCCACCTGAATCTGCACAAGACCTTTTGCATCCCGCATGGCGGCGGTGGCCCCGGCGTGGGCCCCATCTGCGTGGCGGCGCATTTGAAGCCATATCTTCCCGGCCACCTGACGTGGGAGCAGCAGCGTGAAGGGGCCGTGTGCTCGGCCCCCTGGGGCAGCGCCAGCATCTGCACCATCTCCTGGATGTACATCGCCATGATGGGGCCGGAACTCACGAACGCGACGAAGTACGCCATCCTGAATGCCAACTACGTGGCCAAGAAACTGGCCCCCTGGTTCCCTACGCTTTACAAAGGCAGCCACGGTCTGGTGGCGCACGAGTGCATCCTGGACTTCCGCCACTTTCACAAGGTGACGGTGGAGGATGTGGCGAAGCGGTTAATGGACTTTGGCTACCATGCGCCGACGATGAGCTGGCCTGTGGGCGGCACGCTGATGATCGAGCCGACGGAGAGCGAGAGCCAGGCTGAGCTGGACCGCTTTTGCAGCGCCATGCAGTGCATCCACGGCGAGATCGTGGGCGTGGAAAACGGCACCTTCCATGCCACGGACAACACGCTGAAGGCCGCCCCGCACACAGCCGCCTTCATGCTGAAAACCGACTGGCCGCATGCCTACACCCGCGAGGTAGCCGCCTTCCCGCTCCCCTGGGTGAAGGAGGCCAAATACTGGCCGCCCGTGGCCCGCGTGGACAATGTCTATGGCGACCGCAATTTGATCTGCTCCTGCATCAGCGTGGAAGAGGCGGCGGGGTAGGGCTGGTAAGGATGCGGGGTGATGCGTCCGACTTGCTAGGCGGGGGTTTCGTTACGCAAGACTAAGGACACCCGCAGGCCCCGTTCATCCAGCGATTCTAGAAACACCTCTCCGGCTCCGGAGGGGCGACGGAAGGACACGGACGAGGCATGTCTGGGGCGAACGCATCACTCGGAGAGTGATGGATACTGTACTTGCGGACGTGGCGGATCTCCCCGCCCCAAGGCGCATGGAGACCCTGCTCCCTACCTTGCTACTTGCACCTCCCCCCGCCCCGGAGGGGCGAAAGAAAAGTAGCCGGGGGTGGAGCGAGGCTCGGCGAGCGGAACCCCCCGGGTGGGCGGAATAACAAAAGGTGTCGCAAGGTGGTGCGCCCTGGAGGGGCGCGAGAAGGGGGCTCGGAGGGTGCATCTGCCCCCTCTACTGCTGCAGTCTCGATGCCCCCTGGACGGAGCGCGAGTTTTTAACTCGCCTGACTTTCCTCGATGTGGCGAGCGGCGGCTTCGAAGGACTCGAGTGGCGCTGGGAAAGTTAGGCGAATAGGATATTCGCGCTCCGGTCGGCGGTGTGCGGGGCGTGAGGAGTGGAGGGGGCGGGAGTGGGATTGGGGGTGCGTTTCTCGCGCCCTTCCGAAGCGCGGCGAAGGGCAGATGGTTCCATACCTCGCTGCACGAGCGCTGCGAGGGCGATAAATCCGCGACGCTTTAGATCGTCACCAGGGGGCCGGTGCGGGCCTGGGAGGGTAGATCGCAGAGGCTGCCGTCAATGTACTGGTGGTGCCAGAGCTGGGTGGCGACGACGGCGGCGAGGCCCATCTCGATGGAGAGGCGAGGCAAGGAGGTGGCGCGCAGGCTGCCGTAAGTTTTCCGCCAGTGCTGGACGGTGGCGGCATCAAAGTAGCCGGTGCGTTTGAGCGAATCTTCACTGAGGAGCTGGCGGATGTAGGGGGGCTCGGGCTCGAGGTGGAAGCTGTCCAGCGGAGCGCGGAAGATGACCTTGCCACGTTTGTAAATGGACGGAGGCAGCCAGCGTTCGGCCAGGAGACGGAGGAGGTGCTTGTCGCGAAAGCCGCGCAGTTTCCAGTCGGGGTGCAGCTTGGCGCAGAAGTCAAAGACGGCTTCATCCAGGAAGGGGTAGCGCACCTCCACGGAGGAGTGCATGGCCACGCGGTCGCCTTTGGCCTGAAGGAGATGCCCGGCCAGAGTGACGCGACCAGCGACCCAGATGCCACGATTCAGAGGGTGCCATTTTTTGGCTCGGTCCAGGTTCATACCCAGCGTGGCCCAGGGATCGGTGGATTCCCGCACGGTGTGCATGGAGTCGGAGTAAAAACGCAGTTTCGCCAGGCCGAGCAGGCCGTAGCTATCAATCCAGGCGTTCGGGCCGCCGACGTTGGCTTCGGTACGGGCACGGAAGCTGGCGGGGTATTGGGGCACGTCGCTGAACCTGAGGAAGGCGCGGCGGGCTTTGTCGCTGATGCGCAGGCCGGGGATGGCATCGAGAAAGCCGATGATCTTCGCGGCTTTGTACCAGGGGTAACCGACGAGCCACTCATCCGCACCTTCGCCGGTAAGCACCACTTTTTGGCCACACTCGTGGACCTTTTGGGCCAGTTGGAGAAGAGAGGCGCAGGAGGTGTCGATGACCGGTGCCTCCGCCGCCGCGATGAGTTTGGGGTACGTGGAGATGGCATCCTCGTGATTAAACTCCTGCACCACGGGGGGCGGTGCGCCGATGAATTTGGCCACCATGCTGGCGGCATCCAGTTCGTCCAGCTTCGGGTCATTCACCCGGACGGTGTAGGTGGAGATGGACTTGCCGCGCAGGTGACAGGCCAGGGCCAGGATCATGCTGGAGTCCACACCGCCAGAGAGGTAAGAGCCCACGGGCACATCCGCACGCAGGCGTTTGCCCACGGCATCCAGCATGACGTGTTCAAACTCATCCACCAGGGTCTTGGCGTTCGTCTCGGGGTTTTCCTGGCCGGCATCGGGAAAGTCCATGTCCCAGTAGCGGCGCTCGCGGATGCTGGGGCTGCCGTGGCTGTGACCGGGCAGCACCTCCAGAAAATGCGCGGGTGGCAGCATCTGGATGCCTTCAAAACAGGTGATGGGGCCGGGCAGGGCGGAAAAAGTGAAAACGTGGTCAATGCCGCGCCGGTCGGGGATGGCGGGGACCATGCCGGAGGCGAGCAGGCTCTTAATTTCGGAGGCAAAGAGCAGCCAGTCGCCTTGGCGGGTCCAATACAGAGGGCTGATGCCGAAACGATCTCGCCCCAGGGTCAGTTTCTGCTGCCGCTCATCCCACAGGGCGATGGCGAACTGGCCGCGCAGGCGCTCGAACATGCCCTCGGCACTCTCTTCCCACAGGTGCGGGATGATCTCGGTATCGCAGTGGGTGACCAGGGTGTGGCCCCGGGCGGCCAGCTCCACCCGCTTTTCCACGTAGTCGAAAAGCTCGCCATTGAAAACGACGGAGACATTTTTGTCCTCATTGTGCATGGGCTGCTGGCCATCGGCCAGACCGACGATGCTGAGGCGGCGCGAGGCCATGGCCAGGCCGGGGCGGATGAAGAAGCCTTCTTCATCGGGACCCCGATGGTAGAGGGCCAGGGACATTCGTTCGATGATTTCGTGCGGCACACTGCGCCGCCCGACCAGATCCATCACGCCTGCAATGCCACACATGTTGTTGAGTCAGTCCTCGAGTTAAAGGTTTTGTTCACAGAAGCATCGTCGCTGAGACGTTTTATGCGTTTCTTATCGCCAAAATTGAGCAATAGTCATTAAATTAGCGGTGCATGCCCCCTTTGGGCCACTGCAAAAAAACTTTGTTTTGTCCAAATGACCCCTGGTGAACTGCTGATTTCGACGATCTCTGAAAATACAGGGACGCACAGCAGGCACTTCGCACGATACGAATTACGGGCGGCGTCAGTTTTGACAAAGAAACTCGTCTCCCCAACTCCCCCTACGCTTGAACTGCATGCATAAAGAAGGAATCGCCATCATTGGTATCGGCTGCCGCTTTCCCGGCGGAATTAACGACGTCGAAGCTTTTTGGAAATTACTGGCGGAGGGGCGTGATGCCGTGTGCGAAGTGCCCCCAGACCGTTGGAACATCGAACGTTTTTATGATGCGGAACCAGGCCTGGCCGGGAAGTCCATTGCCAAGCGCGGCGGCTTTTTGGATTCCATTGATCAGTATGATCCGCAGTTTTTCGGCATTTCCCCGCGCGAGGCCCCGTATGTGGACCCCCAGCAGCGCCTCGTTTTAGAAACGGCCTGGGAAGCGATCGAGGACGCCGGCATCGTATTGGATCTGGAAAAAGGCACGGACATCGCCGTGTATGTGGGCGTTTCCCACACGGACTATCAGGTCATCCAGGGCACCCCGTTTGACTCCGCCGGCATCGGCGCGCACTCCTCCACAGGCAGCGCGCACTCCATCGCGGCGAACCGCATTTCCTACTCGCTGAATCTCACCGGCCCCAGCGTGGCCATGGATACGGCCTGCTCCTCCGCCCTCACGGCCGTGCATGCAGCGTGCGAATACATCTGGACCGGGCGCGGCCACACGGCCCTGGCAGGCGGTGTGACGGTCATGATCACCCCGGGTGGGTTCATCGGTTTCTCCCAGGCCTCCATGCTGTCTCCAGACGGCATGTGCAAAGCCTTCGATGCGGATGCCAATGGCTTCGTGCGCGCGGAAGGTGCAGGCATGGTGATGCTGAAAAAGCTGTCTCAGGCCATCGCGGATGGTGACCCGATCCAGGGCGTGATCCTGGGCACGTCCACCAACCAGGACGGCCACACGAACGGTATCTCCCTGCCTAGCCCAGAGGCCCAGGCCCGGCTGGTGAAGGATGCATGCCAGGACGCGGGCATCAGCCCGAGCGAGATCGGCTACATCGAAGCCCACGGCACCGGAACGGCGGTGGGAGATCCCATCGAGGCCACAGCCCTTTCTGAAGCGCTCTGCGAAGACCGTGCGGAAGGTGCCCCCCTGGCCATGGGGTCCGTGAAAACGAACCTGGGCCACATGGAAACAGCGGCTGGCGTGGCCGGTCTGGTCAAGGCGCTGCTGGTGCTGAAGCACGGCAAGATCCCACCGAGCCTGCACTTCAAAACACCGAATCCGCACATTGATTTCAAGGCGCTGAAACTGCGCATCCCGGTGGAGATGGAAGACTTCCCGGAAAGCTACGAAGTGCGCATGGCCGGGGTAAATTCCTTCGGCTTTGGCGGGGCCAACTCCCACGTCATCCTGGCGGAAGCGCCTGCGAAACCGCATGTCAAGCTGCCTGCCTCGGCCTTTGATCGCCCATGGCCCCTGGTGCTCTCCGCCCGTTCGGAAGAGGCGCTGAAGGCCACGGCCTATCGCCTTTCCACCTGGCTGGAAGATCATGAGAAATCCAACGGCACCTCCCCGGTGCTGCCGGACCTGTGCTACACCCTGGGTGCGCGGCGCAACCATCACCAGCATCGCCTGACGATGGTGGCAAAGACGGCGCATGAGGCCATCGCCACGCTGAATGCCTTTGGCGTCGGCTCGGAAGTGCCGAATGTGCGCAGTGGCTTCTCTCCACGGCGCGAAACGGCTGCGCGGGTAGGCTTTGTCATGAGCGGCCAGGGCCCTCAATGGTGGGGCATGGGCCGGGAACTCATGAAGAATGAGCCGGTCTTCCGCAAGGCCATGGAGGCCTGCGCTGCGGCGCTGAAGCCGTGGGCCAAATTCTCCCTCCTGGAGGAGTTAGGCCGCGACGAAAAGGACTCGAAGATGAGCATGACGGAGATCGCCCAGCCGGCCATCTTTGCCATGCAGGTTTCCCTTTCGGAACTGTGGAAATCCTGGGGCGTGCAGCCTGCGGCCATCGTGGGCCACAGTGTGGGTGAGATCGCCGCTGCCTGTGTGGCAGGCGTGCTGAGTCTGGAGGAAGGCGCGAAGGTCATCGCCCTGCGTGCTCGTTTCATGAATGAATGCGCCCGTGGTGCAGGCACCATGCTGGCCGTGGGCCTGGATGAGGAATCCGCCCTGGCCGTCATCGCCCGGCATGACCGCGTGGTCAGCATCGCCGCCTTCAATGGCCCGCGTTCTTTGACCCTGTCTGGGCCGAAGGAGTCGCTGGAAAAGATCCGTGTGGAGCTGGAGGCGGACAGCGTGTTTGCCCGTTTTGTGCGGGTGGATCACCCCTTCCACCATGCTTACATGCAGCCTGCGGCGGATGAACTCGTGGCGGCCTTGGCCGAGCTGGAACCGCGTGAAGAAACAGTGCCGTTTTTCAGCACCGTCACCGGTGACCGCATCACGGGCAAAGAGTGCGATGCAGGCCACTGGGGCCGTGGTATCCGCCAGGCGGTGATGTTCGCCCCGGCAGTGAATGCACTGGCCGACTTCGGCGTGGATGTGTGGTTGGAAATCACCGCTCACCCAGCCTTGTCCCTGTCCATCCAGGAGTGCCTGGGCGCGCGCAATCAAAAGGCCCCGGTGGTGGCTTCGGCACGCCGGGATCGTGAGCATGAAGCCATGCTGGAGGCGGCGCTGGAGCTGCACCGCGCCTGCGTAGATCTGGACTTCAAAGGCATGACGCCTTCCCGTCATCAACTGGCCCTGCCGACCTATGCGTGGGACAAAGCCCGCTGGTGGAATGAATCGCCTGATTGGCGTGAAGGCCGCCTGGGCGCTGGCGGCAAAGGCCTGCTGGACATCCGCCTGCCCCGCGCCACGCCGACGTGGATCGCGCGTCTGGACAATCGCCACATGGCCTTCCTGAAAGATCACAAGGTGGAAAGCCACGTCATCTTCCCAGGAGCCGGGTTTGTGGAACTCATCCTGGAAGCGGGGGCGCAATACTTTGAAGGTCGCCCCTTCGCCGTGGAAGACTTTGAGATCCGCAAGCCGCTGATCCTCACAGAAAATCCTTCCGGCGTGGTGCTGGAGGTGACCTATGAGCCTAACGAGCGCACCTTCACCATTCAGAGCAAATTTGATACCGGGGCGGCATGGTCTGTCCACGTGGTCGGCTCCATGCGCGGCGAACGTACGGAATCTCTCTTCAATGCGACGACCTGGGAAGGCGCCACGGAGGGCCTCACCTCCCTGGACGTGACGGATTTTTACCAGCACATGAGTGACCTGGGCCTGCGTTATGGCGACGAATTCCGCGCTGTGCGTGAGCTGTGGGCAGCCGGTGGCAAGGCGGCAGGCCGGGTGGCGCTGTCTGAAAACATCGCTCATCGTGCGGGTGAATATTGCCTGCACCCCGTCCTTCTGGATGGCGCGCTGCATACCTTCTCTGCTGGGTCCAAAACGGTGGAAGATCGCAAGGCGAAGATGAAGCTGCCCGTGCGCTTTGGCCGCATCCTGTATCTGCGCTCTCCAGGCGCGGTGACGCGGGTGCAGGCGAAGGTGGTGCAGTTCAATGAAGAGTTCATCGAGGGCAACATCGGCCTCTACGATGAATCCGGCGCGCCTTGCGTGCTGGTGGATGGTTTCCGCGCCGTCAGCATGGCCGCCGCCCGCCGCGCAGGCACCAGTGGCACGCGCGATCTGCTGTATCATGTGGACTGGGAGCGCACCGCCTCTGTGGGCACCCCCGCCACCCTCACCCCGGTGCCTTTGGCCGACCTCAAAGAGGCCGCACAAAAGACCCTGGAAGAAGTCATCGCCGTGCGTGGCAAGGCCCACTTGGAGGCCACCATGGCCGCTGAGGATGACCTCGCAGCCGCCCAGATCGCTCGCGGTCTGCGCCAAATGGCCGCCGACCTGAAGGCCGATGCGGTGTGGACTGTGGACAGCCTGAAAGTGGCCGCGCCGATGCAGCGCGTGTATCACCACCTGGTGAATGACCTGACCAAGCGCGGCCTGCTGGCTGTGAAGGGCGCAGGCCATGTGCCGACGGCGACCTTCGACGCTGCTGCGGACAACGCCACAGAAGTGCTGAAAACCTTCCTGGATCAAAACCCCGGCCACCTGCCAGAAGGCATGCTGGTGAACATCACCTGTGCCGACTTGGGCCCGATCTTACGCGGTGAAAAAGATGCCGTGCAGGTGCTCTTCGGCGGCTCAAACAGCGACCTGCTGGATCAATTCTACGGTGACGGTTTGCTCTCCAGTCACTGGATGGCGGCCATCACCAGCGCGGTGAATGAGGCGGCGAAAAACCTGCCGGAAGGGCGCGGACTGCGCATCCTGGAAGTGGGTGCCGGTACCGGGGGCCTCAGTGCCTACCTGCTGCCGCTGCTACCACGCGGCCTGCATTCCTACACCTTCACCGACGTCTCGGCTGGGTTCTTCTCCGTGGCTGGCCAAAAGCTGGCCGCCTTCCCCGAGGTGGAGTTCAAAGTGTTCAACCTGGAACAACCACCCGCCGCGCAAGGCTACGAAGCGGGCACCTATGACCTCGTCATCGGCACGAACGTGATCCATGCCGTGGCAGATGTACGTGCCACGCTGGGTTACCTGCATGAGGTGCTGAAACCGGGCGGTAGCCTGGTGTTCATGGATGTGGCCACGCCGCAGCTCTGGACGGAAAGCGTCTTCGGCCTCACCAGCGGGTGGTGGCATCTGACAGATCGCGATCTGCGTCCGGATCAGCCGCTGATGCAGCGCCCTGAGTGGGAAGCGGCGATGAAGACGGCAGGCTTTGCTGAAACCACCTCCATCCCGGGCCTGCGTGGCCCGCGTGGGGGAGAGGGGCAGATCGGTCTTTTCGGTCGCAAAGCCTGGACGGAAACCCCAGCGGCGACGCAGGGCGATGCCGAACAAACTTTGCCACCGGCCCCTGAAGCCTCCTGGCTGGTGTTCGCTGACCAGGGGGGGCTGGGAGATCAACTGGTGGCGCAGCTCAAAGCCGCCGGTGTCCGTGTACGCACGGCCCGCCGGGGTGCTGCCTATGCTGCGAAGGGTGATGACTACACCCTGCGTGCCGATACGCCAGAAGACTGGATGACCCTGGTCACCTCCTACGCGGATGATACCCCGCCAGAGCGCATGACCTACCTGTGGACGCTGGATGAACCTGCGGGCAAAGGCGAAGGCGATGCCGCGCTGATGGGCATTGACGCCCTGCTGCACCTAACGCAGGCGATTGAAAACACCACCCCGGCAGCCAAGCTGCGGATGGACCTCATCACCCGTGGGGCCCAGCCTGCTGGCCAGCACATGGGACTGACGAATGTGGCCCAGGCACCGTCCATCGGTGTCTTCCGCGTCATCCTCAGTGAGCACCCGAACTTTGCCTGCCGTGGCCTGGATCTGCCGCCGGAAGCCTCCGCTGAAGATGCCGCCCTGCTGTGGCGTGAACTGCTGCAGGAGCATGGTGAGCGCGAGATCGCCATCCGTGGTGAAGCCCGCTACGTGCAGCGCATCAAGCGCGGTCTGCCCGTGAAAGAAACCGTGCTGGATCGCAAGGTGCCGCTGCGCCTGGAGTCGCGTGAACGCGGCATGCTGGACACGCTGAAACTCACCCCCTTCACCCTGCCGGTGTGTGGGGATGGTGAGGTGCTCATCGAAGTGAAAGCCGCTGGCATGAACTTCCGCGACGTGCTGAAAGCGCTGGCGCTGTATCCGGCGGAAACACCGGACGCCCGCATCTTTGGCGATGAAGTCGGCGGGGTCGTGGTCGCCATCGGCAAGGACATCAAGCACGTCGCTGTGGGGGATCGCGTTTTTGGTTTGGCCGTGTATGGCTTGGCCACGCACACCCTGGCCCGTGGTGGGGATGTGGTACGCATTCCAGATCACCTGTCCTTTGAGGGTGCAGCCACACTGCCGGTGGTCTTCATGACCTCCTGGCACGCGCTGAACAATGTGGCCCGCATGCGCAAAGGCGAGACCATCCTGGTCCACGCCGGTGCCGGTGGCGTGGGTATGTCGGCCATCCAGATCGCTCTGCATCTGGGTTGCGAAGTCATCGCCACGGCAGGCAGCGCCTCCAAGCGCGCCCTGCTGCAAACGCTGGGCGTGAAGCATGTCGTTGACTCCCGCCGTGCAGACTTTGCGGATGCGGTCATGGACCTGACGAATCGTAAAGGCGTGGATGTGGTGCTGAATGCCCTCGCGGCGGAGGCCATCCCCATGGGCCTTTCCTGTTTGTCCGAGTTCGGTCGTTTCATCGAGATCGGCAAACGCGACATTTACCAAAACTCCCGCATCCCGCTGTGGCACCTGCGCAAGAACGCCTCCTTCCACGTCGTGGCGATGGATGCCGTCTTTGGTGGGGATGAAGAACTGACACGTCGTTTGTTAGGCGAGCTGGTGGAGCTGGTGGAACAGGGGGCCCTGCGCCCGCTGCCATTCCGCGCTTACCCAGCTAGCCGTGTGGATGCTGCCTTCCGCCTCATGGCGGCTGGGAAGCACACAGGCAAGGTGGTGGTGACCTTCACAGATGCGTTTGTGAATCGCCGGGGTGAGGCCCCAGCGCCTGGCTTTGAAGTGAAGGCCGAGGGCACTTACCTCATCACCGGTGGCTTTGGTGGCTTTGGCCGCGTGCTGTCGCAGTGGTTGGTGGACTGTGGCGCGCGTCATCTGGCGCTGGCCAGCCGCAGTGGTGCCTCCACGCCTGAGGCGAAGGCCTTTGTCACCCAGATGGAAAATCAGGGGGTGAAGATCCAGATCCTGAAAGGCGATGCTGGCGAGCCGGAGGACATTACGCGAATGCTGCGTGAGATCGAGGCTGCGAAGGTGCCGCTGAAGGGTGTGTTCCACCTGGCCATGGTCATTGACGATGCGCCGATGGGCGTGCTGAACCGCGAGCGCATGCGCACCGTTTTGGCACCGAAGGCGCTCGGAGCCTGGAAGCTGCATGAAGGCACGCTGGATCTGAATCTGGACTGCTTCGTCATGTTCTCCTCCATCTCCAGCGTGTTCGGCAATCCGGCCCAGAGTAACTACTCCGGTGCCAATGCCTTCCTGGATTCCCTGGCGCATCATCGCCGTGCCCTGGGCCTGCCTGCCCTGGCCGTGAACTGGGGTGTGCTGGGTGGCGAAGGCTACGTGGCGCGCAATGAGAAGGTGGCTGAGTTCCTGGCACGCCAGGGCACCTCCGCCATCACTCCGGGCGAGGTCGTCTCCTTGCTGGAAACTTTCCTCACCGCAGGCTCCGCCCAGGTGGCTGCTCTGCGGGTGGACTGGGCCAAGTGGCGCCAGTCCTTCCGGGGTCTCCAGGAAAATCCGTTGTTGGAGCACATCTTCGCCTCCGGCGTGGAAAGTGCCGAGTCTGGCGGCATGACGGGGGATTGGCGTGCGAAGATTGACGCTGCCTCAGCCGAAGATCGCGCGGGCATCATCGCCCAAGCGTTGCGAGAAGTCGTGGGCTCCGTCTTGCGCGTGAAGCCTGACAGCCTGCGCGATGACCAGCCGCTGACGGATTTGGGCCTGGACTCCCTCATGGGCGTCGAGATCGAAAACCTCATCGAAAGCACCATCGGCGTGGCCCTGCCACCCACCAGCCTCATGCGTGCCCGCACCATCGGCCAGTTGGCCGCGCTCATTGGCGAGCATTTGGGCGGTGCCTCCGGCGCGGCGGCGAAAGCGCCAGCGGCCCCTGCGGTCGTGGAGGCTCCCACCTCCGTGGATGAAGTGGATCTGGATGCCATCTCGGATGACGACATCGCAAGCCTGCTGGATGATGTGACTGCGGCAGAGGAAACCCCGGCCCCGGCTGCCAAAGCCGCACGCAAAGCCGGTGCCTAAGCCGATGTCATCCTGACATGTCCCTAGACCTTCGTGCCAACCTCAAACAGTGGCTGGAGAGCGGTGAAATCCGTCTCCAGCCCCTGAGCCTGCCCCAGCGTGAGCTGTGGGAAAATTCGCCCGTCGCCCCTGGTGACATCGGCAACCACATCTGCGCTTTCATCGAGGTGCGAGGCAACATCACGCAGGCGGATTGTGAGGCGGCGCTGAAGCTGGTGGTGGAGCGGCAGGAGGTTCTGCGGCTATCCTTCCTCCCCGGAAAGGAGCAGCCGTTTCAGATGATCCGCCGCACGGGCACCGTGGTGCTGGATTACCGTGAACTGCCCGCAGATCAGGCCCATGGCGAAGCCTTGGAAGCCGTGATGCGGGAGATTTTTACCCGACCTTTCGACATGCTGCGCGGGCCTCTCTACCGAGTGGAGATGCTGCAACGTGGGCCGGGAGATCTGGTGCTGGTGTTTGCCATCCACCATGCCATCGCCGATGGCTGGACCCTGGGCGTCTTCGTTCAGGAACTGGCGGCGGCCTATCTGCAAAACAAGCTTCCTGGCGGTGGCTCCCTGCCGCCAGTGGAGATGAGTTACACCGCCTGGGCGGCGGCAGAACGCGCCTCTTGGCAAGCCGCAGAGCTGGAGACTCGCGCTGCTTTCTGGCGCAAGCATCTGGCGGAAATCCCCCGCCTGTGGGAACGCCCTGCCGATGAAAACGCCCGTGCTGGGAAGCTCACCTACTGGGCCTCCAGCCTCTCGCCGGAGGCCACCCGCAACATCCGCGCTCTGGCAAAGACCACGGGCGCGACGTTGTTCAATACTTTGTTAGCCGCGTTTCAGGTGACCCTGGCGCAGTGGACCGGGAAGACGGACATCGTCGTCGGCAGCCCGGTGGCAAATCGTACCAAACAGGCCGCGAAGGAAACCATGGGCTACTTTGCCGGAGTGGTGCCCCTGCGCGGGCAGGTGGACCTCACGCAGACCTTTGCCACGGCGGTGAAGCGCGTGCAGGATGCCAGCATGGACTGCTTTGCGGAAGCCATGCCCTTTGCCGAGCTGGCGAAGGCGCTGGGCGTGAAAGCGGAGGCCGGGCACAACCCGATCTACGACGTGCGTTTTGCCCTGCAAAACCACCCTATCCCAGACATCACCCTGCCGAGTTTGTCATTTAAACTGCGCATGCGGTCCACCGGCACCGCCCGGTTTGACCTGGCCTGTGAAGTGACGGAGGATGGGGATGAACTGGAAGTGGTGTGGCTTTACCGGCCCTCCCTTTTCACTCCTGAAGACACGCAGGAACTGAACCGCCGCTACCAACGCGTGCTGGCCAACGTATCCCTCTCACCCCATACTCCCCTCGCCGATCTCCTGGCCTGAATGTGATGAATGCCGCCGCCTCTTCTTCTGATCCCCTGGACCTCACCGTGAAAGGTGACGGTGCCGATCCCCATGAACCGCACTGGATCAGCCGCTCGGCCTTCCAGATCTTGGTTTTTGTGCTCGTCTTCATCCAGGCCGGCCTCTTCGCCGCGCTGTATCATGAGAACTGGTGGCTGGTGGTCCCGCTGGTCCTCCTGGCAGGGCATTTCATGCACGGGGTGCTCATCGGCTTTCATGAGGCCTCCCACGGCCTGCTGCGGAAGAACCGGAAGTTCAATGAATTTGACGGCGTCTTCATCGGCATCCTCAGCCTAACCAGTTTTAGTTTATACCGCGCCGCTCACCAGACGCATCACATGCACCTGGCCACCGAGCGGGATGAGGAGTTGTGGCCCTTTGTGGATCCTAAAGCACCGCGCTGGCTGCGGCGCATGGCGGCCTTTTTAGAGCTGACCTTTGGCCTCTGGTTCACGCCTTACCTGTTTCTGCGCACCTTCTTCCGGGCGAATTCCCCCATCCGCAACAAACGCGTGCGCAAACGCATCTGGCAGGAGATCATCGGCATCGTGGTTTTTTGGTCCGTGGTGGTGGCCACTGTCGCCTGGTTCGGCCTGTGGAAATATTACTTCTGCATGTATCTGCTACCTGCCATGATGGCGGCGAATCTGCAAAGCTGGCGCAAGTATGTGGAGCACGTGGGCCTGCGCGGCACCAGCGCCACCGGGGCCACGCGCAGCATCGTGGATGAAGGCTGGACAGGCAAAGTGCTGGCCTACACCCTTTTGCACGAGCCCTTTCACGGCCTGCACCATCGCCACCTGGGCATGCACCACTGGGAGCTGCCCGCGCGTGCTGCCGAGCTGGCGCCCCGCACGGAGGAGGAAACCGCCCCCTACTCCAGCTACCGCCTGGCCGTGATGGATCTGCTACGCGACCTGGCCGACCCTAAAGTAGGGCCACAATGGCGCAGCCAGCCGAAGTCTCCAGAAGCCTCCTCCTCCATGGCCATGCCGGGATGAGTGGACGTGCGGTCGTTTTTCCCTTTTCCACCCGATGAGTGCCCCTTCCCCGTCCCCCATCGCTGCGCCATTGGTTTACGAAGCCATCGGCCTGAAAAAGGACTACGATGGCGGCCAGGTGCAGGCTCTGCGGGGCGTCAGTTTCCAGGTCAAAGCCGGTGAGTTCGTGGCCATCACGGGCCCCAGCGGCTGTGGCAAAAGCACCCTCTTGCAAATGCTCGGCGCGCTGGATCGCCCGGCGGCGGGCACGCTGAACTATCGCGGCCAGTCTTTGCCAGATGCCGCAGATCCTGCGGCCTATCGCGCGCATGAGATCGGCTTCATCTTCCAGGCCTTTCACCTTCTGCCCACCTACACGGCGGTGGAGAATGTACAGATCCCCATGTTCGAGGGAAAACTGAGCCTCAAGGAAAGGCGCGACCGCGGGGTGGAGCTGCTGCAGCAGGTGGGCCTGGGACATCGCGTCCACCATTTTCCTGGCAAACTTTCCGGCGGTGAACGCCAGCGCGTGGCCATCGCCCGCAGCTTGGCGAATCGCCCCTCCGTGCTACTGGCGGATGAACCTACAGGCAATCTGGACAGCCACAATGCCGCCCAGGTGCTGGACCTGCTGGTGAAGCTGCATGAGGAGCAAAAGATGACGCTGGTCATGGTGACGCATGATCTGGGCATCGCCCGTCTGGCCACCCGCACGATTTTGATGAAGGACGGCCAAGTGGTCTCCGACGGTGCCCTGCCACCCGTGACTCCAGCCCAAGCCTAACGAATTATGAATTTCTTCACCATCGTGCTTCGTGGTCTGCTACGCCGCCGCGTGCGCACCGCTCTCACCCTGGTGGGCATCTCCATCGGCATCGCCGCTGTGGTGGCTCTGGTGGGCATTTCGGAAGGCTTTGAAAAAAGCTGGGCCACCGGCCTGAAGGCACGCGGGACAGACATCGTGGTCAGCAACATGGGCGGTGCCATGGTGCCGAAACCCTTCAGCCCCACGGTGCGGGATCGCATCGCCCAACTGCCACAGGTTTCCGCCACCTGCATGCTCATGGTGGAACTCATGAGCGTGGAAGAGGCGGACATGATCATGGTCTCTGCCCGCGAGTGGGGTGGCTTCACCTGGGATAAGCTGGCGGTCACCTCCGGTCGCCTACCGAAGGATGAAAATGAGCAGGCCGTGGTGCTGGGGCAAACCGCCGCCGAAGTGCTGAAAAAGAAAGTCGGAGATACCCTGCAAGTCGAGGCCACCGAGCTGACCGTGGTGGGCATCGTCAATGGCGGTGCTCTCGTGGAAGATGGCTCCATCATCCTGGCCCTGCCCGTTTTCCAAACGCTGATGGCCAGTGAGGGCAAGATCAATGTGGTGGACGTGCGCGCCCAGCCCGGCATGACGGAAGAGCAACTGCAGGCTCTGTGTGCCGAGATCAACAAGGTGGCCCCTGAGGTACGCGCCGTCTCTGTGGCCCAACATTTTAACAACAGCCAAGGCTACAAAATGATCCGCGCCATGAGCTGGGGCACCTCCCTGCTGGCCGTGCTGGTGGGCGTGCTGGGCGTGATGAACACCATGCTCATGACCGTCTTTGAGAGGAAGCAGGAAATCTGCGTGCTCCTCGCCCTGGGCTGGAAGCGCAGCCGCATCGTGCGCATGGTGCTGTGGGAGTCTGCCCTGCTGGGTTTCGCTGGCGGCATCGGCGGGGTGTTGCTCGGCATCCTGGGGGTGGAGGCCATGCAAAACGCCCCCGCCATCAAAGGCCTGCTGGAGCCCGACCTCAGCCCCTCGCTCTTGCTCAAAGCCGTGGCCATCGCCGTCATCGTGGGCGTCCTCAGCGGTCTCTACCCCGCCTGGCGCAGCTCCCGCCTGAATCCCGCCGCCGCGCTGAATGGGTGAGCTGGGGTGCCGCTAGCCACCGATTTTCCTTTTTCCAGTCTGAGGCTCCGGTACAATCCGCGATGTCACGCGTGCAAGATGGCCGCGAGAAACGATGCTTTTGACCATGAAGACTTTCCCCCTTTCTTTTGCGATGCTCGCCGTTGGCTGGGCCGCTCTAGCCCCCGCTGCTGAAACTCCCGCGACAGCGGCGGAACTGGCCGCACGGCTGAATGCAGATCGCCTCGACGGCACCGCCTACGTGCGCCTGCGCCTGGAGGTGAATGGCGGCGGGACCATCCAGCTCCAGACCAAAGAACGCCACACCCAGGCGGGTACCGACCTCGTTTACCAGATCCTCTTCCCCAAAGAGCGCAAAGGCGAGTCCGTCCTGCTGCGCAAGCCCAGCGGCCAGGCCGCACGCGGCACCCTTTTCATCCCCCCTGACAGCGTCAAACCCCTCTCCGCAGCGCAGCTCAAAGAAGGCCTCTTTGGCAGCGACCTGACGTATGAGGACTTGATCGAAAACTTCTTTGGCTGGAGCCAGCAAACCCTCGTTGGCACCGAAGATGTGGGCCGTGTGAACTGCCAGATTTTAGAGTCCAAACCCGGCGCCTCAGACCGCTCCAGCTACGCCTCTGTGAAAAGCTGGATTGACCCCAAACGCCGCGTGCCCCTGCGCGTGGAAAAATACAACGCCGCAGGCCAGGTGATCGTCCGCATGGAGACCCTCCGCGTGGAAAAAGACGATCTCGACCGCCACCTGCCTGCCAGCCTCAGCATCACCCGCGCAGGCACCAGCGGCAGCGGTACCGTCATGGAAGGCTCCCGCATCAAGCATGGCGTCACCTTGACCGATGCCGACTTTTCCCCTGAAGGCCTGAAGGTGCTGACGACGCCGAAGTGATTTCCAGCACGGACGGGAAAGAACGCGGCAGGCCTATCCCACCCGCTGTACAGTATCCATCACTCTCCGAGTGATGCGTCCGCCCCAAGGCGCATCGTCCGCCCCTTGCGCTTTCCCCGCCCCGGAGCGGCGAGAGCCGATAGCCGGGGGTGCAGCGAGGCACGAGCGAAACCTCCGGACCCCGCTAACTAAAAACGCATCATCACAGGTACGCCCTGGAGGGGCGCGAGAAACCTCCGTCCGCCCCTTGCGCGGCAGACCTGGGGCAAAACCTCCCTGCACTGTCGTCCCGGCTTCATCTGGTGCAGGAGAGAGCGCCTAGCAGCAAGGGTAGTCAGGTAGGGCGCATGGTCCTCATGCGCAGATGGGCGGGGGAATGGCCACGTCCGCAAGTACCGTATTCATCACTCTCCGAGTGATGCGTTCGCCCCAAACAGGATGGTCCGCCCCTTCTTCCGAGCGAGCCGTGGAAGCGGGGGAAGGTGGGGCGAACTGGGGCGGGGAGGTGTGCGTGCGCGCTGGGAAGGTTAGGCGAATAGAATATTCGCGCTCCGTCTGCAGGCCTGCGGGGGCGTGAGGATTGGAGAGGTAGGCGTCTCGGTCAGCGTGCGCTTCTCGCGCCCTTCCAGGGCGCACCTCTTGCCGCATCGTTGGTTATTCGCGAGTCCGAGGGGTTCCCGCTCACCAAGCCTCGCTGCACCCCCGGCTATTCTGCTTTCGCTCCTCCGGGGCGGGTAAGTGCCAGGGAGAGATGTAGGGCGCAGGGTCCCCATGCGCAGCGGGGCTGGCGAGGGGGCGGAAGGGCGTGTTTTGGGGCGAACGGCATCACTCGGAGAGTGATGGATACTGTACCTGCGCCCCGGAGGGGCGAGAGCCGATAGCCGGGGGTGCAGCGAGGCACGAGCGACCCCCCCAGATCCCCGCCTAACCAACAACGCGCACACACCCGCCGCGCCCCGGAGAGGCGCGAGAAATCGCCGTTCGCAATCGGTTGGTCATCCAAAACTGGCGCGATAGACGCAAACCGAAATGCAAGCCCCCAATGTCCTCCTGGCCCCGATGACTGGCAAAAAACAGGCGTGCCCTATTTCCACGCCTAACCATGGATGTAGCCCCCTCACACCCGCCCGCGTTTGCTGAAGAGGCCGTAGCGGGGGCTGAAGATGTAGGCCAGTAGGAACAGCCCGCCGAGGACGACGATGATGCTGGCGCTCACAGACCAGCCCAGCGGGTAGCTGAGGAAAAAGGCCGCCGCGGAACCAAATGCGCCAATGAGTCCCCCACCCCAGAACAGCGCGCGGGCGTTGTTCGTCAGCAGGTAAACGGTGGCGGCCGGGGCCACCATGAGGCCCACACTGAGGATGCAACCCACCGCCTGCAGAGAGGAAATGAGCACCAGGATGGTGATGCCAAAGGTGGCGTAATTCAGGAATCGCACGGGCACACCCAGGCTCGCGGCGATGTTCGGCTCAAAGAGATAGATCAGCAGCGGGCGCTGCAAAGCCGTGAGGGTAAGCACCGCAATGGCACTGATGCCAAAGGCGATCCACATGTCACTATCCGCCATGCCAACGATGCTGCCAAACAGCCACTCATCCAGCTTTTGCCTCACATTGAGCTGGGTCAAAATGAGGTACCCGCCGGCAAAGGCGGTGGTGTAGAGGATGCCCATGGAGGTATCCTGATCCAGCCGTGAGGTACGTGACAAAAAGATGGACCCAAGCCCAACAAAAAGTGCGGCAAAAATCGCCCCGGCCAAGGCGCTCCACTGAGACAGCCCCACCATGAGCACGGACAGGGCAATCCCCGGCAGCAGCGCGTGAGACAGGGTGCCCACCTTCAGCGCGGACTTCCGCAGGACGACGAATGCACTGACAAAACCATTCGCGAACCCGATCATCAAACAAGCCAGCAGGGCCCGTTTGGCGATGGGTTCTGCCAGGAAATCAGCGAGAGAAGGAAGATCAGCAAGCATGGGAAAAATCAGCGGTCGTAGGCGGCGGCGATGCGCTCGGGGGTGAAGGCCGTAGCCACTTCCCCAAAGGCGACTTGGGTGCGTTTGATCAGCAGCACGTCGTCGAAGTTTCCTTCCACCGTTTGCAAATCATGGTGGCTGGCGATGAGCAGGCGGCCTTCTGCCGTCAGCTCGCGAAACAGGCGCGCCAGGTTTTCTTGAGCAGGGCGATCCAGCCCCGTGAAAGGCTCGTCCAAAAGCAGCACATGCGCCTCCTGCGCCAAAGCGCGGGCGATGAAGGTGCGCTGCTGCTGGCCCCCGGAGAGGGCGCTGATCTGGCGGTCTTGCAGATCCAGCAAGTTCATGGTGGTGAGCGCCCGCTGGACGATCTCTGCATCGTGTTTGGAATACTTCCGCCACCAGCCCAGGTTCGGGTAGCGCCCCATCTCCACCAGACTGCGCACGGTGATGGGAAAGTTCCAGTCCACGTCCCCACGCTGTGGCAGGTAGGCGATCTCGTAGCTGCTGCGCGTCAGCGGTTTGCCACGCCAGAGGATGCTGCCACTGTCGGTGCGCAGCAGGCCTGCCAGGGCTTTCAGCAGGGTGCTCTTGCCCGCACCGTTGGGACCGATCAAGGCGATGCTGCGCCCGCATTCTGTGCTGAAGCTGATGCCGTCCAGGGCCATCACTTCCTGGTAGCTCACGCGCAGGTTTTGCACCTCCAGCCGGTGGTGGTGCGACTGCGTGCAGCCGCCGCCACCCCAGCAGACGTGCTCCTTCCCCGGGGGGTGATCGTGTGAGGGATTCTTTACCATGTGAATGTCAAAACTTCGTCAAGAGTATTGCCGGAGGACCAGCGAGTTTCACGGCGGGTATCGAAGCCGTCCGGTTCCAGTTCCACCGTGAGGGCCGTCTCTGGCGTACCCTCAGGCCAGGTGGCCTGGAGGATGAGTTCATTGCCGTCATGGGAGACTTCCAGTTCCGTTTGAAATTCCACCGGTGAGGTGGCGAGGTCCACCTTCACGGCCAGCTCCACATCGCCCTCCTTCAGGCTCACCGTCAGGGGCCGGTGGGCAAACCGCAGCCGCACCAGCGTCGGCACCTCCACATGCTTGTGCTCACCCTCAGGGTGGTCCGTGCCACCTTTCACCTCTTTCATGTCCGCATCCTTCCCCGCCCCGGTGGAGGCTGCTTCTCCAGGTCTTTCATACCCCGTGGTCATGTGCGCTAAAGGAAAGGCCAGCAGGGCAAAAACGAGCCCGAGAAGGAAAAGCTGAACTGGAGGGAAACCGCGCATTATTTGCAATAAGTCGGGCCAGAGAGGCCTCCCGTCAACCCCTGGAACGCCCCTGCTCCCGAGAAGTCAAGCGGACCGCCGGGGCCGACGAACTCCCCCGTTGAAGGCTTCTTTCTCTGGATCTCGAAAAAAAGTCAGCGGTAAGAAGAGGCGAAATCCGTATCTTGAGCGCATTCTTCGAGGGCGTTTTCTTTGGTTGACCATTTCACCCATCTCTCCGAGTCTCGCGTCCTCTACTCATGAAAGCTACCCTCCGTCTCGTCTGCGCCACGCTCGCTGTCGCCTCTTCACTTTCCGCCCAAACGGAATCTGCCAAACCTGCTGGCGAAAAACCTGCTGGCGAAGCTTCGGCTCCTGCTGCATCGGCTTCCATGGACAAAGTGAGTTATTTCATCGGATCTCAGATCGGCGGCAACATCGCCAACAACTTCAAGCAGCAGGGCGTTGAGATTGATCTCGACAGCTTCCTGGGTGCCGTGCGCGACCAGTTCGAAGGCAAGCCTTCTAAATACAAGCCCGAAGAACTCGAGGCAGCCATGAAGGCCTTCGAAAAAGTGATGCAGGGCAAGCAGGCAGAAATGCAGGCCAAGCAGGCTGCCAAAGCCGGTGAAGTGAAAGCCGCGGGCGCCAAGTTCCTGGCTGAAAACGGCAAAAAAGAAGGCGTGAAGACCACCGCCAGCGGTCTTCAGTATGAAGTCCTCAAGCAGGGCGACGGCGCGAAGCCAGTGCCGACGGACAAAGTGAATGTGCACTACCACGGCACCCTCCTGAATGGCAAAGTCTTCGACAGCAGTGTGGACCGTGGCGAGCCGATCACCTTCGGCGTGCAGGAAGTCATCAAAGGCTGGACCGAAGGTCTCCAGCTCATGAGCGTCGGCTCCAAGTACAAGTTCTACATCCCGTCTGATCTCGCTTACGGCGACAATGGCGCAGGCGCAGACATCGGCCCAGGCGAGACCCTCGTCTTCGAAGTCGAGCTGCTGAAGATCGAGAAGTAATTTACCTTCGACCCTTCCCCAACGGCTGCCAGAAACCCTGGCAGCCGTTTTTTTGTGCTTAATAAGCTGGGCCTCCCGATCTTTTTATGACAGAAACTGCACAAATCGTGCCTGAACTCCGTATTCACAGGCCTGTTAATGTTTCCTCTATGAGCTCTAGCCAACCGTCCCGTCGTTCCTTCCTGCAAACCGCTGCAGGTGCTGTCGCCGCCCCCTTCATCCTGCCTTCCCGCGTGTGGTCGGCAGAGACCGCCCCGAACTCCCGCCTCAACATCGGCTTCATCGGCATGGGCAAGATGAACAGCGGCCACCTGGGCAACTTCCTCGGCCGTGAAAATGTGCAGGTCACAGCCGTCTGTGACGTGGACACCAACCGCCGCGAAAACGCCAAGAAGAAGGTCGAAGACAGCTACGGCAAAAAAGCCGGCGCTGACTACAAAGGCTGCAGCGCCTACAATGACTTCCGCGAGCTGCTGGCCCGCAAGGACATTGACGCCGTCGTCATCGCCACGCCGGACCATTGGCACGCCTACATCGGCATCGCCGCCGTGCGTGCTGGCAAGGATGTCTATGGTGAAAAACCCCTGACCCACAACGTCCACGAAGCCCTGACCCTGACCAAAGCCGTGCGCGACAGTGGCCGCATCTTCCAGACCGGCTCCCAGCAGCGGTCCAGCAAGGAATTCCGCGTGGCCGCTGAGCTGGTGCGCAATGGCGTCATCGGTGAAATCAAGACCATCACCACCTCCTTTGGTGACCCGGCTCCCGTTTACAATCTCAAGGAAGAAGCTGCAGAACCCGGCCTCGACTGGGATCGCTGGTGCGGCCCAGGCCCGCTGAAGCCTTACAACAGCGCCCTCAGCCCTCGCGGTGTGCACAACCACTTCCCTGCCTGGCGCAATACGCGCGAATTCGGCGGTGGCATGATCACCGACTGGGGTGCTCACCACATTGACATCGCCCAGTGGGCCCTCGGGGTGGATGAAAGCGGCCCCGTGGAAATCCGCTCCCCAGGCGCGGACAAAAAGCGCGGTGCCCAGCTCGTCTATGCCAATGGCGTCGTCCTGACCCATGGTGAAGGCAAAGGCGTCTCCATCTACGGCACCGAAGGCGAGATCCACGTGAACCGTGGCAAGTTCGAGCTCGTTCTCGGTGGCAAAACCATCCACAAGTTCTTCGACAAGGAAGTGGACAAAGGCACCTCCCTGGACCGCGAAGTCATCCTCACTGAGCGCGAATTTCTCAAAGACGCCAAGGTGAAGCTCTACGACAGCAAGAACCACCACGACGACTGGCTGAACAGCATCAAAACGCGCGAGCGCCCGATCTGCGATGTCGCCATCGGCGCCACCACGGTCATTTCCTGCCACCTCATGAACATGGCCTACTACTCCGGCACCGGCTTCAAGTGGAACCCGACCGAGCGCACCTTCGCCGAAGGCGGCGATGCCAAGTGGCTCACCCGCGACTACCGCCCTGAGTGGGTGGTCTAAGATTTACTGAAGTTCGTTGTGGAACCCAGTGGCGGCCTCGCAAGAGGCCGCTTTTTTATTTGGGAGGTGAGTGCCTTGATCACTCTTTTGGTTAGGCGTTCAATATCCCCGTGAATCCCCCACGCCCCGGAGGGGCGAAAGCCATGAGCCGGAGGTGAAGGTGCGAAGCCCCGAAACCTCCGGTTACCTAACCCATATGGAAATCAGGCCAAGATGGAGGGATCGCCGTACGCTCGATTTTCATCGTCGTAAAAGCGGGTGTCACCTCGCCAAGCCACGCCACTCCCCAGGCGTGTTGGCATTGTTAAAAAGCCCTTCATCAGCCGGAGACAGGGGCAAGACGATGGCCAGCCTCTGATCCACCGCGTCTTCAATGAGGCGACGGAGGCTGAAGCGAGAGGCCGCAGCGGCGGCTTCGAAAACAGGAATCAGGGCTGGGGTGTAGAGGCCAGCGAGGGGCTCGATGCCATGGGCGGTACGAAAAAAAAGGGCACTGCCTGCGAGCGGTTGCGCCAGGATCTCAACCAGGAAAGTTGGGGTCATCTCGGGCATGTCCACCGCCAGCACCAGCAGGGGCTTCGCGGCCTGCTTTAAAGCTTGGAGGATGGGCAGCAGGGGACCGCTTCCCTGCCCCGGTGGATCGAAAAGCCACTCGGCCCGCAGATCCGGCGGCGCGCTCTCATGCAGGCCCTGCTCTTCCCGGCAGGCGATGAAAAGCGGCGTGGGCTGCAAGGCCTGGAGCTTGCGCGCCTGCACCTGCCACAGCGGCTGGCCTGCCCAGGCGAGCTGCGCTTTGTCCTGACCCATGCGGCTGGACTGCCCCCCCGCTAGCAAAAGCGCGGCGAAGGGGGCTGCGGGCGGTGGCAGGCTCATTCAGATTTCAAACCCACGCTGTTCACGGAAAGGACGCGGTAGGCACTGGCGTCTGCGGCGGGGGAAGGGTCCACGAATTTCATCTCGGCCACGGGCTTCTCTGGGGTATCGCCATAGGACATGCCTTGGAACAGTTTGCGCCCGAATTTACCCGCTGGTTTTTCCGGGACTCGGGCGATTTCTTGACCGTTTTTGACGATGAGAAACTGCTGGAGCCCGCTTTCCAAATCAGCCTCGGCTTCCCAAGTGAGGATACCTTTGTGGAGTCGCACTTGAGTCGGGGCCGGAGGTGGGGTGGTGTCGCCTGTCGCGCCTGTTTTCAGGTACTCCGCCCGCAGCGGAATGAGCTCTTTGGCAGGCAGCCAGGCCGCTGTTTCCAAAGCGCCTTTGAACTCGCCCGCAGCAACGGCTTTGTCGTCATCCATTTCAGACAGCCAGCCTTCGCTCACCTTCACCGGGTTCAGCGCGTAACCGGTCTCAGGCAGGCGCTGGGTGAGGCAGACATCCAGGAAAGGAATGGCCAGGTAGCGGGAGTCTCCACACTCGTGGCCGGTCCGTGGGTCGCGGGCAAAACCTACGGGGGCTCCTTTCTCCCGCCAGGCCTTGAACATGGCGCGATCTCCCACGCGGGCGGGGCCGTGGCGTTTGTCCTGCTCCTCCTTGAGGCCGCCATTGAAACACATGGGCACGCCATACACAGCCTCCCTCAGCGTGGGGCGTGGGATATCGCCTTTTTCCCAGACGTAAAAGGCGGAGCCAGAACGGAACCAGATGGCGGCGATGCGCTGAGGGTGCAGGGTCAGCATGAGGCTGGACCAAAAACCACCCCCGCTGTGCCCCCACAGCGCCCAGGGCACCTGGGTGAGCTCGGGGTGCTTTGACTGAGCCGCGAAGTCCTCCAGGCTGCGCAAAAAGGTTTTCTCGGAACCATTGCGCGGATCGCACCATTTTCGGCAGTCTTGGCCATCGGCCTGGTGATAGGAGGGCCCCAGGAGAGCGCAGTCGTGCTTTTTCGCCAGCGCCTGCCAGTGCAGGTCATAGGCTGCGGTTTCGCCACCTTTGCAGGCCCCGGCCCCACAGCCGTGCTGGTGGACGATGACGCCTTTGATTTTTTCCACCCCTTCCGGCACCCAGAGGGTGTAGGTCACGCCATAGATGAGCTCCCCCGGTTTTTCTGAAGGCGGGTACTCAACGGTGAAGTAGGACCCCGCCGCCTGGGCGAGGAGGGGAAACAGCAGCAAGGCAGCAAGCAGACGCATGGGCCTATGATGGAGGTAGGCGTGGCGTGACGTCAAGATGCTTGGCAAAAGGAGCTCTCCTGTGGAGTATTCTTTTCCCATGAATGCACCCCGCCCCTGGATGATCGCTGAAACGAACTGGCAGCAGGTCAAAGACACCCGCTACGAAGTTGCCGTACTGCCCTGGGGCGCTACCGAAGCGCACAACTGGCACCTGCCCTACGCCACGGACAGCCTGCAAAACGAAGCCATGTGTGCCGAGGCAGGGCGCTTCGCCTGGGAAGCCGGGGCCAAGGTGGCCATCCTGCCCAACATCCCCTTTGGCGTGCAGACGGGCCAGCTCGACATCCCCTTTTGCATCAATATGAACCCCAGCACGCAGATGGCCGTGCTGGAGGACATCATCGCTTCTCTGGAAGGCGTGGGCGTGCCGAAGTTCGTCCTCTTCAATGGCCACGGCGGCAATGACTTCCGCCAGATACTGCGGGAGCTTCAGGCCCGCCACCCCCGCATCTTCCTCACCGTGGTGAACTGGTTCAGCATCAGCAGCGGGAAAGACATCTTCACCATCGTGGGCGATCATGCGGATGAGCGCGAAACCAGCCTGCTGCTGCACCTGCACCCGGATCTGGTTTTGCCTCAAGACCAATGGGGACCAGGCACGGACAACCTGTGGAAAATCCCGGCCATGCGGGAGAAATGGGCCTGGGCCCCACGTGCCTGGACCCAGGCCACGAATGACACGGGATCGGGAGATCCCCAGCACGCCACGGCAGAAAAAGGAGCACGTTATTTTCAGCGGCTGACCACCCAGTTTGCCAGTTACCTGGTGGACCTGGCCGCCGCAGATCCCGCAGCGATGTATGAGCCCGCAACCTGAAGACTCAGGCGAAGGTGAGCCGCCAAAGCCTTTCGATAGCCGGTGATGGCGGAATGTGTGGAGCTACTTTCACACTTCACCCGCTCATGCGCCGCACAAACCCATCCAACGACGGGGCCGCGTGTCCAGCGTCAAGCCCCGGCATTGATCGTGATGCGCTTTTCAGGAATCGGGGATTCGATGATGCCCAGTTCCGTCTCCTGGCGCAGGCGTAGCTGGCCACAGGCAGCGGCGATGTCATGCCCCTTTTCCCGGCGCAGCGTGGCCTTCACCCCCGCATTCAGCAGCACGTCGCGGAACTCATCCTGATGCGGCTCACTGGGCCTCACCCAGGGCAGGCCCTCCACGGTGTTGTAGGGGATGAGGTTCACCTTGGCATCCAGGCCCTTGGCCCGTTTCGCCAGACGATGCGCCTGGTCCAGGCCATCGTTCACATCCTTGATCAGGATGTACTCAAAGGTGATGTGCTGCTTGCGCTTGGACCGCCAGTAAGCCAGCGCCTCGAAGAGTTCATCGAGGTTGTACTTCTCATTCACCGGCATGATCTTGTTTCGCACCTCGTCACTGGCGCCATGCAGGGAGATGGCGAGGCGGATTTGCAGAGGGAAATCGGCTAAGCGTTTGATCTGCGGGGCCAGGCCACTGGTGCTCACCGTCATGTGCCGCGCACCGATGCCGATGCCCCATTCAGCATTGAGGATCTCGATCGCTTTGATGACGTTGCTGTAGTTGGAAAGCGGCTCGCCCATGCCCATGAAGACCAGATTATCCATCCGCTCTCCGCTGTAGGCTTCCACCTGGACGATCTGCTCCACGATTTCAGAGGTGGTCAGATTTCGGGTGAAACCGGCCAAACCACTGGCGCAAAATTTGCAGTCGTAGGCGCAGCCCACTTGGCTAGAAACGCAGAGCGTGTGGCGGTCTGAGGCCTCGCCATACAGCGCCGGATTCGCCGGGATGAGCACCGTTTCGACAAAACGTCCATCGTGCAGCTTCAGCAAGAATTTGCGCGTGGTGTCCTTGGAGCCGGTCACGGTGGCGATGGTCATCGTCCGGGTGACAAACTTCTCCGTCAGCGTCTGGCGCAGGCCCTTGGATAGGTTCGACATCGCCTCGATGCTCACGGCCCGTTTGGCAAAGGTCCAGTCAATCACCTGCTTGGCGCGGAAGGCGGGCTCGCCCAGTTCAGCCATGAGGGAGGTGATCTCCGGCGGCGTCAGGCCGAGGAGGGACAGGGGAGCGGCAGGTTTGAGAGGGGCAGCGGTCAAAGTAAAACGAGGCAGTCAGGCACAAATCAGAGCAGGAAGGCGTCCTGCAGGGTGATTTGTCCGTCCCGCAGGGTGTAGCGGGCCAGCCAGGCATCAGCTATCGCCGAAGAAGTGCTTAAAACAACTTGGTTCTCGCCCACCGGGTGACGCAGAAAGCTGCAGCCCGCCGCCTCTAGCCTGGGCAATTCCGCCCAACTGGACAGGCCCAGCCCGGCGATGACGCTGCCCGGCGGCAGGGGCGTGGGGTCCATGCACCAGGCCGGGGGGATGATGTGCAAAAGGTGGGCGTAGTGGCTGGCGCGCAGTTCCGCCGTCCAGAAATCCCGCAGTGCAGGCAGATGCAGCAGCGCCTGCCAAGCCGGATGCTGGACGGGGGAAAGAGCCCCCTCCGCACGCAGCAGCCCAGCCTCCAGGCGGATCTCAAAGCTCTCAGGCAAAGGGGTCGGCAGCGGCTCCTGCGGCATCCAGCTTTGCAGAAAGCCGGTCAGCGACTCAGGCAGCCTGCCTTTGCGCCAGCGCCCTTGCAGCATCGTCATGGCATTCAGCCAGCGTGTGCATTCATACCCCAGCGGGCGCAGATCTTTCCAGGCAGGATGATCATCTGGCAGGCGACGGGCAGCGGGGGCGGACATGATCCTCTAAATAACGGCAGACGATGCCGACCTGCCAATAAAAAGGAGCGGGGCCCGCAGACCACCGCTCCTGAAAAAACATCGAGGCTCCGTGCCCGATTATTTGCCGGGGACGGCCGGCATCTTCATTTCCTGATAGCCTTCAGGCAGAGCAAAGGCGCTGTCTTCCACCTTTTCTTCCTTGGCGGAGACCAGCTCAGACACAGTGGACTTGCCCATCATGGTCATTTCAGACTTGATCACCATGCCAGGAAAATCGCTGGCCTGAGGGGAAAGGGCCGCGGCAGGGTTGCCCATAGCCTTCATCAGTTTGTCCTGGGCCGCGTTCAGTTCCTGGTAACCAGGGAAGTCTTTAGCCACCCAGAATTTTCCGGTGCCGATCTGGCCGCTCCAGGTGTAAACTTCACAGTCGTAGCTGCCCACTTTTTCCTTCTGCCCCGTGGCCGCAGGTTTGTCCGCAGGCTTGCTGCCGCCCATTGCACCGCCCGCCATGGCCATCATGCTTTTCAGGGACTCTGCGTCCATCTTCATCATCATTTTCTGGGCATGCATCAGCATCACCATGTTGCCCGCAGCGCCGTCGGCCACCACGCTCATCTGCTGGCCCAGGTCCATGCGGGTTTTGTCACCTTTGATCTTGATGCTCACCTCTTGGGTCTGCCCATCGGTGGTGGCTTTTTGAATCACGACCCAATCAGCGAACGACGTCTGAAGAGCGACCAACGAAACGGCGAGAAGTAGAAGAGATTTTTTCATAAGGGTTTTTGAGTGTATCTGAAATGCGCCCATCAGGTCAATCCAGATCCCCTGACAAATGCGCCAGAAATCGGCTCAAACACCCGATTTGGATGGGCCTGCTTTTCGCAGCGCCTCACTCGCTAAACCTAACCGATACAGCACTGCGATGATGGTGAGAAGGGAATTCCCTTCCAGCCGATTGTTCACAAACAAAAACGAAGGCTTTGTCTTGCTCCGTGCCGCATCCGCCTGGCGCATTTCGATGATGGCCGCCGCCGACCTGCCAATAGAAACGAGCGGGGGCCGCAATGCACCGCTCCTCAAAAAAATGATGACTGCTGCGTGGCTGATCACTTGCTGGGGAGCATTCGCGTCTGCACTTCCTGATAATCTTCAGGAACCGCGAAAGCGCTGTCATCCACCTTTTGTTCCTTGGCTGAGACCAACTCAACAACGCTGGATACTCCACTCATGGTCATCTCGAGCTTGATTAGCATACCGGGATAAGCGCTCGGCATAGGGTAATGAGCGTGGTTATTGGGTGCGTTGTAGTTGGACAATTTTTCAATGGCCGCATTCAGTTCCTGGCACCCTGGGAAGTCCTTGGCAAACCAGAATTTCCCGCTGCCACCCTGGCTGCTCCAGGTGTAAACTTCACAGTCATACGTGCCCACTTTTTCCTTCTGCCCCGTGGCGACAAGTTTAACCGCAGGCTTGCTTTCACCCATTGCCCCGCCGTCTCTAGCCATCATGCCTTTGCGGGACTCCTCGTCCGTCTTAAACATCGATTTTGAGTGGTGCATCAGCGTCACCACGGTGCCCGACACGCCGTTGGTCACAACACTCAACCCCTGACCTTTTTCCACGTGGCCCATGTCCACGCGCATTTTGTCGCCTTTGATCTTCATGATGGTCATCTGTTGGCCCTGCCCCCCAAAGGTAGTTTTGTGACTCACGACCCAATCAGCGAACGACGTCTGAAGATACAGCAACCAGACGGCGAAAAGTAGAAGAAATTGTTTCATCAATATTTTAAGAACCTATCTGAAATGCGTCCATCAGGTCAATCCAGATCCCCTGACAAATGCGTCAGAAATCGGCTCAAACACCCGATTTGGATGGGCCTGCTTTTCGCAGTGCCTCACTCGCTAAACCTAACCGCTCCATCACCGCGATGATGGTGAGCAGGGAATTCCCTTCCAAACGATTGTTCACAAACAAAAACGAAGGCTTCGTCTTTCTCCGTGCCACATCCGCCTGGCGCATTTCGATGATGGCCGCCGCCGCTTGGCGCGCCTCTTCATTGATCTCTTTGGTGGACTGATACGGCTGAAAGGTCTGCACCGCCTGCTCATAGGTGCGGCCCGGCTTCAGCAGGAAACGCGCTGCGACAAATTCATCACTGGTTAGGCTACCAGGGATCTCCAACTGCTCCGCCACACTCGGCATGTGCGTCCAGTTATTCAGCACATGGGTCACTCCATGGTTGCGCAGCATGGCAAAGTAGTCCGGATGCAGCATGGAACGATTGCGCACCTCCACGCCATATTGCCAACCTTTGGGCAACTGAGAGAAGAAGCCATCCAGCAGATCCACAAACTCCCGCCCGCGCTGGAAATCACGCGGGTGGAAATGACTGAACTCAAACATGAGCACGCCCATCTTTTCGTGATGCGGCTCGCACGAGGCGAGGAAGGCGCTGCGGAACAATTCGGCATTTAGAAAATGCGGATTTCGCTGGCCACCGCGTTCTCCATAACGCGGCAGTTTGGGGAAGGTGCGCGCGGTAATCTCATCCGTCACCTTGAAGGAAAACTTAAACCCCTCCGGCACCTGAGCGCAGAGATCGGCGATGTACTTGGGCGAAGGAAATTTGTAATAACCCGCATCCACACAGACCGTGCGGAAGACCTGCGCATACTCCTCCAGGCACTCGCGCTCAAAGCGACTTTCGGCAAATTTACCTCGGTATAGGTACCGCTCCTCCTCATAGAGCAGGCCCTTCCAGCCGGGATATTTCCATGACGAAGTGCCGATGAAAACATTCTGCTCTGCCAGGCGATGCAGGGCAGTTTTTAACGCAGCAAGGGGCAGAGTGGGACCGGCAGGGGTGAACATCAGCACGGCTAAATTACACAAGCTGTGCTTTTGTCGCAATCGTGGGCACCTTGCTTTCGTTCCCAGGGATCCTTCGCCATGCGTCGTCTTTTCTTTTTTGCCCTGTTTTGCCTTTCAGCCCTCTCGGGACTGCACGCCGCACCGCCGCCGAATATTGTCTTCATCCTCAGCGATGACCACAGTTACCCCTTTCTAGGCTGCTATGGGCGGCCGGAGATGAAGACGCCTCACTTGGATCAATTCGCGGCGGAAGGCATGAAGTTCCACCGCATGTTCACTGGGGCCCCGCAGTGTGTGCCCTCACGGGCCACCTTCCTCACCGGGCGCTCTCCGGTGGCCTGCCGCATCACGCGATTCAGCTCGCCCCTGCCTCGCGATGAAATCACCTACCCGGAGATCCTGAAAAAAGAGGCCGGGTACTTCGTGGGTGTCCTGGGCCGCAGTTATCATCTGGATGGCTCTGGCCGCAGCCCGGAAGCCAGCGCGCGGGTGTTTGAGGCCAACCAACTCCAGACCTTCAAAGAACGCTTCGACTACGTGGACTCCACCGGCCAGACCACCATCCCGGAGACGATGAAGGCCTTTTTTGATCAACGCCCGAAAGACAAGCCCTACTATCTCTGGGTCAATTTCAGCGATCCTCATCACCCCTGGGACACGGGGACAAACCCACCTGATCCCGCCAAGCTCGCCGTTCCAGGCAGCCTGCCAGACCTGCCCGGCGTGCGGTCTGACCTCTCCCGTTACGAGGGCGAGATCGAGCACATGGACACCGACTTCAAGCGCGTGCTGGACATCGTCAAAGCGCGCGCCGGTTTGGAGAACACGCTCATCGTTTTCACGGGTGACAACGGCATGGCCTTCCCCAGTGGCAAAGGCAGCCTGCATGACCCCGGGCTGAATGTCCCCCTCATCGTCTGGTGGCCCGGCGTCATCCAGCCCGGCAGCGAATCCCGCGCCCTCATCTCCGGTGAAGACATGGCCCCCACCTGCCTGGAGGCAGCAGGCCTGCCTGTGCCTAACCGCATCAGTGGCAAAAGTTTCCTCCCCCTGCTGCGCGGCCAGCCGTTCCAACCCCGCCAGCACATCTTCGCTGAACGCGGCCCTCACGGCAGCGCCACCTTCAATGAAGGCGTCTCCGCAGCAGGCGTGGACTACAGCCGTGCTGTGCGCAGCGACCGCTACAAACTCATCTACAACGTCACCCCCAGCCACCGCTACTCCCCCGTGGACAGCGCCGGGGACCCGAGCTGGCAGGACATCGTGAAAGCCCACGAGGGGAAGCAACTCGACAGCGCTTTTGAAACCCTCTGGTTCACCAGCCCACGCGCCGTCTATGAACTTTACGACCTGGACACCGACCCCAGTGAACTGCGCAATCTCGCGGGTCAGCCCGACATGAAGGACATCGAGCAGCAGCTCAAAGAGGCCCTTCAGGAAAAGATGATCCTGGACTACGACTACCTCCCCCTGCCCATCGCAGGGGCCCCGAAAAGGAAAGCTGCAGACAAGAATCCAGCCGCAAAGAATGATCCCAGCCGCGAGAAGCAATTCACCCAAAAAGACAGAGACAAAGATGGCGTGTTGAGCTGGGACGAATTCCGCCAAGGACGCAGTGCGGCGGAGGCGGAAGGCTGGTTCAAAGCCCGTGACCAAGATGCCAACGGCAGTCTCAGCCGTGAAGAATTCATCACCGCCCAAGTGCCCAACCCACCCAAGAAATAACCTGCTTTCCCAGCCTCATGAAAAGCTTTCTCCTCACGCTGTTGGCCTCACTCAGTTTGCTCAGCACCTGCGCTGAAGCGGCGGATCGGCCTAACGTCTTATTCATCATCTTCGATGACTGGGGCTGGCGCGATGCCGGGGCCTATGGCTCCACCTGGGTCAAGACGCCGAATTTTGACCGCATCGCCAAAGAAGGCATCCTTTTCAAAAACGCCTACACCTCCAATCCTAAATGCAGCCCCTGCCGCGCCAGCATCCTGACCGGGCGCAACACCTGGCAGCTCGAGGAAGCCTCCTGCCACAATGGCATCTTCCCTCCCAAGTTCGCGGTGTATCCCGATCTCGTCCAGGCCGCCGGTTACACCATCGGCCTCACGGGCAAAGGCTGGGGCCCTGGTGACTATAAACTCAATGGCCGCACCCAAAACCCTGCCGGCCCCAGCTTTGACTCACACACCCTCGCCCCGCCTGCCAAAGGCATGGGCAAGAACGACTACGGCAAGAATTTCGATGCCTTCATGAACCAGCGTGAAAAGGGCAAACCCTTCTGTTTCTGGATGGGCTTTCAAGAGCCTCACCGCGCCTACGAGCCGGACTCGGGCCTGCGCCTGGGCAAGAAACTCGAAGACGTGGTGGTGCCCCCTTACTTCCCAGACACCTCCGTGGTGCGCGGCGACCTGGCGGATTACGCCATCGAGGTGGAATACGCCGATGCCTACATCGGCAAAGCCCTGGCTACGCTGGAAGCAGCGGGTGAGCTGGACAACACGCTTATCGTGGTCACGTCCGATCACGGCATGCCCTTCCCCTACGTCAAAGGCCAGATCCACGAAGATGGATTCCACCTGCCACTGGCCATGCGCTGGGGCAAAGGCATCCAGCCAGGGCGAGTCGTGGAGGACTTCATCAACGTGCGTGACTTCGCCCCCACCTTCCTGGAACTGGCCGGGCTGAAACCTCATGAACAGATGACGGGCAAGAGTCTCGTCAACATCCTGCGCTCGCCCAAGTCAGGCTTCATCGAAGATCGCAAAATCATGCTCGCGGGCAAAGAGCGGCATGACCTCGGGCGGCCTAACGACTGGGGTTATCCCGTGCGCGCCATCCGCACCCCCGACTACCTTTACGTGCACAACTTTCACCCCGAACGCTGGCCCGCCTGCAATCCTGAAACCGACTTTGGCAACTGCGATCCCAGCCCCACCAAGGAGCTGATCAAAGCCCTCGGCGGCACCTACTATGAGATGGCCTTTGGCAAACGCCCTGCCGATGAACTCTATCGCCTTAGCGATGATCCCTCCGGCATTCGCAACCTCGCCAACGACCTCGCCTTTACCCCCGTGCTGAATGACCTGCGCGACCAAATGATGACCCTGCTCAAAGCAGAAGGCGATCCCCGCGCCCTCGGCAACGGAGCCATCTTTGATACCTACCAATACCTGGCCACCCGCAAAAAGGGCTACGACACCTGGCTGAAAGCCCAAGACGCCGCCCTCGCGGAATCCATCAAGGCCAAAGCCATCGAAGTGAATGACCAACACCGCGCGCGCCCGCCAAGGTGAAGACTGTGCCGTGAGGAGTGGCGCAGTGGTCTAGAAGGTGGAAGGTGGCACGTTTGAGGAAAGGGCACCCTTTTGCGAACGAGGACTGATTCAGAGCGAACGACGGTGGCTTGATCTTCAGCCAACGAAGACGAAAAACGTCCTCCCTCGCCACTTGCGGGGTTGCGAAGCCGCGAAGCGAAAGGGCCCGGGGTGAGGGGCCGTCAAGAGGTCTCGAGGGTTGAATGCAGAAGCGTCGTTTTGCGTAAAAGCACACCCTTTTGCGAACGAGATCCTTTCCACTGGCGGCCCTCTAGGTCTAACAAAAAATAAATACCCATCCACTACATTTGTGGTTGCATCAAAACTACAAATGTAGTGAAATGCATAAATCATGCCTGCTCCTGACATCTCCGAGTCTGAATGGTCCATCATGGAAGCCCTCTGGAAGCGTGCTCCCCAGACCGCCTCTGAAGTCACCCGCACCCTCAAGCCCACGAGGAAGTGGGCAGAAAACACCGTGCGCACGCTGCTCACCCGCCTGGTGGAAAAAGGCGCGCTGAAGACCGATGAAAACACCAGTGGCACCCGCACCTACCTGCCCGCTGTGAAGCGTGAGGCCTGCGTGCGTGCAGAGAGTGATTCCTTCCTCCAGCGCGTCTTCCAAGGCGCTGCCAAGCCCCTGCTCATCCACTTTGCCCAGAACAGCAAGCTCACCCCTGAGGAGGTGAAAGAGCTCAAAAAGCTGCTCGACCAATCACTCAACCGCTAACCACCATGAACCTGCTTCCCCAACTCTTTGACTGGGTGCTCGCCACCAGCCTTCGCGCCTCACTTCTCGCAGCAGCCGTGCTCTTGATCCAGGCCGCTTTGCATCGGCATCTCACCCCGCGCTGGCGCTACGCCCTGTGGCTGCCTGTGCTCGCCACGCTGCTCATGCCGAGCCTGCTGGAAAGCCGATGGAGCGTAGAAACTCTCCTGTCTCACACGGCCAAGGAAGCCGTGGTCGCGCCAGCCGCGCAGCCTCTACCCATGGCCCTAGAAATAGCCGCGCCAGCAGTGCCCATCCCACCCACCCCCACCCAGCCTTTCAACTGGCAGCTCGCCCTTGCCACGACCTGGGCCGTGGGCTGCTGTGCATGGCTGCTCTGTGGCACAGTTTCTTTCATGCTCGCCTTGCGGCGCTATCGCCGTAGCGCCCTTCCAGCACCTACCGATCTGCTCCATGAAATCGAGCAAGTGGCCGCTGAAATGCGCCTGCGCCGCCTGCCCCGTATCTGGGTATCTCCGCAGGTGGGCAGCCCCGCCATCACGGGCGTGTGGCGTCCCACCTTGATGTTACCCTTCCAGTTAGGTGAGCACTTCACTCCCGCAGAAATCCGCCTGATCCTCAAGCATGAACTCATGCATCTGAAGCGCGGCGATCTACCCATGAATCTGCTGCTCTGTGCACTGATGGCCCTGCATTGGTTCAATCCCCTGCTCTGGATGGCTTTCTTCAAAGTGCGCACGGATCGCGAAGCTGCCTGCGATGCCCAAGTGCTGGCCCATGGCTCCACCGAAAGTCGCCGCCACTATGGCCATGCACTACTGAAGATGGAGTCTGCTTTCGGCCCTCATGGTTTGAGCCTCGGTTTTGTCGGCATCTTCCAGCGCGGGACCGCCCTCCGCACCCGCATCCAGGCCATTGCACAGGCTCCACGCTCTCATCCCCTCATGCGCTCCTTCATCGTTGGGGCCATGGCGGTGCTGACTTTCCTGGGCAGCACCCGTGCCCAGACTCCCCCTGACGAAGCGGCCCAGAAAGACCTCAGCTTTGCCCTAGGCCAGTCACGCTTCCGCCCTGGGGATGCCCTGCACATCATCTCCGTCGAAAGGACCGCTGAATTTCTCACAGTCACAGGCAAGTATGAACTGACCAGCCAAGATGCAGCCACACTGGGCCTGTACATCACCTCGCTCGACTCACCCGCCAAAGGTGTCCCCAATGGGCCTAACCAACAAGTCGTTCTCCAAAAAGGCCGTGGTAAATTTTCTCTCACCCTGCCTCAGCCGTACCCTGGCCTGCCCCATTTGACATTTTATAAACTCGCCCCACCAAGCAATCACAAAGCCTTTGGCGCGATCTATTTTGGCACGAAGGCTGAAGCGGAAGCTTCGCACAAGCTCAACCTCAGCTACCTGGCACAGGATGCCCCCTACCCCACCGTTGCGAACAAGTACTTGCTGGAAAAACTCGACCGCATCGTTCTCCCAGACATCCAGTTCAGCGGAGCTACCCTGGAGGAAGTGGTGGAGTTTTTAACCGTGAAAGCCAAGGAGTATGACACCACAGAAACCGATGAGACTCGCAAAGGTGTTCCCTTCCTGATCCTACTCCGACCCGGACCCCAGAAGATTATCAGCCTGGATCTCAAAAAAGTCCCGTTAGTCGAAGCTATTCGATACGTTAGCGAACTGGCAGGGATGAAATTCAGAGTCGAGCCGCATGCCGTGATCTTCGTCCCGGCCACCGGTTCCACTCCATTGATAAAGGCCACTCCAACCCCTGCCCAAAACCCAAAGGGCCGGGCTGGTGAACTGGACCGCAAGATCATCCTGCCCCAGGTCCAGCTCAAAGAAGCCACCTTGGAAGAAGCTGCGGAATACCTCCGCACCCAAGTGCAAACCGCCTGTGATCGCATGCAGGAATCTCCCCTCAATATCATCATCAAACCCGGTGCTCCTGCTGGCCTCAAGATCAGCCTCAGTCTCAAAGAAGTGCCCCTGGTGGAAGCCCTGCGCTACCTCGCCGAGCTCTCCAATCATACCCTTCGAGCCGATGATCAAGGCTTCATTCTAGAGCCGCGTTGACGCCAAGGAGCAGCCAGACCCGCCAATGGGTGATGTCTAGCGAACACCCTCATTCGTTAGGCTTCACCGTCTTCTTTTTACACTCATTCGCCCCACACCTTCGGCACCACGTAGTTCTTCGGCTGCGGGCCACCTTTCGGCGGCAGGGCCTGCGCGGCAAAGGTGGCGAGCTTAGCTTTCAGCTCGGCCACTTTTTCCGGTTGGCTCGCGGCGAGGTTGGTCTTTTCGTTGGGATCTTCGGCTAGGTTAAACAGCTCCACGCCAGTCGGCGCGGCGGCTTTTTTCTTCTTTTTCTTGGCGGCTTTGGGGGCCTCTTCGGCATCCGTCGTGCCGCCATTCAGCACCAGCTTCCAGTCGCCCATGCGCACGGCTCCGTTGTTAGGCGCGGTGTTGTAAAGGATGGCCTCATGCGGAGAGGCCGCCCCCTCCGTGATGGCAGGCCAGGCATCGCGCCCGTCCAGGGGGTCTTTTTGCTCCAGAGAGGCCCCGGCCAGCTTCAGCAAAGTCGGGTACCAGTCCACCATGTGCAGGGGGGCCTTGACCACGCTGCCTGCGGGGATCTTCCCCTTCCAAGTGGCAAAGGCCACCACGCGGGTGCCTCCCTCATACAGCGTGCCTTTGCCAGCGCGCAGGGGGCCATTGTCCGTGATGGTGCCGGGGCTGGGGCCACCATTGTCACTGGAGAAAATGAACAGCGTGTTGTCACTCAGCCCGGCCTCTTCCACCGCCGTAGCGATCTTTCCCACGGCCTCATCCATGCAGGCCAGCATGCCGGCGTAGATGGCGCGGTTCCCCTTCAGGTGGGCGTAGGGTTTCACATACTCCTCCGGCACCTGCCAGGGGCTGTGCACGGCATTGAAAGGCACGTAGAGAAAGAGCGGCTTGGCCTTATCCCCCTCGCGGATCACCCGCGCGGCTTCCTGGCCTAACAAATGAGTGGAGTAGCCCTGGTCATCGCTACGCTGGTCATTGCGATGCCAGTCGTAGCCGCCATCACGCTCCAGCTTGAAGTAATCAATGGCCCCATTGTAGTGACCGTACTGCTGGTCAAACCCACGGCGGGTGGGCAGGTAATCCCGCGTGATGGAACCTAGGTGCCACTTGCCCACGATGGCCGTCTGGTAGCCCGTCTCCTTCAGCGCCTGGGGGAGCACACGCTCCGTCAGCGGCAGCCCATAGTCCGCCCAGGGCCGCACCACACCCACCTGCAGGCCGTGGCGCATGGGGTAGCGCCCGGTCATCAGCGCCGCCCGCGTGGGGCTGCACACCGGCTGCACGTAAAATTGATCCAGCACCGCGCCCGCCTTCGCTAGCTTATCCAGGTGCGGCGTGGCGATGTCCTTCCCCCCCATGAACCCACAGTCCGCCCGCCCCAGATCATCGGCCAAAAGAAAGACAATGTTCGGCCGCGCAGCCTCCGCCGCGAGAGCGGGCAGGCCGAGTCCAAACAAAAACAGGGCGATCCAGCAGGAGGGCAGCTTCATAGCCCCGCAGAAACGCCGCCCCCCGACACAACTTTCCAAGGAATGTCACGACAGCCGATTCAGCAGTTGTCTTCTCAGGTGAACGTGATTTGATTTCATCCACCATGAACGCACCCCAGACACCTCCTCTCCGTGCCGGTTGGTATGCCAAAAAGTGCGAGAGCTTGGATAGCATGCGAACGGAAAATATCCGTTTCTGGCAGAATCAAGGCGGTGCCGCCATCCGGCAAGCAGCATGGGAATTGGTCATAGAGTCTTGGAAACAACAAAAGCGCAATCTCGATGAACTCCGATTTCAGCGATCTCCTTCGCCTCTTCGATCAGAATGAGGTGCGATACCTGATCGTAGGCGGCTATGCGGCGATGCTGTATTCCCAACCTCGCTTCACCAAAGATTTAGACATCTGGCTGGAACCGTCCGACGATAACGCAGCTCGAGTCGTGAAGGCTTTTCACCAGTTTGGAATGCCCTTGATTGACGTCACCCAAGCAGACTTCGCCAAGGAGAGCTTTCAATACATGGTCGGCAGAGCGCCCATCCTTTTTGATTTCCTCACCTCATTGCCCGGCCTCAGCTTCGCCTCTTGCTGGGCTGAACATACCGTGGATACCGACGAAGGCTTTGATATCCATTACCTCTCAAAGGATGCCTTGATCAAAGCCAAGACCCTTGCCGGACGCATCCAGGATCTGGCCGACCTCGACGAAATACGCCGAGCGGATGAGCGGCTCTGATGTGCCCACCTCTCCATTCGACAATCCCGCCGAACCGTTTATTCTCCGCGCTCCCTTTCCCACACATGAAAAAGAAAATCGTCCTCGCTTATTCCGGCGGCCTCGACACCTCCGTCCTGCTCTCCTGGATCAAAGAAACCTATGATGCCGAAGTCATCGCCTTCTGCGCCAACATCGGTCAGGACGACGAACTGAAAGGCCTGAACGCCAAAGCCAAAAAAACCGGCGCTCTGAAAATCTACGTGGACGACCTCCAGGAAGAGTTCGCCAAGGACTTCATCTTCCCCATGATGCAGGCAGGGGCCATCTATGAAGGCCAGTACTTCCTGGGCACCTCCATCGCCCGCCCCCTCATCGCCAAGCGCATGGTCGAGATCGCCAAGCTCGAAGGCGCCACCGCCATCGGCCACGGCGCCACCGGCAAGGGCAACGACCAGGTGCGTTTCGAGCTGACCACCGCCGCTCTCGCCCCCGACCTGGAAATCATCGCCCCCTGGCGTGACGAGCGTTTCCGCACCCAGTTCCCGGGCCGTGCCGAGATGATCGCCTACTGCGAAGAGAAAAAGATCCCCATCCAGGCCAGCGCGAAAAAGCCCTTCTCCATGGACCGCAACCTCCTGCACATCAGCTACGAGGCCGGCATCCTGGAAGACCCCTGGTTCAACGCGGGCGACGTGAAGTATCGCGACTACTTCACCACCCTCTCCGTCTTCCCGGAAGACGCCCCGGACAAGTCCGAGTACGTCGTGCTCGACTTTGACAAAGGCAACTGCGTGGCCGTGAACAGCAAGCCCATGAACCCCCTCCAGGTCATGAAAGCGCTGAACAAACTCGGCGGCAAACACGGCGTCGGCCGCGTGGACATGGTGGAAAACCGCTTCGTCGGCATGAAAAGCCGCGGTGTGTATGAGACCCCCGGCGGTGCCATCCTCCACTTCGCCCATCGCCAGATCGAGTCGCTCACCATGGACCGCGAAGTCATGCACCTGCGCGACAGCCTCATCCCCGAATACGCCAAGCTCGTGTACAACGGCTTCTGGTACGCCCCCGAGCGCCTCGCCCTCCAGGCACTCGTCACCGAGAGCCAAAAGAACGTCTCCGGCACCGTCCGCGTGAAGCTGTACAAAGGCGGCATCCACGCCGCCGGCCGCCAGAGCCCGTTCAGCATGTACAACCCCCACATCGCCACCATGGAAGCCGACCCCACCAAGGCCTACAACCAAGACGACGCCACCGGCTTCATCCGCCTCAACGGGCTGAGACTACGCGTGAACTCGCAGGTGAATGGCGCGGGGAATATTGGGGGTTAACTGAAGCGATCTCGTTAGTCTCTCACCTGCCCGGAAACCGCAAGGTTTCCGGGCTTTTTTGTTGGCGTAGTCAGGTCTGCCTGTGCCACAGATCCAACTCTTGCTGGCACCGAACTCAAAACGTCGTTGGGTTCCCTATTCTAAAAGTAGCTCTGCGAACAAATGACCTGCCAACCAAGACTGATTGAGGCAACTCACACTCACCCGTGCCATCTTTGAGCCTCGGAATACATCATGAAGAAAAATTTGGCCTATATCCTCGCAGGTATCCTTGTTCTTACCGTCAGCTACCTTGCGGCCTTTTTTATCCTCGGTTGGCTTGCGCCCCACCATCCGGCGATCAATCGCTTCTATTCCGACAAGTTTTATTCGCTGAGGTGCCTCCAGGAATCAAACTACCTTAACCGTTTAGAGCGGCATGATGGCATTTTGACTTTGGGCGCCTCGGGCAAACCTACAATCATGAAAGAAAAAGGAATGGGCATAGGATTTCTCGTTCCCGAATCACTCCAAGAAGAAATCGCTCAGATTCCTAGCGGCTCAGAAGTGGAGGCCTATCTGGGAAAACGTCTGGATCGCGAAAGCATCGGCTACTACCACAACGAGATACGGCGCATTCAAATCAAATGAGTCTCACGTCACCGATGGAGGCCATACTCATGCTCAATAGGTAGGCAAAGAGAATGCCTAGCTCACCGTTCCAACGAGGTTCCAAAAGCTAGCGAAAGGTTCTTATAACCAGATGAGCCTGGAACTCCCTAGAGACAATCCATCGCCTCCTCCCCAAGCCCAAAGGGCTTCCGCACTTGAGCGAAGGGTTCGCAGAACCCTGGTCATCCATGACCGCACACGTCAGGAGACGTTGAACCCTGAAAGGGTTCTGTCCCTCACCAAAGCCTCGCTCTCATTTGAAGTCGTTGATTAATAGCCCCGAGCTGCTCAAGCTAGGGCTACTTTGCTGAGCCCCCTATTCATCGCCCTTTGGGTTAGGGGAGAATATTTCAGGGAAGGCAGGCGAAGAGCAACCACTTCAAAAGTCCCGAAGGGACGAGGCAACAAAGCCCAGGGTCAGCCTGGGAACCAGGCGCAGCCCTGGGGGATAAGACGGCGGTGTTCTCTGTGCCAGAGAGCCCTGAAAGGGCGAGGCAGGAGGGCCACGCCACCTTCTCCTGCCTCGCCCTTTCAGGGCTTGGGGGAGGGGTGACGGTTTCTTTCCGGGGGTCCCAGGGCTACGCTCGCTAGGGCTCGCTGGCCCTGGGCTGGGTTGTCCCGCCCCGCTGGGGCTGGGGGAGAGGGCTCGCGTGATGACCCGGCTTGCTCACCCGACGGGCAAGGACCTTCAGAAAGAATGACCCCGCAGAGGACCTAAAACCGCAGAGAGGAACAAAACCGTATTCTCTGCGGTCTTCCAATCTCTCGCGGTGAGAAAATCCCCGCCCCCATCTTCAACGCCCCCGATGCCGGAGGCATCCCAGCCGGTAGCCAGGCGGTAAAGGGAGCCCCGGCGACCACACCCCTGGTCAGGCAAGATGGTCATTCCCAATCAACGCCGCATCCTGGAAGGATGCCAGCGGTGCCCTCATGGCTGCCGACGCGATCCCCCAAACGGCGACGGTTTGGAGGACTCGGCCTTCCAAGAAAGGCGGGTAATCCGGCGATGAGGTGGCAGAGCTAGCGGGATCTTTTGCGCCGGACACACCCGCCCTACGAGAGATCTGGGAACGTAGGGCGGGTGTGTTCCGCGCCCTTTGGGTTCGTTGCAGGATCAGGTCACTCGCGGAATGACCCGCCTTGCTTTGGCGGTGCCCTTTTGGCTAACGACACGATTCCACCCAAAACGGCAATGGTTCGGAGGACTCGAGCTTCCAAGAAAGGCGGGTAATCCGGCGATGACACGGGAGATCAAACATGCCGCAGTGCGCCGGACACACCCGCCCTACGAGGGATCTGGGAACGTAGGGCGGGTGTGTTCCGCGCCCTTTGTATTCGTTGCAGGATCAAGTCCCTCGCGGAATGACCCGCCTTGCTTTGGCGGTGCCCTTTTGCTGCCGACGCGGTCCCCCCAAAACGGCAACGGTTTGGAGGACTCGGGGCTTCCAAGAAAGGCGGGTAATCCGGCGATGACACGGGAGAGCAAACACGCGTCAGTGCGCCGGACACACCCGCCCTACGAGGGATCAGGGGACGTAGGGCGGGTGTGTTCCGCGCCCTTTGGCTTCGTTGGCAGGATCCAGTCACTCGCGGAATTACCCGCCTTGCTTTGACGGTGCCCTTTTGCTGCCGACGCGATTCTTTTCCCAAGCGACGTGGGGTGAAGGACTCGGCCTTCCAAGAAGGGCGGGTAATCCGGCGATGAGGTGGCAGAGCTAGCGGGATCTTTTGCGCCGGACACACCCGCCCTACGAAGGAGGCGCTGGAGCGTGGCCACATCATCCCTGGTTAGGCGAGATGGTCATTCCCCCTTCGACGCAACCGACCAGGCAGGGCCTAGGCGAGCTAAAGCTCGGGCTGCTTTCCTGAGGCCATAAGCGCCGCGCTTTTTGTTAGGTCCGTAGATCCTAAGACGGGTAAGGAGCGAAATCGGATGCCATCGTCCAGCCTGTCATAAGTCGGCGAAGGGGGCGGGATCTAGAGATGACAAATCCGGGCGCGTGGTGTTACATGCATGACATTCCCCTTCCTCCCATGATTGAATCTCTGACGTTCATCCTGCTCGGCCTGATCCTGCTCTATTTTGGGGGAGAGGGGCTGGTGAGGGGGAGCTCGGCGCTGGCGCTGCGGCTGGGGCTGACGCCGCTGGTGGTGGGGCTGACGGTGGTGGCCTTTGGCACGAGTGCGCCGGAGCTGGTGGTGAGCATGAAGGCGGCGCTGGATGGGGAGGGCGCGATTGCCATAGGCAATGTGCTGGGATCCAATTCGCTCAACATCGGCCTGATCCTGGGGCTAACGGCGCTGATCTGCCCGCTCACGGTGCAGCTTCAAATTTTGCGTATGGATGCCCCCCTCATGGTGGTCGTTACGATGATCGGCGGGTGGATGCTGCATGATCTCCACCTCAGTCGGCTGGAGGGCGGCCTGCTGGTGGCGGGGCTGGTGGCATACGTGATCTTTACGGTCATGTATGCGAAACGGGTGAGGCAGTCACCAGCAGTCGTGGAGGAGTATGCGGAGGCGCTACCCACGCCCAAAGGCAGTGTGGGACGGGATGTGGTCTTCATGCTAGGCGGCCTGGGGCTGCTGGTGGTGGGCTCGCGCTTCATGGTGGATGGCGCGGTGAGCCTGGCACGGCTGTATGGCATCAGCGAGGCGGTGATCGGCCTAACCATCGTTGCCGCAGGCACGAGCATGCCAGAGCTGGTGACCTGCGTGGTCGCGGCACTGAAAAAGGAGCCGGACATCGCCCTGGGGAACATCATCGGCTCGAACATTTTCAACATCCTGGGCATCCTAGGCGGGGCCAGCCTGCTGAGGCCCCTGCATGGCACCGGCATCCAGATGACGGACATCTACATCGGCATCGCCTTTGCCATCGTCCTGGTACCGATCCTCAGGACGGGCCAGAAACTGATGCGCTGGGAGGGGGCACTGCTGCTGGCCGCCTACGTGGGCTACATGGTGTGGCTGTGGCCGAAGGAGTGAGAATGGAAAACCGCACCGTCCAAGGCCCTCAATGGCAGCGAGTGAACGATGGCAGCCAGGGTGCAAATGATCAAGATCGACATCGCCACGATCAAAAAGGCGGCTGAGGGTGTGTGATCGAAAATACCATGATACAGCGGGCGGCCAAATACCGCATGTGAATCGGTAGCCTGCGGGATGGCCTGACACTGAGATATCCGATGATCTTCTCAGCGGGTGGCCCTCCTTGGACCCGACATCCATCGGAGCAGACTTCAAACTGCCTCACTTACTCTGCTGACATGAAACATTGCCTCCGCCTTGCCCTGCTAGTCGCCACATGCCTGACGATGTCGAACTGCGTTTCCGCCTGGATGACCGCTTCCACAGGAGTCACCCTCAAGACAGGAATGGAAAGAGCGGAGGTGCATCGCCAACTGGGTGCCCCAAACGCCACGATCACGGATGTAACGGTGTTAGACACTTATGGCAGGGAATTGAAGGCCAAGTTTATGGATACACATGTGTACCAGGGCAAGCTTAACTCCTTTGATGAAGGATCCGGGCAGGCCATTAGCAATGCCGTGACTTTGGGGACTGCCGAGGCCATTATGATCCCCATGACGGCTGCCGAAATTGCGATGCGCAGCATGCAGCATCATCGGATAGAAATCGCTTATGACGCCAACCAGCGCCTACTGGAGTACGCCGACAATGAGCCTCTGCAAAGAGCGAGGGCACCTGACAAATCGCGAAATTCTGCTTGTTAAAACAGACCACGATCCATGCCCGCCAAACACCGCATCTTCACCACCCCTTTCGCGGACGTCTATCCCCACTACATCGCCAAGGCTGAAAAGAAGGGCCGCACAAAGGCCGAGGTGGATGCCATCATCCGCTGGCTGACGGGCTACACCCAACCGAAACTGGAGTCCCAGTTGGACAAGCAGACCGACTTTGAAACCTTCTTCCAAGAAGCGCCCCAGATGAATCCTGCACGGACACTGATCCAAGGCACCGTCTGCGGCGTGCGGGTGGAGGAGGTGGAAGACCCGACGATGCGGGAAATACGCTGCCTGGATAAACTGGTGGATGAACTGGCCAAGGGGAAGGCGATGGAGAAAATCCTCCGAGCCTAACCAAAGATGCTCCATTTCAGGGTAGTGGATCGGAAGCCAAGTAAGCCGATCCTCCCTCGCGAAATCAGCCTGTAACCCAATCCCTCAGAAGTCCCAACGGAACGAGACAACAAGCCCAGGGCCAGCCAGGGAACCAGGCGCAGCCCTGGGGGATAAGACGGCGGTGTTCTCTGTGCCAGAGAGCCCTGAAAGGGCGAGGCAGGAGGGCCACGCCACCTTCTCCTGCCTCGCCCTTTCAGGGCTTGGGGGAGGGGTGACGGTTTCTTTCCGGGGGTCCCAGGGCTACGCTCGCTAGGGCTCGCTGGCCCTGGGCTGGGTTGTCCCGCCCCGCTGGGGCTGGGAGAAATGACTAGCGTAATGACCCGGCTTGCTCACCCGACGGGCAAGGACCTTCAGAAAGAATGACCCCACAGAGGACAAAACCGCAGAGAGAAACAAAACCGTATTCTCTGCGGTCTTCCAATCTCTCGCGGTGTAAAATTCCGCGCCCCCGCCTTCACCTCTCCCTGATGCTGGAGGCATCCCAGCCGGTAGCTAGACGGTAAAGGGAGCCCGCATACGGGACGACCGCACCCCTGGTTAGGCAAGATCGTCATTCCCAATTAACGCCGCATCCTGGAAGGATGCCAGCGGTGCCCTATTGGCTGCCGACTCGATTCCCCCAAAACGGCAATGGTTTGGAGGACCCGGGCCTTCCAAGAAAGGCGGGTAATCCGGCGATGACACGGAAGAGCTTGCGGAATCTTTTTGCGCCGGACACACCCGCCCTACGAGGGATCTGCGAGTGGGAACACGCTATCACCTTGCCGCCCTGCCCTTTCCTTGCTTCACTGACTGTTCATGAATCGAAGAACCTTTGTTTTCTGTGCAGGGGCGGCAGCATCCCTGGCCCTGGCTTCCCCCTCCTTGGCAGCGGAGGTCCGCGAGGCGGATGTAGTGGTCTATGGCGGCGTGCCCTGCGGCATCGCGGCGGCCATCACGGCAGCGCGGGAGGGGGTGAAGGTGCGGCTCATCGAGCCGACTCAGCATGTCGGAGGACTGAGTACCAGTGGCATCAACACGGCGGAGAGTGAGCACATGCTGAAGTGGACCATCGGCGGCTTTGCCGATGAGTTTTATCGGCGGCTGGGGGACCACTACGGCACGGGCCAGCCGGAGTATTTTTTTGAATCCTCCGTCGCAGAGAAGGTGTACCTCGAAATGCTGAAGGAGGCCAAGGTAGAAGTACAGTTCGGCGCAGCCGTGGACGCTGTCACCAAGGAGGGCGCCCAGATCACCAGCCTCACCTTGACCGATGGCACGAAGCTCACTGCCAAGGTCTTTGTGGATGCCAGTTATGAAGGCGACCTCATGGCGCGCGCGGGCGTGAAGTACGCAGTGGGCCGCGAGTCCAAGGCGGAGTTTGGCGAGGAGGCAGCGGGCATTCGTTTTGACAAAGTGCCCCGCCAGGCCCGCACCGTGGATGCCGAGGGCAAGCTGCTGCCCGGCATCAGCGCCTGGGCAAAGGATCTGACAGAGGGCGAGGCCCATCGCGCCCCGATGAACTACAACTTCCGCCTCACCGTGGCGAAGGACCCCAAGCTGCAAGTGCCCATCCCAGCCCCACAGCATTACAATGCAGCTCGCTACTCCTTGTTAGGCGGCTGGCTGCGCAACCAGACCGCCCAGAAAAAATCCGTAAAGCTGGCGGACATCCTGGACCTCTACGGTCGGCGGAATGGCAAGTTTGAGCTGAATAACAAACAGTCTGCCATCTTTTCCCTAGGCCACTTCGGCGGCCAGTTTGACTGGCCCGATGCCAGCCATGAAGAGCGCGCGCGCATCTATGCAGATCACCTGGATTACACCCTGGGCCTGCTGCATTTCCTGGCGCAGGATGAGGCCGTGCCAGCGAATGTGCAGACGGAAATGAAAGCGCTGGGGCTGCACAAGGATGAGTTCTCCGATAACGGCCACCTCCCCTACCAGCTCTACGTGCGCGAGGCCCGGCGCATGCGCGGAGTGTATGTGATGAAGCAGGCGGATGTGCAGACAGACCTACGCAAACCGGACAGCATCGGCATGAGCAGCCACTTCATTGATTGCCATCACGTGCAGCGGGTGGCCCTGAACGAGAATGAATTCGTCAACGAAGGCCGCATCTGGCGCATGGGCTATGCAAACCAGATCCCCTACCGCGCCCTCACGCCCCAGTCGGCTGAATGCACCAACCTCCTGGTGCCCGGAGCTGCCAGCTACACGCACGTGGCCTTTTGCACCCTGCGCTTAGAAAGCGTGTGGATGATCACCGGCCACGCGGCAGGCATCGCCGCAGCGATGGCAGCGCAGGAAGGCAGCGCTGTGCAGGCGGTGAAAGTCTCCACGCTTCAGGACAAACTGCGCTCGCAAAAGCAAGTGGTGGATTTCATCCCCGGCCTGCCAGAAAAATGCGAACACCTGAACGGACCCCCCGAGTTTTAAAGAGGGCGGGACCCGCCCCGTCGCTACCTGCGCCAGCAGGTGGTCTCGGCAGGTCGCCGTGCATTGTCGTGCCGGCTTCAGCCGGTCTGAAAAGACTGGACCGCTCAGACGAACTGAATGAGCCCTAAAAGCCTCCAACCGTTCCTCAGTGACACGGCTAACGAGTATCTCATAAATGGTGCAGCCAAGGGGGCCGCCGCAAACCGCCAAGCAAGGGAAATAGATCATTCGCTCCGATCCGCGCTCCAGCGATGAACGGAGGGTGTGCGGCGAATCAGGGTGCAAATCGCGGAGGCGACCCTGCCGCCAACACGGTCTCGCTCCTGCCACCGCAAAGTCCGTTCAGCCAGTGTGCTGGTGGCCGCGCATGCAGTCTCCTTCTTCTGACCACACTCCCATGACTTAGCGCATTGGGTCTAAGTCATCATCGCTGGCTGGCCTGTGCTCTCCAGCACTGCATGCCACAGTTCACTGTGAGGATCCACCTTACGGCGGCCATGAGTCACCATGTCTAGCGGCAGATGCACAAAGGAATTGTGCCAGCGCCCTACCAGCATGGAGGTTTTCCCCGCCATCGCCGCATGCACGGCTGACTGCGCTAGGCGTGAACAATAGACATTGTCTTGCGGGTTCGCAGGCACGCTTCGGACGATGTAGCTAGGATCGATGTACTTCAGGTTCACCTCCATACGCCGGGCTTTGAAAAAGGCGTTGATCTGATCCTTCAGATGCAAACCAATGTCGCCATATCGTTTGTTGCCGCTCGCATCCGTCGCCCCATCGGCCTGGAAGAGCTCCTGCCCCGCCCCTTCCGCCACGACGATGACGGCACTGCCCCTTTTCGCCAGGCGATAACGCAGTGCTTCTAGCAACCCCGTGGTGCCCTCCATGGCAAAGCTCACCTCAGGGATCAGCACAAAGTCCACATTGCTACCTGCCAAGGCGGCATAACAAGCGATGAAACCACTGTCCCGCCCCATCAGCTTCAGCAGGCCGATGCCATTCACGGCCCCGCAGGCCTCTGTGTAGGCGCATTTCACGGCGTTTACAGCCTCAGCAAAAGCAGTCTCAAAACCAAAGCTTTTGTCCAGATACATGATGTCGTTATCAATCGTCTTGGGAATGCCCACAATGGCCTTCCGCAGACCACGCCGGGCGATCTCTTTGGCGATTTCCGATGCCCCCCGCAGCGTGCCATCTCCACCGATGACAAAGAGAATATCCACGGACATATCTTCCAACGTGTCCACCATATCTCCGATGGGCTGCTGGCCCCTGGAGCTGCCTAAAATGGTACCGCCAAAGTTATGAATCTGGGATACCGATTCCGGCCTTAACATAATGGGCGTGTGACCATAACGCTGCACCAGCCCCTCATAACCATAGCGGAACCCATAGACCCGGGTAATCCCGTATTGGCGGTAGCACTGGTTCACAATGCCACGAATGATGTCATTCAGCCCCGGACACAGACCACCACAGGTGACGATGCCGACCGTCGTGCGCGGCGGATCAAAAAAGATCTGTTCACGAGGGCCCGCTTCTTCAAAGCTCAGGGTCCCATTTTCACCTTGCAGCCCTTGCACGCTATTGGTGTAGAGGATACGATCAGCCTCCGTCTTATAGGGCACCTGAACACTGCCGATCTGGTGCAGCGGCGAGCGAAACAGGCAGGGACCAAGAGAGGAAATGTCAACATTCAGCATGGGCAGTCAGTAGAGAGCACATCGGGTGCCATGCACAGGACGTGATGGCTTTTTTGTGCAACGTTAGGGTCAGGGGGTTTTAGGCGGTCACACCCAGGTCACTCATCAATTGACCAATGAAGATGGCACGCTCTTCCTCCGTCATGGTGCCTGCACGCCAGCACAGCGTCAGCACTAGGCGGCCATTCTTCTCATTTGTGAATACGCCCGTCCCTGGTGGATCTGAGAAGCTTGGCACGTGGTAGGCGTTCGTCACCTGGGCTCCGCCAAAGTGCGTCAACTCAGGCGCAAAGACCCCCGTGTTCGAGTGGTAGAAAGAGCTGAATTTACCCTTCATGTGCCAGTTGATGAAGTGCATGTGCAGGCTCGGCGGCATGGGCCGCATCATCCACATCAGATCACGGAAGGCATCGCCGATCTTTTCTTTGATGAACCGTGTGTGCTGCTTGTGCAGAGACTGCGCCGCCGCATCCAGCGTGGTCAGATCCTCCGCCACCAGATTGCAGAAAAACATCGTCAGGTGATTTTGGAAAAGCGGACCACGGGTGCCCTTCCGCCGCACCTGGATAGGCACGCAGCACATCAGCGACTCCGGCTTTTGCCCGCGATGGGAAAACACCCGCTGGTGCGCGCGCATGGCACAGGCCAAATGAAACGGCATGTTGATCAGCGGCCCGGACACCTCCGCACTGCGACGCGCCGCCTCCGCACTCTGCGCTTCTGTTAAAGTGATGACCTGAAAATGCGCCCGCCCAGCCGAGAGCTTGGCAGAGCCCAGCGCCTCAAAAGGCTTGCTCATCACCGTATCAAAAAAGGCCGGCATCACCTTTGCCGTCTTCCACCGCTCACCCCAACCCCGCTGATCCTTCAGATCCGTTAGGTCAAATCCCGGCACAGGCTCACCCCCACCCCCTAACAAACGATTGATCTCCAGCAGGAAAAACTCCGCCCCGATGCCGTCCATGATGAGATGGCTCCAGGAGAAAACAAAGACGCAGGAGCCATCGGCCTTTTCCACCAGGTCAAAGCGCACATTCATCCACCCGTCTTCATACTGCGGCAGGGAGGTATTGATGATGTCATCCAGCTTCGTTTGCAGATCGGCAAACTTTTGCGCGCCATGCGGCAGCAGCGTGCCCACGGATTTTTCGTCGGACCACAACTGCAACTCCAGCGGTCGTGGATTCGTGGCAGGCACCCAGAGAGGCAGGGAAAAGAAGCTCGGCTTTTTGAGCTGCGCCGTCAGGATGGGAAAGGCAAAGTAATCCTGCAAACGCACCAGCAGCGCCTTCAGGGCCACCACATCCGGCGCACGATCCAGCTCGATGAAAGAGCGCGCGATGTGCCCCCCCTGCCCGGCCTGGCGCAGCATTTCATCAAAGGCATGCGTGAAGAAATCACAGTCCCGCAGCGGCAACCGATCAAATTTTTCCTCAGGCACTGGCGGGGCCTTCGGCACCAAGGCCACAGGCTCTGGCGGGGGCGCAGGAGCGGGTTCCTCCGCAGCGCCTTGGGTGATGGCATAACCTTGCTCCACCAGCAGCGCGGCGATGGTCTGCGCCGTTTTAAAATTTGCCCGTGAGACACTGCCCACCGGAATGGCCACGCCGTAGTGCTCCTCTAAAAGCAGTAACAACTGCATGATAGCCATCGAGTCCAAACCGGCCTCAAAGAGGTCAGAACTGACACCGAAACCAGGCGGTGTTTGGAGGACTTCGTCACGGACGAGATCGAGCACACGCAGCTCGAGTTGGGACAGGGTGGGGGCGTCAGGCATTACGGGGGTGAGGCTGGAACGTACAAGCACCAGCCACAGGGTCAAGGGGCAGGCACACGTATCCCTACCTACTTCCCAGGCCGGACGGCGATGTGTTTCACCCCCGCAGCCTGCTCATTCACCGCAAACTGCACGGAGAGAAAGCTTTCAATCAGCATCATACTCGTCTGCACATGGTTACTCAGCGTCAGGGTGGTGAACTCTCCACCGCCCGCCAGCGCCAGAGGCAGCAGCAACTGATCTGCCAGGTGCACACCCACCGCTGCCTCGGAGGCCAGGTAACTTTTCAGCCCTTTCGCGGCTCCCGTCGCCACAGCTTCGGCCGATTTCCCCATCTGGGCGATGCCTGTGCTGATCTCACACACATTTGCAAATCGCGCTCCCAGCAGCAGCGCATTGCCTGGGCCCACGCTGTCATTGGCATCGCGCAGTTCCAGCCTATCTTCAGGCCAGTCCAGCACCTTCGCTGCGGTAGAAATCTCCCGCTGGGCAATGCCGCCATGCAGATGCGCATGCAGCACGCGGCCAAAGTGCTGCTGCAAATCCCCACGCTCCAGCAGCTTCAGCTTCTTCCACTTCTTCATGGGAGCCATCGTAGCCGTCAGCACCCCACCCCCTGCTTGCATGAAACCATGACGCTCCAGGGCCACTTCAGCCTCCACACCCATCCTTTGCAGCACGGGCAGGAAACACTCATTCAGAAACTCAAACGGCGGTGCCATGGGATTGTGCGTCCCACCCTCGATCCTCAGCGTGCTCACCCCTTCCGCATGCAGCAGCGCGGGCAACAGCGTTTGCAGGACCAGCGTGGTGCTACCGCCGCTGCCAATGTTAAATGCATAGTCCCCAGCCTGGATCCGCCCAGGCGAAAAGACCAGTTCCACCGAGCCCAAGTCCGCGCCATCCACCGCCGCCTGGCAGACCTCCGCCGCCGCCTTCACACATGTCAGATGCTGGCGCATCAGTCCCGGCTTGGGGCGTTTGCCACGGATGTTCGTCATGCGAAATGGCTGTCCCGTCACCATGGACAACGACAACGCTGAGCGCAGCAACTGACCACCGCCGGATTCACCGGAGATTTGCAGCATTGAGGAAGTTTGAGTTCGAGCGATCATGAATGGGATCCGGCAATGAAATGAGTGACTTGGATAAGTCCTATAATGAAGATGACGGCAGCGAGTGAGATCAAAAGAAGACAGCCCACCATCGCCAGCTTTGCACCTATAGACTGAGTGCTTTCTGTCAGAGTGCGTGGTTCATCTAGACGGCGCACTCCAGCGACTTCCACGCAGCTTTCTTCGATTCGACTGTCTCCAGATTCAAGCGCTTGATCAATGGCCTGCCGAAGCACCAACAACCCTTCGCGATTGCCTTCCAGCATGTCTTCATTTTCGCCATACAACGCGCCAAAAGCTGCCCATGGCTGGTTTTTGGAAGAAGTTGTAGTTCGAGTGGTCATGAATGAGATCCGACAATGAAATGAGTGACTTGGCAAAAAAAGATGCGACTTCGAGGAATCATTCGAATGGGGTTTTGCTACAAGAAATCTCAGGCAGTCCCACTTGACGAACTTGAGTGATAGCGACGCTCAAAGAATCCTTCACACTGCATAAAAGGCCACAGCCTGCGCGCTTGATTCCCAAGAATCGCCAAAGCCATTGTCGTCTGAATCGACCGATCCCGAATGTTTTGAGACCACCTGAAGCAATGCATCCAAAGCGGTCAAGCCATGCTCGCCCCATTCTAGGCCATGATCCATCATTCCATCAACAGCACGTTGCGGTGACAGGTCGAGGCAGCCAATGCCACAGCAACCCATAACGCACGTGTCTTCGTAATAATGCATGATGGACATCAGTTCGTCTGGCACCTGGAGATTCAGGCGTTTCTTGAAAAAAGACATCAACGTCATTGAGATTAAAATTAACGGAATGCGGACAAACCCTTGCCCACACTCCGTCGTGACTCAGTCATCCGCCTCCGCCGCATCCTTGATGACAAAACGCGCCTTCAGCTTGCACACCTGCTGCGCAAGACCGGCGGACTCCACGCTGCGAAGCACTTCTTTGAAGTCCTTGTAAGCGTTCGGCGCTTCATCGATGGGATACTGGCGTGAATTGAAGAGGATGTCGTTAGACTCGAAATCCGCATCCACAGTTTTCTGGTCTAGCACACGAGACGCGTGTTTGCGCCCCATGCAGCGTCCCGCCCCGTGGTTGACACTGTAGCAGCTCTTCACCGCCTCCGGTTTCGCCACCATCACCACCGAGCCATCGCGTGGATTTCCAGGCAGCAAGATTGGGTGACCAGTCGCAGCAAACGGTGTGTCCTTCAGCGCATGGTGACCTCCAGGAAACGCACGGGTCGCCCCCTTTCGGTGCACCCAGGAAAGTTGGTTATCCACCACTTCTTGGCGTGCGATGTTGTGACTGATGAAATACACCAGTTGCCCCGTGGTTCCTGGCAGCACTTCCTGGAAGGCCTCCAGCACCAGCGCATTGATGAGCATGTGGTTCACCGTGGCGAAGTTCGCCCCCAGTGCCATGTCATCCAGATACGCATCCGCCTCCGGCGTCCCCAGCGGCGCATAGACGAGCTGCTTGTCACCCGCTGGGAAATCCAGCCCCCAGGTGCGGAAGAAACCTTCCAGCGCCTTAAACTGACGCTGCGCCAAAATGTTCCCAAACCCGCGCGATCCGCAGTGGCTCAGGAAAGCGACACGATCATCCTGCAGACCAAAGACCTCCGCCGTCGCACGCATCGCCGGATCTTCGTCCAGCTGCACCACCTCACACTCACCGAAGTGGTTTCCACCTCCGTAAGAACCGAGCTGCATCATCTTATTTTCAAAGTTCGGGAAGGCATTGAAGGCGCGCATCTTGTCCAGGCGCTCATGCAGGGTGGAGACGTTTCCGTCATGCCCATAGTGCGCACTGTCTTCGCAGCGCAGCGCCCACTCCGGCGGGATTCCCAGCGCCTCACACACAGCCTGGCTCGCCCCTTCCGTGCAAGCCTGCACCCCGAGCGCCGCCGAGACTCGGCGGGACTTCTTCGCCTCACGCTGACCACGTCCCGGCCCCGTCGGCGTACGAGCCACGATGGCCTCGATGAGACGACGACGCACCGTGCGATCCACGATCTCACTCGCCGGGATGTTCATCTGCAGAAGCGACATGGAGCACTTGATATCCACGCCCACCGGGCCTGGATAAATGTGCGTGGGCGAAGCCATCACACAGCCCACTGGTGCTCCATAGCCCGCATGCGCATCCGGGTTTAAAACCAAGTCCGTCACCCCCGGAGCCGAACGCGAGTTCAGCGCCTGGTCAATGCAGGTCTGGTCAAAGCCCTTTCGGATCGCCTCCGTCCCGATCACCGTGATCGGTTTACCCTTGTTATCGCGGGCAGGAATGAAGGCTTCAGCTTCGTTGATGATGTGAAAAGGAGAGGTCATGGGAAAAATGCAATTGGGGAAAAGATATGAGAATAAGGTCGAATTGAGAATTAAGCTCTCGATACAGCTTTAAGCTGGTCTGAGTTCGTCAGCCCCAGCACCAGGGTATTCCCCACGCTGGTTCCCACTTCCTGAAGAGTTTGCAAATAGCGGAGTTGAAGAAGCTCTGGGTTATCGCGCATCAGCTTAGCGGCATTGGCCAGGGTGCGCAGGGCAGCCGTTTCAGCACGGGCTTTTTCAAGTCCCGCTTGTGCTTCCTGCCGCTGTTGGAGAGCAGACATGAAGCTGCGTTTAAGATCGGCTGGTAGCATCACATCGCGAATGTCCACGCGAGCGACTTTCAGCCCCAGGGCCTCAGCATTCACCGCCACTAGCGCAAGCAGCTTGGTGCCGTGATCCCCTTTCTGTTGAAGGAACACCTCGGCAGCATCGGCAGCGACAATCTGACGAAGAGCAAGTTGGATATCCGTATAAAGAGCGCTGCTCACGTCATGCGTGGCACGGTGCATGGCTAGAGCATCCACTACCTGAAAAGTGGCCAGCACGCTGACTTTCAGAGCCACTTGGTCTGCGGTCAGGAGTTCCTGCCCTTGCACCAGGATGGCCTGAGCACGCATGTCCACACACTTCACCTCATGGCTGGAAGTCCAGAAGCGGTGCTTACCGGGAGCCAGCACCCCCACGTAACGCCCATCTTTAAAATGCAGGGCCGTTTGATGATCCTGCACCACAAAGCTGCGACGGGCCAAAGGGCGGAAAATGGAAATGAAGGTGGTCATAAAAAAGAGAAATTTAAAAGAGGTTCCTCCCGGCTGGATCGGCGGACCGATGACGGGAACTGAAGGGGCCAAACGTGGCGGCTTTCGCCACGACACCCGACAGCTCGCAAAGTCATCAGGCCGTTGTGTCCGCCTGCCGTAGCAGACTTTCACCCCGACCATCCGGGAGGAATTTTTTGAGTTGTTGTACCTTTTCAGAGGCATTGCCCTCCTCACCGATGCGCAGCGTTCATTGGCCTATCGCCTCAGGAAACTGCATGGAGTCGGAGAACGAGAAGAAGTATTGCCAGGACCGTGCCAAGTTTTGGCATGGAGGTGTTCCATGAGGCTGGAAGCCTTATGGAATAAGGGAAAGAAAATTTTATCCAGCCTCAGACGCCCCAAACACCACGGAGCATATTTTCTTATAGCGTATTCAGAAAGATAATATTTTATCTTTTGAGATAAGTGTTTAAAATTTCTCGCACCCAAATCTAATCCCACCCTTCTTTTCATGAAATCCACCGTCGTTTTTGGCTTCTTGGGCGCTTCGCTAGACCGTGCCCAAGGGACAGATCGGTGGTCGAGATGGCGCCCCACGGTGGCCATGTGCCAGCAGGAGGACCTCATCATCTCCCGCCTAGAACTTCTGGTGGAACCTAAGTTCTCCGAAATGGCGCAGTTGGTCATTGAGGACATTCACCAAGTTTCCCCCGAAACAGCGGTGAACATTCACGAGATCTCTTTTGCCGATCCCTGGGACTTTCAGCAGGTCTATGAAGGCCTCTATGATCTCATAACCAATTATGCGTTCAAGACGGAAAAGGAGGACTACCTGATCCATCTCACCACCGGCACGCATGTGGCGCAGATCTGCTGGTTCCTGCTCAATGAGGCGAATTTCATCCCAGCCCGCATTTTACAAACTTCACCCGTTAGGCGTGAAGGACGTGATTCCACTTCCGCTGGGCGCTATGAGATCATTGATCTGGATCTCTCCAAGTATGATCGCCTCGCCACGCGCTTTGCCCAGGAGCAGGAAAAGACGCTGGATTTCCTAAAGAGCGGCATCGCGACAAAGAGCAAAGCCTTCAACCAACTCATTGGCCAGATCGAACTTGTGGCCGTGAACTCGAAGGCCCCCATGTTGATCATGGGCCCCACGGGCGCAGGCAAGTCCCTACTGGCCTCACGCATCTACGATCTACGCGCCACCCGCGCTGGCCTAACCGGAAGGTTCGTCGAAGTCAACTGCGCCACCTTGCGTGGTGATCAGGCCATGAGCACCCTCTTTGGCCATCGCCGAGGAGCCTTCACGGGGGCGCAGGCGGACCGCCCCGGTCTGCTGAAGGAGGCCGATAAAGGCCTGATCTTCCTGGATGAAATCGGCGAACTGGGCCTGGATGAACAGGCGATGCTGCTGCGCGCCCTGGAGGATAAAACCTTTCTCCCTCTCGGTGCAGATAAAGCAGTCTCCAGTGATTTCCAACTCATCGTCGGCACGAATCGCGACCTGCGTGCGGAGGTGAAGGCAGGAAAATTTCGAGACGATCTTCTCGCCCGCATCAATCTGTGGACCTTCACCCTGCCGAGCCTGGCCGAGCGGCGTGAGGACATCAGCGTCAACTTGGACTTTGAGCTGGAACGTTTTGCCAAATCTCACCGCAGGCAGGTGCGCTTTAACAAAGAGGCTCGCGAAGCCTTTCTCAAATTTGCCCGCAGCCCCGAGGCCAAATGGAGCGCGAACTTCCGCGACCTCAATGCCGCCGTCACTCGCATGGCCACCCTTGCCCCCAAAGGCCGCATCACCGTTAGCTGTGTGGAGCAGGAAAAAGCGCGGCTGCTGGAGGGCTGGCAAGAATCTGTCCCTACGACGCAGGCCGCCGTTCTTAGCAGCGACGCAAGGGCCCAAATAGACCCCTTTGACCTCGCCCAACTCGACTACGTAGTAAGCATCTGCCGCGAGAGCAAAACCCTCTCTGATGCAGGCCGAAAACTCTTCGCCATCTCTCGCGAAAGCAAGGCCAAGGCGAACGATGCCGACCGGCTGAAAAAGTATCTGGCGAGGTTCGACCTGAGTTGGGACGACGTGAAGTGAAAATCACCAGCCCGGGCTCGCAATAAATTTGCGCAACTCTTGGTTATCCTGCATTCGAGTGATGCGGATTTCCCCGTCGTGGCAGGCAGTGATCACCGCCTGCTCAGCACCTGCCCCCAGTAGCACCATGGCATTCACGCGATCGCCATGCATGGCCAGTCGGGCTTTGGTTTTACGGGCCTTAGAATCTATAAGACTGACCTGCCCGCTACCACTGGCCGTGAGGGGGGTATCCTGATTCACATAACCCAGCGCCAGCACTTCCGAGCGGCCGGAGGGGCGTAAAGTACTGTCCTTTTTCCCAGTGCCATCCAGCACCCAGCGGCGCGCCTCACCATCACTGCCGCCAGAGATCACCTCCTGGCTATTGGGGGCAAAGGCCACACTGAGAACAGGCACGCTGTGCCCATTAAAAGTTCCCTGAATCTCCCCATTCGTGATCTTCATCACCTTCGCCGTGCGGTCGCGGCTCGCCGTGGCCACATGCTGGCTGTCTGGGCTGATGGCAAGGCCAAGAATCCAATCTGCATGCGATTCGATGTTCCAAATCTCCTTCCCTTCCGGCAGGGCAAAACAACGGACACGGTTGTCCGCACCACCTGCCACGAGATACTTACCATCGGCTGAAGCCACAACGCCGAGTGCGCAATCACGTAGCTGAGCGAGACGTTTCCTTTCGCTGGGTTTTGCAAAGTTCACCAGCCACACCTCGCCAATGCGGCCGGGGCTCCCTCCCGCCACTGCCAGCCAGGGCCCACCTTGAACAAAACTCAGCCCCAGAATTCGTTCCGGCAATCCTGGGAGGCGGCCCCTCATTTTCCCCGTGGCGGGATCCCAACTGAGCACCTCATGAAAACCACTGGTCACTAACACCTTGCCATCGCCATTCACAGCCAGTGCCGTCACCGGGATGGGGCGCGGATATTTCTCCAGAGTCTGGGCCATCTTCTGCGGTAGCAGGCTGGTCAGGGAAGCCTGGGCATTTGCGCCATCGTACTTCGCCCCTTCCTGGATCCATTGGCGAATAAGAGCGATGTCTTTTTCAGGCAATGCATCGGCCTTTTTGGGCATGCGATCGGTCTCATCATGGATGACGAGTAATTCATACAGTTCGCTGGCCTCAGCCTTACCAGGGACCACTGGCACCTCCTCACTATCCCCAGCTTTGAGCAGTTGCTCGAAGGCATCCAACCGATAGCCGCCTTTGGCCTTTTCCGCGCGATGACACTCCAGGCACTGATCCGCCAAAAGGGGCGCGATCTGTTTGGAAAAAGATACCGGGCCCGCCACAGCAGCACCGGCCAAGAAAAAACTGGCGATGATCAACCTCACATCCAAAGAACGTCTGATCACAGCCACTTTGAACAAAGGAAATGTACCCTCAGCGGCTCTCCTCTAAAGCATCCGCCACCGCAGGCTCAAGCTCTCGCGAACCATCGCCACCTAACTTTTCATCCAGAGCTTCCAGCCGGTGGATGAGGTCGGCAATGTGCTTGCGCGGATACATGCCCCCTGCTGGCTGGCAAAAGTGCGTACGACAGCCAAAAGGCCGATGGGCGTAGATGGTGCAGCGCCCATCTTTGCCTAGTAAAGGACAGGCTCCCTCAGGATGCGGTTTCATCACCTTACGCCCACTGGCGCGCACGCCCTGGGCCGCATAGATGGCCTCGCCCAAAGTGAGGAAGGGCGTTTTACCCGTGAGCCGGAAATGGCAGCACTGGACACGCATCTGGCAGTCCCGCTGAAGAGGGCGATTCTCCAACTCTGCATACACAGCCTTCACCTCATCCAAGGTGGCGCGAAGGGCGGGATCAGGCTGCTTGCGTGCCACGGTGATTACTCTGGCACGATGATCTGGTCATCCGGCTGCACCTGCACATCCACGCTGGGATTGCCCGTGCCCGAAGAAAGATTGTGAACGGTAGGCGCGCGGCCCGCACGGACCAATTTCACTTTCCGCATGCTGCCGAAAGGGGTAGGGCCACCCGCCGTCATGATGGCCTGAGACAGCGTCATATTCTGCTTGTAAGGCACGGCACCAGGTTTGTTTACCCCAGTCACCATGACCTGGCGCATCGTCGCATCCCCCACGCTGTCAATGGAAACAAGGACGTTTGGCCGGGTGTAGATCTCACGGCTCACATAGGTCTGCTCAATCGAACGCTGCAAAGCGGAAGGTTTCAACCCCAGTGCCCGCACTTCGCCAATGTGCAGGAGATTGATGGTTCCACTGTCACTGACGGTGTACACGCCTTTGATCTGGGCCACTTCATTATCCGGGATGGCTCCCACGGAAATGGTGATGCGATCTCCGGGCCGCAGGGGCAACTCACCACTCTGGGCATAACCCAGGTGCCGGAGCTCTAAAAAAACCAAAAGGAAAAGAAAATAACGAGTCATAACAGGGAAGGACTGAGTTAGAAAAGATCTCCGCGTGGAGTGTTCGAAGAAGCCACCTTACCAGCCACAGGTTGGGGCGCGGAGGTCTGCTTTTTCCTGCGCTCAGGCTTATTGCCAGCCGGAGCCGCCATGTTGTCAGGCGAGTAATACGTGTAGTAGCTGGTGTAATACTGGTATTGGGAATCGCTGCGCAGATCTACATTGTTGAGAACGACGCCGAGGACGTTCCCGCCCACGTTTTCCACCGTTTGCTTCACTCTCAAAAGCATGTGACGCGGCAGCTTGCGATGCTGCACCACGATGAGGGTGAGGTCAGCCTCGTTGGCCAAAACCGACGCATCGCTCACGCCAAGAATCGGCGGCGAGTCAATCAGCACCAGATCAAAACGGCTTTTCGCATCTGCAATCAACTCAGACATGCGTTGAGAATTCAGCACCCCGGCACTGTCAGCCGGCAGCATGCCACTGGGCAGGAAATACAAGTTTTCCACCGGTGTGCGTACCACCACTTCTTCAAGCTGCACGTTCGTGGTCAGATAATTGGTCAGGCCCACCGTATTGCTCACATCAAACATTGTGTGCATGCGTGGACGACGAAGATCGGCATCAATGAGCAACACGCTGTATCCCCCCTGGGCACACACAAAGGCAAGGTTGCACAGCGTGGTGGACTTCCCTTCCCCGGCTCCGCCGCTCGTCACAGTGATGCAGTTGGCATCTGGATTGCGGCGATTGAACTCAATGTTAGTCCGCAGGATGCGATAAGCCTCTGCATCGGGATTGAACCCACTGGCCCGATGCAGGACCGCGACGTCTTTAGGGATCACTGCCAGCACCGGCACCCCCAGGAAACGTTCCACATCATCCAGGCTCTTCACGGAGGTATCCATGTATTCCAGGAAGAAGGCTAAGCCCACGCCCAGCATCAGCCCCAGGACACCCCCAAGAGCCAAGTTCAGCGCCACATTAGGCTTTGTCGGCTTTCCTTCTGGTGTTGCCACGGCATAAATGGTGGCGGGAGATTTCACCAGTTCCAGCTCGGCTTTGGTCTGGAAGTAACTGGATTTGAGCTGGGTCAGCAGGCTTTCGATGTAGGCCACTTCATCCGCCGCAGTCTTGTAATCATTCTGGGCAGACTGCTGATCCAGCATGTCTTTCTTCGCATCATTGTTGGAGTTTTGTAGGGAGGCACGGCGCTTGGTGGCAAAGTCCAGCCGCGTCTGCAAAGCCGAAAGGTGCGATTTCACGGCATCCAGAATGAGCTGTTTGGAGAGAACGATCTGGCTATCCACCCCTTCCACTTCAGGATGCTTTCTCCCACGCCCCGCATTGACGAGACCTTCGCGTGTGACCTGCAGTTTATTGAGGTCTGCCATCATGCTGGTGACATTGGCGTTCTCCAGTTTCAGCCCTGAAGCTCGAGCGACGAGTTCATCCCCTTCCAGTTTGCTCAACTCATCGATCTCTGCACTCAACGACTGCACTTCCAAATCAGCCTGCAGCAATGCCTGCTCACGAGTCACCACCATCGAATCTTCCGTGGTGCGCAGGTTGGCCCCCGGGGTAGTGGAATTGGTTCCATTGGAAAACCATTCTCCCACGATGCCACCTTTTTTCTTTGCCTCCTGCATGGTGAGCCGCGCCTGACTGCGCTGCTCTTCTTGCTCCGCGATCTGCTTGCCCAACATCGTCAGGGCTTCATTCTTCTGTTTCGACTCCACCTCCACACGGCGGGTCATGTAACTTTGAGCGACCGCATTGGCGATCTCCGCCGCAGTATTTGGATCTTGGTCATAAAACTCAATCGTGACAAAGTCCGACCGCACACTCGATTGGGTATCCAGATTACCGCGCAATTTCGCCAGCGCCGATTGGCGATTCGGCATGGACCAGCGCTTCTGCAGATCCAGCTTATCCACCACGGGATAAAGCGTTTCTGGTTTCGTGATGCTCTCAAACTCGTTTTTGATCACCACATCACTCGGGGCCATAAAGTCATCCGTGCTGCGCTGGAAGACTTGGACCTTATTTTGCACACGCTCGATTTTCATTTCCACCAAGCCGCGATACTTGCGGGGCATGATGTACGTGATGATGGCCGCAGTGGCGAAGACCAACAAAAAGGATAAAATGATGAGTCCGAAGCGATTCCGAATCACTTGCCAGGAATCCATGGCCTGCTGCTGAAGCTCGTTTCCGGTGTCACGCATAGCGATGTTGATAGTCTGGAAAAGTTAGGAAACGAAGGTTTTATCAACTCGCCAGTGTCAGCGCGCGGCTGATCACTGGCGAGAGACTTGGGCTGTTGGCAAAAACGATTTCTCAGAAAGAAGCGGTCACCCCCACCGAGATGTTATTGCGATCAAATTCACGCAATGAGTCATCCGACTGAAGGACCGAATAGGAGTAACGGGCATCGAGAGACAGGTTTTCGAGCATCTGGTAAGAGATGCCTGTGGAAAGCAGCAGTGAATGCTCCGTGACATCCGTTCCCACGCCGCCATCGAAGGTGCTGTAGGCATAAGAAACGCCACCATTGACGGCAATGCGCTTATTAATCTGGTGATTCACATTCAAACCGGTGCGCACCGCGTAGCGGGTGTCATATCCACCGATTTCGGAAGAATCATACCCCACGGAACCGAACCAGCGAGCGGTCGTTTGACGGGCGACGAGGTAGCTGAAGGCCACCTCCGCGTAAGGCGAGGTGTTTTCAGCCCGATCCGATTTGAAGAATTCTGCCCCCACGCGGAAGGAACCTGTGGAGCGCTCACTCCAGGCATGGTCCACGCCGACCAAAGCGAAGTGGGACTGGGCATCCACGTCATCCCGCTCACGATAGTCGGTGATGCGGTAACGATATTCAGCCGCAAGGCTGGTGCGCTTGGTCAAGGCGTAGCTGAACTGCTGCGCGATCAAAACGGACAAGCGATCTTCCAGCCCAGAAACCACATCATCTTCATAAGAAATGCCGTCCACAGTGAGGGAGGTGGTGGTCGAAAAGCGCTGAGACCAGGCGTAACTCACATTGAAATTATTGAAACCATAAAGGTACTGACCATTGTAGAGCGTTGTCGAAGCCCCGGTAGCGACATTCGGCTCGGCCTCATACGTAAGGTAGAAGTTGTTGCTGATCTTCAGGCGCTGCGAAATCTGGTGGGCGATGTTAAAAGCCACCCGCGCATTATAGAAAGTATCATCGTAGCGGGGAATGCCATCGAGATAATGGATCGCCCCTAAATCCACAGCCATGCTCCAAGGTGTGGTGGGGTCCGCATCAGCATAGGTCATGCCCACGCCACCCTGCGCGTAGTAGGATTCAAAATCCTGCAAGAACGGCGAGGGCACCTCATAGCTGAGAGAGTCGTAACCGCCGCGCGCCGTCAGGCTCCAGGTTAAGGGTTGATCCTCACCAAAATCACCCGAAAAATCCCGAACGGCTGTAAGCCCTTGCGAAAGAGCAGAAGTGGCTGATGCGAGCATCAGGGCCGCAAAAAGCATAGCATGGTGTGAGCGCATGGTCGGGAAAGGTTGAGAGGTGAGCGAAACTCAATCGTTTAACCGAAGGATCAAGGCTTGCAGTTGCAAGGCGAAGTAGGCACGTTGTGGCACTTGCGATACTTGGGATCACAAGGAACGAAGCCTGTCGCAGGCGGCTGAATCAGATACACACCGCGGATGCTGGGAGTCGGAATGAACTCTTCCTCCACCGGCGCCACAGGCAAGGGATTCTTGGAAGGATTTTTACCAGAGTCTGTCGGATCAACAGAAGTGGTGGCAGCCACATTGGTGATCGCCGCGCCAGGGGAGACGGCCGTGGCACAGTCCATGATGACACCGGACATTTTAGGTGCGACGGAAATACCCGTCTGCACAATTTGATTGACCATGGCGCTGTCTGCCTGGGAAGCGACGATGGCTGCCTTGATGATTTCGCAGGCGCAGGTTTCGTTGATCACCAACGCATCTTCCACAATCATCAGAGCCTTCGACGGATCTTTCTGGATAGCCGCAGCCACGTCCCGAGAAATGTCATCGCAACCGCTGGATTGCGCCAGTGTCTGGGAAAAATTGGCGCTGAAGGCCAGCCCAAGGAGGCAAATGGCGGATCGAAGAGCGATTGAAACTCTCATAGCAGGAAGAAATAACAGGGTTTTACAACTGGAGCGGGTAGTGGGAATCGAACCCACATGGCCAGCGTGGAAGGCTGGAACTTTACCATTAAGCTATACCCGCGATTGAAGTTATAATAACCGGCAGCATCTTAGACCTGCAAGATATTTTTTAGAATTAACACAAAAAGTTTTAAAATTTAGAAAACCTGATTGATCAATTGATCCAAATTTTTAAACTTCCTGTCCTTCCTTCTGAAAGGATAAATAGCAGGGCTGGATGATCTGGCAAGGCTGATTTATCGAGTTGGTAACCGTGTTTTGAAAATCGCGTATGAATAGATAGTTCTGCGAAACCGCTGTTTTTGATTTGTTAACAAATGTTAAAATTATTTGCAAATTTTGTTGACGATGGTTTTAAACTTTAGTTCAACGGAGCTGTCATAGATTTGCGCGCCGAAAACCGTGAATTTCAGCCGATAAACCCTACCACCACAATTTGGCAGAAAAGTTGCTTTGAAAAAATGAGGAGAAAGTCAGTCATCCTTATGCTATACTGCCGACCCCCTGCATTTCAGTAGGGCGTCAAGAAAAGCAAAACTGCACCGTATTTAAATCTGTAATGTCTAACATGGAACTCGACGGAGGTATCAAGATCTACCTGAGGGAGATCGGCAAGACCGACTTGCTGACTCCTGAGCAGGAGGTCGAACTCGCCGAGCGCATCAAGCGCGGCGACCCAGAAGCGCGCTCACACATGATCCGCGCCAACCTCCGCCTGGTCGTGAAGATCGCCCAGGACTATGCCAATTATGGCCTGCCTCTTTTGGATCTCATTTCCGAAGGCAACATCGGTCTGATGAAGGCCGTGGAACGTTTCGACCCTAATAAAGGGGGAAAACTTTCCACGTATGCGGCCTGGTGGATCAAGCAGTCCATCAAGCGCGCTCTGGCTAACCAGTCCAAGACCATTCGCCTACCCGTCCACATGGTGGACAAGATCAGCAAGATGCGTCGCGTGGCCATGGCCATGTCTGAAGAGCTGGGGCGTGAACCGACCGATGATGAACTGTCTGAAGAAATCGGCATTGATCGTGCCAAACTCAGCCAGCTTAAAGTCGCCTCCATGCGCCCAGCCTCTCTGGATGCGCCGATCAGCGATGACGATAGCACCGAGTTTGGTGAAATCGTCGGCGATGAAAATGCCCAGACGCCTTTTGATCTCCTCAGCCACAAGAACATGCATGGCCAGTTGGATGGCTTGCTGACCGTGCTGGATGAGCGTGAGCGCAAGATCATTGACGCTCGTTTCGGTCTCGCCGGTCAGAAGCCGCGCACGCTGGAAGAAGTGGGCCAGGAATTCGGCGTCACGCGTGAGCGTATCCGCCAGCTTCAAAACATCGCGCTGCGGAAGCTGCGCCGTGCGCTGCAGAAAAAGGAAGACCCCATCCCGAAAGCACTGCGCAATGCCGGCGCCAAGAAAAAGAAAAAGGCCGCAGCGGAAGACAAGATGCTGGGTTAAGCCCGCTATCGGTCCATTCATTCAACTAAAAAAGGCAGGTCTCCACGACCTGCCTTTTTTAGTTGGGGGTAGGCCCCCAGGATTCAGGATGCTTTCTTGGGGCGTGGTTAGCTGGCGGACTTGGGAAGGTGCGTCAGCTTTTGCTTTTCCCAGCCACGAGGTGGGGAGATGCCCAGACTGGTCCACTCCATGCCGCTTGCCACCCATTCCTCCCGCCAGACTTCGTAGCTGATTTCGTCGTCGTCATCGCTGACACCAAATTGGAAGCCACAGGCAGGGCAGATTTCATAGCTCGGGCCTCCAGAGGCACTACGAGGGGGCTCTTGGAGCTTGGGGTAGCCACACACGGGGCAGGAATGGAGGGTGGGTTTCATGGGCAATTAAAACGGCAGGTTAGAGATGGGGCGCCCCGGCTGGCGCTGCCAGTAGGAGGAGTTGCCTGGCCGAAAGAAGGTCTTGGTGCGGCCCTCCCGATTGTAAGCGGCAAAGGCCCTTGTTTGAGGATCAAACACACGCAGCGTGCCCTCGCTATCGTCCCACTTCATGGGTAACTGGCCCTGCTTTGCCCGCTGGAGAAAGAGCCAGGCCTGCGCGGCATAGTCATCTGCCGTCCGGCTTTGGAAATCGGGCCCGTGTCTCACAAAGTGATCCTGCAAAGTTTCCATTCGCCCCCAGGTCTGGTGCGTGGGGGGTGCCCGTGGCTGAGTGGGCGGGGTGGGTGGTTTGGCCGCAGGTTTTTCATCGGCGCCTAGCAGGCCGATGACTTGATCCAAGATGGATTTGCGTGAGGGGGCCGGAGACGGAGATGGAGCCACCACCGCTGAGCTCGCACCCGGTGTCTCAAAGGTTGCGCTGTGCAGGCGCTGGCGGGCACTGCCGAGGCTGTAATGATAAACAGTGCCAGCCTTTAAATTGACCAAGGTGACTTCATGCTGGGCCGTGACGGGGCCTTCGCTCTTTTGCTCCAGTTTATCTGCGCTGAAGCCGTAATGGACCCGGGTGCCGCAGGCGACATCTGTCTTCCAGGAGAGGGTGGCGGAAGTCGGCGTGACTTGCACTTGGGGAGTTCCTAGTAGCTCCACCGCCTGGGCGAAGGAACTGAGGCAAACCATCACAACTAGGCCGAGCAGGCATCTCATGGATGCAGTAACGCAGACGCTCCGAGATCTGGCAAGGGCAGGCATGTGATCTTCCTGAAGGGAAGCAGTTGTTTTTTCAGGGAATGCAGGTAGCGCGTCCCAGTTCCACTTCCCGCTTCATGCCCAGGGCCTCCCAGTTTCTCCGTACGGTGCAGCACTTTTGGCAAAAGACGTGCCAGGTCGTGCTGGATGGGTTTTACCCTCGGCTCTGCCGTCATTGCGAGGTTTTATTGCCGCACGAAGCCCCGCGCCAAGGGGTAGGCGCGTGGTTTTGCGGAACTTGCCAGCAGGACATGGAGGCGACCACCGCGCCTTATTGCAGCGTCTGCGGGGAGATGTTTTCAGGTGCGATGACGGAGGCCTTTCGCTGTCAAAACTGCACGGGCCACCGCGTCGCGTATGATTTCGCCGTGGCGGGCTACCAGATTAGCGAACCGGTGAGGGAGGTGATCCACCGATATAAATATGGTCGCGATCTCTCACTGCGGGCGGCCCTTGCGGACCTGCTACTGCCAGCACTGGAAGATCCACGCCTAGCCTCTGAGGATCTGCGTCGCTGGTTACTGGTGCCTGTGCCGTTGCATTTTTCCCGCCAAATTTGGCGGGGATTCAATCAAAGTTGGGAACTGTGCCGTCAAATTTCCCAACGCACGGGGATTCCCGCTGCGCAATCCTTGAGCCGTCAAACTCGGACGGTGGCCCAGGCCCACCTGCAAAGACGGAAGCGCCTGGCAAATTTAAGGGGAGCCTTTGCGCTCTCGCACCGCTTTTCCTGGCGACCACCTCAGGAATTGAAGGGCCGGAACATCCTGCTGGTGGATGATGTCCTCACCACGGGAGCGACGGCCCATGAGTGTGCAAAAGTCCTCAAGCAGCAGGCGGGGGTAGAAAAAGTGGTGGTGATTACCGCAGCACGTGGTTAGTATCCGCCTCACGTCCGGTAACCATCGGGCTTTTGGTTCAGGTTGTGGGGTGTTCTCACAGCCGCTCCTGCGGTAGCCATCCGGGGATGAACGAGGAGTCTGCTTGTGAAAGACGGGACGACACATCACATCATGGGATTTTTCAAAAAGCGCACTGTCAACGAACTGGGTGAAAAGAAACAGGACATGCCCGAAGGGCTGTGGACCAAGTGTCCCTCCTGTGGAGAAAGCCTCTTTGAGCAAACACTCGCCAAAAACCTCCGGGTCTGCACGAACTGCGGTTACCACTTCACCATCAGCAGCGGCGAACGCCTCGCCAGTCTGGTGGATGAAGGCACCTTTGTGGAAATGGATCTGCCGCTCGATTCCGTGGATGCCTTGGGTTTCAAAGGCTACGTGGATAAAGTGAAAGCCTACCAAAATAAGACTGGGCTGAAAGAAGCCGTCGTCACGGGCCGGGCGAACATTGAAGGTGTTCCAGTGCTTCTCGCGGTCATGGATTTCCGCTTCCTCGGTGCCAGCATGGGCAGTGTGGTGGGTGAAAAAATCACCCGTGCCATCGAGGCCGCAACAGCGGAGGGAAAAGCCGTCATCGTCTTTTCTGCCTCGGGCGGCGCACGCATGCACGAAGGCATCCTGAGCCTGATGCAGATGGCTAAGACCAGTGGTGCCCTGGCACGCCATGCAGAAGCCAAGTTGCCCTACTTTTCAGTGCTCACTCACCCGACCACCGGGGGAGTCACGGCTAGCTTTGCCACGCTGGGTGACATCATCATTGCGGAACCTAAATGCATGATCGGTTTCGCAGGCCCACGAGTGGTGAAAGAAACCACCCATGCAGATCTGCCTCCAGGATTCCAGACGGCTGAGTTCATGAAACAGCACGGCCTGGTGGACATGATCGTCGAGCGCAAAGACATGCGCAGCACTTTGGCGAATCTGCTCAAGTACGTCAGCAGCGCGAAGGTGGCGTGAACCACACTCCGCGCTGCGGGGATTTTTTTAGCAAACCTGTTTGTTAGACCGGTTTCCAAAAAGAGGGTCCGATTGAAAAGGCGGGTGCGGTGGGATGAGTGGCAAGAGCGCAGGCTACTATCTTGATGATAACAGCCAAGTGAGTTACGCCGCCAATCGTCCCACCCCGTTGCCGCTTTTCGGACAAGGTTTTGGAAATCGGTCTAAGCGCTGCGAAAGTGGTCGCCACGGTTTTGTTCACGGTTCATGGGGCGTCCCTGACGCTCCATGTGATCTTTGCGATGTCCGCGCGGCGATTCTCCATCGGGCCCGCCTTTTCCGCGCTCGTGGTGTTCAGGTGCGCGTGAGGGGCCATCCCGGCGGGGTTCTTCTGCATGGCCCCGGCCTCCCGGGCGCGGGGTGTGACTTTCTGCCCTAGGGCCACGGTGAGCGGGGGGAGTGGCCGAACGTGGATGATCTCCTCGATAGGATGGATGCGCCTGGTGTCCTTGCCCACGCGGCGAAGCCATGGAGCGTGGAGGAGATCCCTCACGATGATCTGGGTGAGAATGACGGTGAAGGTGGGCATGAGGTACTTCGGGGCCACGCGGCGGACCTCGGAATTCCAGACGCTCCTCCAGCCGAGCTTCGCCTTCATGACGCGAGCGTGAAGGCGCAGGCCCCCGGCGATTTTCGCCTCGATGACTCATGCGTGACTCGCCACCACGACCTTCTTCATGACGTGGCTGGCGACGGCCAGCCCCCCGATCTTCCCGCTCAAAGTGAGCCCTCTCTTGCGGGTGCCTGGAAGAGGAGTGGTGTTCTTGACGTCCACGCCCACGTTCATGAGGGGGCCCTTCCGCACGGCCACGACCTTCCGGGCGATCCATTCCCCCTCGGTCGCGCTCATTGTTAGACGTTGAACGTTCCCGGCTGGGTCCACGCTCAGGAGAGCCACGCGTATCCCCCCGTTCATGGGGCTGTTGACGGGGCGCGCCACGCCCAGGCGGGGTGTCTTCTTCGGAACTCCGACCGCGCGGCTTATCTGGCGTGCTTTCAGGGCTGCGACCTCGCGGGTTATCCGGCGTGCTTTCAGGGCTGCGGCCTCGCGGGTTATCTCCTGCGGGGCGGTCAGCCTCTGGCGCAGGGTTTGCGCGCGGGGTGGGCGGGGCATCTGGGGGCCTCACCTCCGGAGCGGGGTTTGCAGGAGGAGGAGTCTCCTGGGCTGCGAGTGAGGCTACACTGGCAGTGAGGCCCAGCAGGAGAAGGGCGAAGGTTCGGTAAGTTGGTTTCATGAGCGTGTCGGGTTGATGCTGAAAGGTTCAGCACACAGGCCTAACGACACCCGGCGCTTCTTTTGTGTGCTGGCAGGCACGGTCGTGAATCACCTTGAATAAAACAGATGTAGAAACAGTTTAAAGGCGGCTCCCGTTCAACTCCCCATGACTCTGATGAAACGCCCCCTGCTCGTCATCGCCCTCCTGGGCCTCCTCACCCCTGCCCATGCTGAGGTGGAAGTGGATGTGGACGCCTTTGGCCTGAGCCTGGGTGGCTGGCTGGCCCGCAAAGGCAAAGCAGCGGAGTATGAAATCTCTGAGGCGGGTTACCGCACCTACCAGCCGGAGGTCTCCCCTTCCCCAGATGGTGGCATCTTCGTCTCCGTGCGCATTGACCACCGCCGGGGATTTTTTGCCTCAGACGATCACGCGAGCTTGGAACTGAGCTTTTCCCCGGAAGGTGATCTCGTTTCTGCGCAGAGCAGTCTGGCCCTGCAAGGCCGCACCATCAGCAGTGAGCTCATCAAAGGTGGTGCCTCAGCCTCCACCTCCGTAGCCGCCCCTCAGATCGAAAGAGCGGTGAAAGTCGGCACCGATCTCGTCGCGGATCTTTCTTCCAAACTGCTGCGCGAGAAGATCGTGGAACCGGGCCGGGTGTCTTTCCCTGCCGCCATCCGCCACAACTACAATCTGCTCTACAAGGCGGTGAAGATGAAGACCACGCCTGTGGTGACGACTCCAGGCACGACCACGGCGCAGACAACGGCCGGGACCCCGGCCACAACCCCACCCGGAACGACGGCCGCAAGTCCCAGTAGCCCCCCAAACCCGGCGCCGACCGCCCCTGCCAACCCGCCTTCGGCTCCAGCCAGCAAGCCTGAGGGCTCTACACCGCCAGCACCGCCGCCCGCATCACCTAAAACGACGACGCCAGCTACCGACGCCCCACCCGCGCCCCCTCCAGCAGCCACAGGCCCGGCAGCACCCGCCAATACACAGGCAGCCAACGCAGCTCCGGCAAAAAAGACCATTCCACTGCCAGACATCAAACCGTACAACCCTAGCGGAGCACCAGCCACGCCGCTGCCGACCAAGCCCGCGAAGGAAAAATCCCTCATCATGGAACATGGTGGTGAGGTGCTAAAACTGGCGCGCGATGTGGTGAAATCCACCGCCGCGCAGTGATCTCACTCAGGCAAGTCCTGGCCCCGGGTTTCTGGCAAGAAAGCTAGAAATACGAGCCCCAGGAGGAAAAGGCCCGCCAGGTAAGTAATGGCCAGCCGCAGATCAAAGGCTGACTTCATGGAGGCAGAGAGCCAAATGAGAACAGGCGCAGCCAGGATGCGGCCAGTATTGAAACAAAAACCTGCGCCGGTAGCGCGTAAGTGAGTGGGGAAAAGCTCCGGGAAATAAACGGCGTAACCGGCATGGATACCCTGGGCAAAAAAACCGAAAATGGGGAGCAGGCAGAGGAGTAGCCCGTAGCTCATGAAATGCGACGGTAGCCAGCAGACGACGGGCGTCATCACCAAGGCCGTGAGATGCATGATCGTGAAGGTGCTCCGCCGCCCCCAGCGGGCACTCAAGGGACCGAAGGCTAACATGCCCAACCCGGCACCCGCCGTCTGGATGAACCCGAAAGCGATCTTGGATTGACGAGCCCAGTCTGGATCCCCCAGGCGCTTGAGGAGATCTGCGGCCAAGTCCTGCCCTGCCACCACGACTCCCCAAAAAGTCGCTAGTCCCACCATGGCCAGCCCTGCACCTAACAGAGCACGCCGCCGCCACATCGGATCTCCTAACAATTCGGTGAAACTGCCCATGCGCTCCGCCTTGTCTCGTTTCGCCTGCTTCCAGGATTCAGGCTCTTGAATGCTGATGCGCACCCACAGCACCAATAAGGCAGGGATGACACCCAAAAGATAAGCGTACCGCCACTGCGTGCCCACCAGCAGACTGGCACCCGCCGCTAACCAAAGGCCCATGACACTGGTGGCATGAAAGATGCCGCTGGCACGCTCACGCGCCTGTTTTGGAAAAACCTCTGCCACTAGAGCTGCACCGACGGCCCACTCTCCCCCCACGCCCATGGCGACCAAAAAACGCAAGACTCCGACATGCCAAATCTCCGTGGCAAAATACGTTAGGCCTGAGAATAATGAATAACAAAGAATGGTGAGGGCCATCACCGGATTCCGCCCCCATTTGTCGGCTAAGGAGCTGAAGATCCAGCCGCCCAGAGTGCCGCCAATAAGGAAGATGCCGAGAAAACGCTCCCCCCAAAGTTTCACCAGAGGATCATCGCCTTTCACCTGAAGGAGATCCGGCAGCATGTCTGCCCGAGTGATGTTATAAAGCTGGCCCTCGAAAGCATCAAACACCCACCCCAACGAGGCCACGATGAGCACCAGCCACTGATAACGAGTGACACCGGAGTACCATTTGGAGGATGACGTCATGGAGATGAAGGGAGCAAATTGAGGCGAGGGGCAGAAAGATTGAGGGTAGAAAAATTTTAGACGGTGAGCGTGGTGAAATGAAGAGAATGGCCGTTCATGTTGATCCAATGAAAGGCTTTCAATTTTGTCAGGGCAAGCATCTTTAGAAAGCTGGTTTGCTGAGCCTTCATGCTGCGCAAGGGTAAAGCAGTCACTCGGAAGGCCTCATCGGGCCCACACATTTGAAAAGGTTGCCATCCCAAAACCTGGGTATTGCGAACGATGGGCTGATTCTGCATGGCCAACTCGGCACCTCCAAAGTGGTGAACCAATATTTGGTTATACAAAGCTGTTTCTATAAATAGCCCTAGATCTTCAACTGCATCAATCATTGTTTTTCTGAGCTCTTCCCCACCTTGCCATCGATTCTGCGTCAAAGTGAATCGACTGCGTTCCTGACGGGTGAGTGATTTGTTTACAAAACGGGATTCCAATGATGAAGGGAAAAAATTCAACACCTTGCCATGAGCGCAATCCGTTAACAAAAGATAGTTCAGTATCTGTCCCTCATGGTTAGGTGCGATGGATCTGGCGACCTTGAGCTCGTAAATACACTGCTGTGCCACGACAAGATCCAGGCGGTAGTCTTTTGCAAAGCGATGATGCCTGACCCAAACAAGAACTTCTGAATGCAATGGCCCAATACCTTCTTCCCTTAGCCGTCCCATGAGGTCATTTCTGTAAATTTCCTCCGTGCAATGTTGGCCCAATTCACGATGTGAAGCAAAGGCACAAGCCATCACTCGGTAATCTAAATGCTGGAATGCCTCACGCTCCAACAGCGGAAATCGAAGATCACATTCCACAGGCATAACAAAGTTTAAAAGAATCTTTCTACCCCCAATCTTTCTACCCATCCGATTTAAAAACCCAGCATCTCTCCCACAGGAAGAGGCCGCTTTTGGCGGATGGATTCCTCGGCGACGAGGCAGAGGCCGGCGGACCACAGACCGTCTAGCCCGGTGGCGATGGGCGATTTACCCGTGCGGACCATGTCCACACATTGAGCGATTTCCTCCCGCAACTCAAAGACCTCTCCACTGTGTTTTTCGATCTTCACGTTTTCGAGGTTTTCACCATCAAAGACTTTGAGAAAGTAGCTGGGCTCTAAAGTCCGATCCAGAGCACCGCTCCAGCCTGCCCAGAGGGCCCCCTGGGTGCCGCTGACTTTGATGGTCTGGTGGTGCTCGAAGGCAGCCAGCGTTTGCGAGACGACCGCGTAGCTGCCGTTGGCGTACTTAAACATGGCACTGAAATTATCGAACAAATCAGGGCGCTGAGGATCCCGTGAGTTTCCATAAGCGTGGAGTTCCACAGGGTCTCCACTGCTTTCTAAGTACCAGCGAGCGAGGTCAAAAAAATGGATGGGCTCCTCCAAGACCCAACTGCCTACGCGGTGTGGATCATAACGCCAGCCGCTGGCCCCAAGGCGGTAAGGCTTGCGCGAAAGCTCGACCAAGACGTATTGCGGGTCCCCGATGGTGCCACGCTGGATGATCTTTTTGATCTCTCCCCACTGGGAAGAAAGACGCAACTCATGGCCGACGGCAAGCTGCACGCCATGCTCTTGAGCTGCCGCGACAATGGTCTTGCAATCGTCCAGCGTGATGGCCATCGGTTTTTCCAACAGGATATGTTTGCCACGGCTCATGGCCGCGAGGGCGAGATCGCGATGTGTGTGGCTGGGAGTGACGATGTCGAGTATCTCAAAGTCTGCCTGGGCGATCAACTCTCTGGCATCGGCAAAGATCTGTGCCTGGGGGTAGAGCAGGCGTGCCTCAGCCTGTGAGGCTGCCGAGGGGGCAGTGATGGCGATGAGTTCAGCCTCTGAGTTACCCGCGATGGACTGGGCATGAAGTTTTCCCCAGGCACCAAAACCGGCAAGGGCAAATCGAACGGGAGCAGACATGAGATCAAAGATGGTTAGGCCTGAGAAGATGACTTTTGGGCCACTGAAGTGGACAACGTTAAGTTCTAGGGGCCGTGGTGAGAGGAGTCACGGGCTGGGGGACGAGACGGCCCTGGACTTCATTCAAACGACAGGTGGGCAGATGAGGGAGGACATGTTTGGCGAAGAGGTCACACTCCTCCAGATGCGGGTAACCGCTGAGGATGAAGGAACGGATGCCGAGGTCCATGTAACGATGAAGTTTCGCCAGCACCTGATCCGGATCCCCAACGATGGCGCTGCCGCAGCCGCTGCGCGCAAGGCCGATGCCAGACCAGACGTGGTCCTCAATGAAGAGATCTGGACTCATCGCACGCAGCTCATCCTGGCGCAGCACTCCGGCACTCTGGCTGTCCATGGAGCGGTTCCGGATCTCTTGTCCCTTCTCTAAATCGAGCCGAGAGATCAATCGGTCCGCTGCGTTGCGGGCCTCAGCCTCGGTCTCCCGGACGATGACATGGATGCGCAGACCGAAGTCAATCTGGCGTCCGTAAGAGGCTGCCTTTTCTGCCATGCCGCGCATGGTGGCCTCCAGTCGCGCCTCCGTCTCTGGCCACATCAAAAAGACATCGCAGAACTGGGCACACAGATCCTGGGCGAGGGGAGAAATGCCGCCGAAGTAAAGCAATGGCCCCCCATTTTGCTGGTAAGGTTTTGCCGGATCACAGGTGGGTAGGTTAAACTGGTAGTGTTCTCCCTGCCACGCCAGAGACCCTTCTGTGGACCAGAGTTTTTTCAAGATCTGAATGATCTCTCGACTACGGCCATAGCGGACTTCGTTGCTTTCCTTCAAGCCAGGCAAGTCGGAAGAGATGATATTGAGGCACAGACGCCCCTGCGAGAGATGGTCCACCGTGGCGATGGCCCGCGCCAGCATCGGCGGCCAGACTTCGCCCATGCGCAGAGCCACGAGTTGATTGATCTGGCGTGTTTGTGGAGCCAGCGCTGCGGCAAAGGTGAGGGCATCCTGGCCCGCGATCCAACCTGACGGGAGCAGGATGTTTTGAAAGCCATGCGAGTCCGCCTTTTGGACGATGTGACTGCAATGAGCAAAACTGCTGCGCAAATGCCCGTCTGGAATGCCTAGAAACTCATAGTCATCCGCACAGAGAGCGGAAAACCAAGCGACTTCAGCCTGGCGTGAGGCCGTGCGGACAGGAATGGGAGAAGGCATCGGGGGTGGGGGGATGGCCGAAAATGCGCGGAGGACGAGGAATACTGTAACTTATCTCCATTTATGCAGTATCGAATTTTGTAAAATCCTGTTCAATCTTTGCAAGATTAATTTCGCATTTCTGAGAAGACATGCAGTAAGTAGTCTCTTCCCATGCGCACCAAGCCCGCAGACCAATCCGTCCTCCTCGCTTCCATCCTCCTGCAACTGCGCGGGCAGCATGCGTCTTCACGCAGCAGTCTGTCAAAAGTGACAAATCTTTCCCCTTCGACCGTGGGCATCTATGTGGATCACTTAATTGCGCTCGGTTATGTGAATGAATCCGGCCTGGAGCAGGGAGCCATGGGCCGCCCTCAGCGGAAGCTGAGCTTGATCCCGGATGCAGGCTGGTTTGCCGGGGTGGAATTCAATGCTGAACGTGTGCAGGCTGTGAGGGTGGACTTTGCCGGCCATAAGGTGGCATCTCTGGTGAGGCCACTGCCGCCCAAAACGAACACCCAGACGGTGCTGAGAGAGATCCGCAGTGTGGTGGTAGGACTGGGAAAGCTGGCCCCGGGCCCTTTGCTAGGCATGGGCGTGGGAGCCCCTGGATTGGTGAATTCGGAGTTAGGCGTGGCGATGCAGTACGCCTTCATCCCCGACTGGAAAAATGTGCCGCTGGTGCAGGAACTCAGTGAGGACTTTCCTGTAACCGTCACCTTGGAAAATAACTTGCGCGCTATCGCCCTGGCAGAGCGTTGGTTTGGCGGGGGGCGCGAGTTGGACGATTACGTGATCCTGGGTCCACGAAGTGGCTTTGGCATCGCCATCATGAAAAATGGTGAACTGCTGAGAGGCGGCCACCATGCGGCGGGCGAGATCGGCCGCTGGCCCTGGCCACTGCAAGGTGGTGGGGGGGAACTGCATGATGAGCTGACGGCCCCCATGGTGTGGCGCCGCCTCACCGGAGGCAGACAGGATACTCAGCCGATGGACTTGCGGGCGGCCCTAAAAGGGCTGGCGGGAGAGAGGGGAAAGGCCTGGGACCTGGTGATCTCTGACTACGCCAGAGTCATCGGGCTGCTGCACCTCTTGATTGATGCGGAGAGATACTTCCTGCATGGGCCGCTGACGGCCCTGGGGCCACATTTTTGCCAAGCGATCACGGAACAGGCCACGGTGATCATGCCCGTGCTCAGGGAAATGCCGCCGCTCATTGTCCCCTCAGATCTCGGGGATGAAGCGGGCGCCCTGGGAGCTGCCAGCCTGGCCATGGAGGCCTGGATCCCCGAGGTGAATGGAGGAAAACTTTTGTAGCTCCCTCCCTGATGGCCGCGCACATCCCGCAGATCGCCATGCTGGTGGATACCTCCCGCACCTATGGGCAGGACATCGTGGCTGGGGTACGGCGCTACGTGGCGGAACATGGCCCGTGGTCCCTCTATCTGGAGCCGCGAGATCTGCTGTCCAGTTACCCAGCGTGGCTAGAGGAATGGCCCGGGGACGGCATCCTAGCACGCACAGGAGATGCAGCTATGCTGCAGCGGCTGAAGGCCACTGGCCTGCCGGTCATGGAGTTGCGAGATTCCTCACCTGATCAGCCTTTTCCCTTTGTGGGTATGGACAATAGCGAGATCGGCGTGCGGGTAGCGGTGCATCTGCGCAGCCGGGGTTTTCAGCGTTTCGCCGCGTATCTAGATCCTTCGCTCGATTTCTTTCGCGAGCGCATTCAGCGGTTTACGGAGACGGTGAAAAGTGAGGGCTTTGCCTGCCCGGTGTTTGAGGCTTTTTCCCCGAGCCAGCGCCCCCGCTGGGATGAGCACCAGCAGGCGCTGGCTGACTGGCTAACTTCATTGGAAAAACCGGTGGGCGTTTTTGCCAGCAATGACCAGTTAGGTTTTTGGCTGCTGGATGCAGCGCGGCGGGCAGGCATCTCTGTTCCGGAGGAGGTAGCGGTGGTGGGAGCTGAAAATGACCGACTGCTGTGTGAGACGGCTTGGCCGCCCCTCTCCAGCGTGCAACTGCGCGGCCAAGCGGTGGGCTATGCGGCCTCGCAAATGCTGGATGCGTGGATTCGCACGGGCACCCGGCCGCCCGAACGCACGCTGCTGCCAGCGGGGGATTTCATCGTGCGGCAGTCCTCAGACATCGTGGCGGTGGAAGATCCACGACTGGCACGGGCGCTGACCTACATCCGCCAGCACGCGACCGAAAATCTCGGGGTGGATGAGGTAGCGCGGGCTGCCTCACTCTCACGCAGTGCCTTGGAAAGGCAGATGAAAAAACAGATCGGCCGCTCTCCAGGGGAGGAGATCAACCGCATCCGCTTTGGCCTCGTGGAACGGCTTTTGACGCAGACGGATCTGACGCTGGATGCCATTGCTGAGCGGGCGGGCTTTACCCACCCGCAATACATGGCGGAGGCCTTTCGCAAAAGGCAGGGACAGACACCGGGACAGTACCGTCAGCGCCGGAAGATCTAGGGTGGCATGCCTCAAGGCTGAAGCTGCACCGTTGTGCTGACCATGGCGCCGCGTTCATCCGTGAGCGTGAGGAACCAGGTATTGGCCTCCGCCGGGGGTTTAGGCGCGGATACTGTGCCGTCTCGGATGACGGCATCCACACTTTTCCAGGTGCGTTTCGCACGCACGCCGGAGTCGGTGGTGTAGTGCAGTTTAGCCTCTTTCAGGGGGGCACCTCCTGTGTAGCTGACTTTCACTTGGCCTCCCTCCACGATAGGTGAACCCGGCACGGTAAGGGGCAGGCCAGCACGGCATTTAGAGTCAATGAATAGGCCGATTTCCTGTGGGGCCCAACCAGGCGGATGCCCATGCGCCATGTTCACCTGGATGCGCATCTGCTTCTCTCCCGGCACGACGTTGTAACTCTTCATGTAGCTATCCAGCGGGTAGTGGATGTCGTTGGTGCCATTGACAAACAGGATGGGCACACGGCAGCGGGGCAGCAGGCTGGAAGGATCATACTCGCGCACCCAGTCCGCCCGGCGATCTCCCAGGCGATCAATGGAGGGCTTTTGCACAGACTCACCTTCGTAAAGAAATCCACAGCCGTAAACAGGGACAGCCGCCTTGAAACGATCATCCAGCGAAGCCACCAGACAGGTGGTGTACCCGCCCCAACTGATGCCAGTCACCGCTGTATTTTCTGCCTGCACCTCAGGGAAACTGCGTAACAAAGAGTGTGCACGGATGACACTGGCAGCGGCATGGAAAGGCCAGTCGTCCGAGATGCTGCCGCCGATGGAGTCAAACTTTTCAGGGGCTCCATGAGGAGGCCCGCCATTGGGCAGGCGGGTGCGTTCTTTCGCCTCGGATTGGTGGCCTTTGGGAGCTCCCGTTTGGGCATCGAAGACGGGATCAGGGGGGCGGGAACCTGAGAGGTCCATGGCGATGGCGGCGTAACCGCGCTTGGCCCAAAGATAGGCCCACTCCGCGAAGGCCGTGCCCCCGCCTCCGTGGATCAAGACCACACCGGGGAATTTGGTGCCCGACTGGGCCGTTCCGAGCGTGATGGGGGAGGCGTAAAAGGCGAACACCTCCGTAGGTTTATCCTGATACATCTCGCCAGTGTAGAGCAGTGAGTGCACGGGCGTGGCCTGGTTCAGCCACTTCATGGAGGGGGCTTTTTTGAGTGCATCCAGGTTCCACGGCCCCACTTGTTCAGCGGAGACCAGGGTGACACAGGAGAGAAGAAGAGCGGTCAAAAACTTCATGATGTGGACTCTCCATAACGCCGCGATGGAGGTCAGTTTCCAAGGAAACCTGAATTTATCGCGCAGGTTTTTTTATCTTCGTTACCGGAGCGGGGAGTCATGCGTTCAGCCACTCGTTCACTCCCTTCCCCATGCTCTTCTCCACCGTTCTCATGTGGCTGCTCATCGCAGCCGGGTTTGTCATCGCTCTGCCCGCCCTCTGGCTCCTCGCCCGTGGGTTATGGCCTGAGACCGTACTACGCCAGCAGGAGGCGGCGAAAAAGGGACTTCTCAAATGCTTCTTGCTGGGGCTCATTCCCCTCATTGGCAGCGTGGTGCTGATCGCCATCCTGTCCAAGGTGCCGAAGATGGGGGCCGTCGCCGTCTTGCTGGGCGGGGTCATCGTGGCCTGGGGTTTCATGGGCGCGGGGGGTATCGCCTCGCTGATTGGAGAGCGGCTGTGGCCCCAGGCGGAGCCTTGGCGGCAGACGAAACATGGCGGCCTCACACTCATCCTCTGTGCACTTCTCCCCGTCGTAGGTTGGGCGGTTTTGCTGCCTCTTATGGCCGTTCTGGGCTGGGGTATTGCCCTGCGGGCGAGATTTAGCAAAGTACCCGCTCTCGCCACCCCTAGCCCGGTGGAAAACACGGCCCTTTAACTATGCTCATGAAACTGGCGCGCCGAGACCTCCTCAAAACCGTGACCCTGGGCAGCAGTGCCAGCGTGCTGGCCAGTTGTGAGCGCATCACCAACGCCATTAATCAAAATTTGTTAGGCGAAGGTGTACCGGCGCATTTGCACCCGGCAGAGAGCGTGGACATTGATCCTGATTTCCATCTCCTCTCGCGCGCCAGTTTCGGCCCCTGGCCGGGAGACGTGGCCAGCTTGAAGAAGAAAGGTCGAGATGCCTGGATCGAGGAGCAACTGCACCCAGACTCCATCTCAGACACGGCCTGTGACCTGCGGGCAGAGCGGTTTGAATCTCTCTACTTCAGTGCGGGTGATGCCTATGAATTCCGCAAACCCGTGCTGCGGGAGGAGCTGACCCGGCATGCCCTACTGCGGGCAGTGTACAGTCGCCGACAGCTTTTTGAAGTGATGGTGGAGTTCTGGACGGATCACCTCAACATTGATCTGGAAAAGGGTGACTGCATCTACCTCAAGCCGAGCGATGACCGCGACGTCATCCGCCAGCATGCCTTGGGAAACTTCCGCGACCTCATCCGCGCTTCCGCCACCTCCCCGGCCATGCTGGTTTATCTGGATGGCAAAACCAACAAGGTGCGCCGTGGCACGACCGACCAGCCTAACGAAAACTACGCGCGCGAATTGATGGAGCTGCACACCCTGGGCGTGCATGGAGGCTACACGCAGAAGGATGTGTATGAAGCTGCCCGCTGCCTGAGCGGCTGGACCTTTGACCCCAAACGTGTCTTCGCTCTCAATCAAGGGGAGTCCTACTTCCGCCCAGACTGGCACGATGACGGCACGAAGGAGGTGCTAGGACAAACTCTCCCGGCGGGCGGGGGCCCAAAGGATCTGGACCGTCTGGTGGACATTGTCTGCAAGCATCCAGCCACAGCACAATACATCGCACTGAAACTGTGCCGGCGTTTCGTCAGCCCCACCCCACCGGCCAGCCTCCTGCAAACAGTGGCGGCAGAGTTTACCCGCACTCAAGGAGATATTTGTAGCCTGCTGCGAGTGATCTTCAAATCTGACGAATTCTTTGCCAGTCGCGGTCAGCTACTCAAACGTCCCTTCAAGTTCATGGTCTCTGCACTGCGGGCTGTGGCGGCCGACACGCAGGCGGATCAAAGCATCCTCGAGCCTCTGCAACGGATGGGTCACGGGCTGTTTCAATACCCCACTCCGGATGGCTACCCGGACGAGGAACTGCCCTGGATGGGCACGCTGATGTGGCGCTGGAACTTCGCCCTCGCCCTAGCGGCTAACAAACAGTTGGGAGCAAAGGTGAACCTGCACCCACTGCACAAAGCCCTGCGAGAACCGGGAACGAAGGCAGAACTCGGGCGCTGGTTTGGCCACCTCATCGGCAGGCAGCCCACCGGGGCCGAGCTGGCCACCCTGACCCAGTTTTCGCCAGACTCTTCCGCTTCCGCCATCGGGCTCATCCTGGCCAGCCCAGCCTTTCAGAGGTGCTAACTCGCATGCCTTCCCTCACCCGCCGCGCTCTGCTTTCCAAGCTCGCCTTTGCCACACCCACCATGGCGGAGGTGCAGGGAGATCACACCCTCATTCACATCTTTCTGCGTGGCGGGGCAGACACGCTGAATCTGTGGGTGCCGTATGCGGATGACCGGTACTACCGCCTGCGCCCAGCCCTGGCCATTCCAGCCCCGGGCAAAGGCAGCGATGCCGCGCTTCGGCTCAATGATCACTACGCCCTGCACCCTGCGCTAAAACCCCTCGAAGCGGCGTATCAAGAAGGGCGACTGGGGGCGGTGCAATCTGTGGGGGTGGACAATACCAGTGGCTCTCATTTTGAATGCCAGGACCAGATGGAGCATGGTGATTCCATGCATGGTATCCCGGCGGGGGGTGGCTGGCTGGGGCGTTACCTGCGCCTGCGCGCTGGGGCAAAGGCGTCCCCACTTTCCGCCGTAGCCATCGGCACCACCTTGCCGGAATCTTTGCGCGGAGCCCCCGCCGTCAGCGTGCTGGAGCACCTGGAGGACATCAGCCTCAAAGCCGCAGGCAAACATGCTGAAGAAGTGGTGACCGCGCTCCAGTCACTCTATGGGGCCGATGTCAGCCTGCTGGGTGAACGTGGGCTAGAGACGCTGGATCTTTTTCGTCGTCTTTCCGCCCTGCAACAGCGCACGGATGGCCCCGACCACGGAGCCACCTACCCGAGTGCTCCTTTCGGCAGTGGCCTGCGTGAAATAGCGCGGCTGGTCAAAGCACGGCTGGGACTGCAAGTGGCCTGCATTGATCTAGGCGGCTGGGACACGCATTTTTTCCAGGGCAACAGCAGTGGCACTCAGGCCCAGCAGATCAAACTCTTAGCAGAAGGCATCGCCGCGCTGGAGACAGATCTGGAAGAGCACCGTGCGCGCTACACCATCATGGTCACCACCGAGTTCGGCCGGCGTGTGTATGAAAACGCCTCGTTGGGCACGGACCACGGACGTGGTTTCACCCTCATGGCGTTGGGAGATCGCGTCAAAGGCGGGCAAGTCATCGGCGGGTGGCCCATCCAGGCGGATGATGATGTCAATGTGAATACCCCGGGCCCCGGCGGCCTCATCGCAGAGACGGATTACCGGCAAGTGTTTGCCGAAGTGCTGCGCGGCAGCCTCGGTTTAACCACCCAAGAAGCTACCCAGGTATTCCCCGGTATCGTGCCTCAAAAGGTGGGGCTGATGTAAAAGGCGCGTTACTTTTCCCCCATCCAAAGAATGGTGGAGGATCCCTGACCAGGCGCGCCCTTAATCACGGCAGCGGTTTGGCGCTCCAGATCCCCGACCTGTACTTTCACCAAGATTCGGCGGGTGCTGCTATTGGCTGAAAGCAGAGTCGCGCGGGCATCTCCTGAAGGAATGCCCAAGATGGCCAGGGCGCTGGCGATATCCAACTCCAAGTCATCTTCCGTATTGAGCTGCCCGTCTCGACCTACCCGCTGATTACGCAGATTTTGAGCGAACCGAATGTCCGTCCCGGTCACGGCCGCCATCACCTCAGGGAGCGCGGAATTGACGTCCAGGACACCGCTGGCGTAGAGGCTGAACCAGTCACGCCACTGTGGATAAGCCTGCTCCACCAGCTCCATACCACTGACGAGGGACATTTCCTCGATGGACCGAAACGGTCGGTTAAAGGGCATGCCATTACGGTTGTACAGCTTTCTTTCTCCGCCCTGCACGCGGGCAAAGTCATCACCATCCACCCAGTCTAACAAACGATCTATCAAGATATTCGCCTGCTGTACATTCATGCCCCAGTACATAAATACTCGGCGCAGAGTGTCCTTATCCTCACGCTGCAAAAGCACATTCGGGTTCAGCACACCGTCCTCACCGGTCATTTCCACCAGGAAGCGCTCATCCTCTGCCACCTGTCGGCGCAGGAGGGGATCATCGGCCTTCACATCCGGATTCATGGCGATGGCCAAAGCCGCTTCGGAAAGCATGCGCGCCCGGAAAACTTGGCGTTTCACCGCAGCGAGCTCGATGTCCTGCATCAGCAACAGCGAAGTGGCCGCCACCAGTCCGAGGAGCAAGGCAATGATCCACAATACAGCCAGCAACGCTGCCCCGCGCTGGCGGGCCTGATCAACCATCGTGAATGAAGGGCATGGTTTCATCACTGCTGGGGCAAAGGCTGCATTCCTACCCCGCCAGCAGGTGGATTCACGCCGTCAGGATTTGGCGGGTTGTTTTGATTGTTTTGATCGTTGGGGTTATTCGGATCAAAGGGAGGAGGAATCAATCCGCCCGTGACCTGATTTGGCACCACGGGAGGAATCCAAAAGATGGCGCGAGTTTCAAAGCCATCATCCAGCTTTAAATTCAGCTCGGCTAACAATGGGCGGCGGTTCTGCTTCCAGTTATTTTCCCAGCGGTTGCTGGCAGGGTCATAAAAGCGCCATTCAAAACGACCCACATTGTCCATCAGCGGAGTGACGCCCTGGTTCTTCGTGTAGCGCACGCTCTGGCCCGCTCGCAGTGCCTGCGTCTGGCGCTCATCCAGCATGCGCAGTCCCACCCGTAGGTAGCCGCCGGGCCGCTCTTCAGCGAAGAGATCCACACTGGTATCTGGAGGTAAAGCCGTGCCCGGAGTAAATGAAGTGCCTGCATTCACAAAGTTCAGGCTCGGCACGTAGCTGCTGCCCCGCGCTTGCACGGAAAGGCGGATCTCTGCCTCTCCTGGCAAGTTCCTAAATGAGCGCCGAATGAAGGAAATGAAATTCTGGCGAATGACGGAGCGCTCCTGGATGGAGGTCATGTTTTCACCCAACTCCATCGTGCCACTGGCGATGGCAAAAATGCCCCCCATGAGCAGGACGAAGGCGGAAAGCGCGACCAGGATCTCCAGCAGGGTAAAGCCACCTTGGCGTGGTGAATGGAGGTGAGTGTCCATAACTCAGTTCAAAGGCAGAAAGGCCCCAGCATACCGATAGGTTTCCGCGTTCAGCTCTGTGACACCGTCCCCATCATCCCAGCGCGCAGTGACCTGAATGCGAAAGGTATTTTGCAGGAAACGCCCTTCTTGATTCTGCAAATCTTTCACCTGCTGGATCAGTACGCGATAGGCGACGCCGTCAGCCCCAGGTTTGATCTGCTCCTCCAGTTCACGGATCTGGGGCATCTTCCCATACTCATCTATGAAGGATTCCAGACTCTGTTCGATCTCCAGCAGCCGCTGAGAATCCGAACTGACTCGGGCGATCTGTGACAAGGTTCCCACCAAAGCCAAGGCCGCAATGCTGAAGACCGACAAGGCCAAAAGGACCTCTAAAAGTGTAAAGCCCCCGAGCCTTTTTCGAACACGGGTTTTATGCGGTGAGCGCTGGAGACGAAGGTTCATGAAGTTAGTCCACCAACGCCCCCGTCAAGGGATGGAAGGCCAATTCGCGCGAGCCGGCTGAGTTGGTTTGCAGACGCACTCGGATCGGTTCGCAGATACCTTGCTCACCGAAGATCCAGGTATGCCCCTCCGCTTTTTCCCAATCTTTGCCACCCCAGCGCATCACCATCACCTTCATGTTCTCAGGCACCGTGAAATACGAGCCACCGGGCATGTCTGCCCCTCTCACGCCAAAGCCCTTTTTATCAAAAGCGATGGTCATGGTGCGATGCTGAAGCACCGCCACATTCAGAGCAAACTTAGACATGAGCGACAGCCGCTCTGCGGGTTTCTCAAACGGGTCGGAGTCGTCAAAGATCGAAAAACTAGCGAACCCGAGTCCAATCACCAGCATCATGATGCTCATCACCGCGACGAGTTCCAGCAAAGTGAAACCAGAGGCAAGAGCATCTCGATGGGTGATTTTCATGACGTTAGGCGGCACACAGGCGGTGCTACGACTCAGTCTGCATAGACGTCGTCGTCACCGCCGTCTTTTTTGTCGGGCCCCATGGAGTAAACTTCAAAAGGCTGGCCATTGTTGGTTTTAGCAGGGCTGCGGTATTGGTATTTAGACCCCCAAGGATCCGTGATGCCAGATTCCGAAATTAGGGACTTCTTCACCTTCGCATTCGCCGGAGGCGTGACCAGATCTTCCAGTTTCCCCGGAAGGCTGCGATTCAAAGTCTTGTAGCTGATGATGGTGGTGCGGATGGTGCCGATGTGAGCCCGTGCCGCGATGATTTCAGACGTGCCCGAAACGTCTTTGAGCGCGACTGCGCCGATGGCGATGAGCAAAGCGATGATCGCAAGCACCAGCATCATTTCCATAAGAGTGAAGCCCTGGCGCAGTGAAGTGCGGACCTGAGAGGAAACAGTGGTGATACGAGACGGAAGTTGGAGGCGGGTATTCATGGAAGGTAAATCAAGACAGAGGTCTGAAGGGGAGAGAAGACACGGAACTGCCCATCAGTCATTCACAGAGATAAGGTAGAGTTGGAGGCCTTGGAGAGCAAAAATGTTCGGGATTAGTTCTGGCGGTGATAAAGAATCGTTCTTAGCGTGAGTTCAAGGCAGAGACTGTCTCATAAATGACCGAAATCATCATGTAAGCCATCACGCCGACCAGGCCCGCCATGATGAGAATGATGACGGGCTGCATCAAGGCCATCATCTTTTCCAGACTCTTCCCCAGTTCACGACCGCAGCGATCGGCCGTTCTTCTCAAGGTACCACTCAGATCCCCCGTGTGCTCGCCGATGCGTACCATTTCCAGAAGCTTGATGGGAAAGAGTGCGGTCTTCTCCAGGCCTCGAGATAACGAGGCCCCATCTCGCACACTGGTGATGACGGATTCTAACTGCTTTTGGATAAACACGTTCGAAGACACCCGTGAGGCAAGCTCTAGACCTTTGAGGAGGGGCAACCCACCGCCTGTCAAACTGGCGAGGGTTTCCAAAAACTGATTGTGGAAACTGGTGATCAAGACATTTCCCACGAGTGGAAACCTCAACCGCACGCGGTCCCAAACGGGGCGGCCAGCCTTGGAACCCGCCCAAACAAAAAAGCCCAACACCACCAGCGCGATCACGGCCAGGATCAGCCACCAGTAATTGCGCATGAAGTCAGAGATCTGCATCACCACCTGGATGCCCTTTGGCACGCCGCCCTTCATGCGTGACATCATCATACTGAGGCGGGGGATCAAAAAGGTGGTGAAAAGGATCACCACGCCCACGGCAGAGAATAACAAAAAGCCTGGATAAATGAGCGCCACCACCACCTTGCTCCGCATCTCACGCAGGCTGGCTAGGTACTGCGCCTGCCTGCGCATGGCATCCGCCAAAGAACCGCCGGCCTCCCCTGCTGCTGCAACGGAGCAAAAAAGTTCCCCAAAGGAGGGGGATGATTGGCGCAAGGCACTGCTGAAGGGGTGACCTTCGCGAATGAGATTGCCTAAACGACGCGCGATACGGCTGTGCGTGCCGGTGGTGCCTTTACCCTCCATGAGTTTCAAAGCCGCCTCCAGGCGCATGCCTGCCTCCAGCAGTTCTGAAAGCTCTTCCGTGAAGAGCTGGAGCTGGCCATTGCTCAATTTAATGGGGGCGGTTTCATCCACCACTTCGCCGGCCTTAGCCTTGGTGGCGATCTTTGGCCCGGCTTTGCCAGCAGCTTCCTGAATCTTAAAAGGCTGCAAACCTTTGCCCGCCAGAAGACGCAGGGCCGAGGCGCGATCCTGCGCCTCGATGGTTCCGGAAACATCGCGGCCGGTGGTGTCTGCAGCTTGGTAAGCAAAGTTAGGCATGGAAGGCGTGAGACAAGCACAGCCCGCGTTTGTTGCAAAGACGTTGTCAGCCTTTACGACTTCCTGCGGGTGACGGGGCTGTCACCCAGGGGAAAGTTTTTCCATGAGCCAGTAGGGCCCGGTATCAGAGTCCCCCGTTTCACGCTCCAGCCACCCTTGGCGGAGATAAAACTGGTGGGCACGATGGTTGTCACAGGAGCATTTCAGCCGCCAGGGCAGTGGCACATGCTCCTCAAGGCCAGTGAGTAAACGGGGGCCCACACCCCAACCCTGCGCCTCTGGATCCACATACAAGTGATGAATGAAGGACTCGCGCTCCCAGATGGAGATGAAACCGATGACCCGGCCTGCGGACTCCACGACAAACAAACGCTCATCCTCGGTATCCCGGTCAAAGTCAGCCACGGCAGCCACTTCCGGGGGCATCCAGGCTGCTGAGGCTAGGCAGCGATGATAGATCCGCGCCATGGCGGCCTGGTCTTCTGCCAGTGCTTCACGAAAAAGAAAAGAGGGAGGCATGAGTGACTCAGAGATCCGGCTATTGCCCGGTGGGCTCACCTTGTCATACTCCGGGGAGTTATGTCCATGTCTTTCGCCTCTCTCTGCCGCACCTGGGTGCTGGGCCTCAGCCTTTTCACATTGAGTTTTGCCGCTGCCGAAAATGCGCCACCGCAAGTGCTGAAGGATCTGCCTTATAAAACAGGGACTGCGCTGAGTGCCTATGAGGCGGAACGCTGCCTGCTGGATCTCTACCTGCCGGTGGGTGCCCAAAACTTCCCCACACTGGTGTGGCTGCATGGCGGTGGCATCACCGCAGGGAGCAAAGACGGGCCCCATCAGCCTGAGATCGCCCGGCACTTTGCCCAGGCGGGCATCGCCGTGGCGAGCATCAGCTATCGCCTAAGCCCGAAGGCCAAGTTCCCAGCTTACATTGAGGACACAGCCGCAGCTTTTGCCTGGGTGAAAAAGCACATCGCTGAGCATGGTGGAGATGCCGACCGGGTGTTTTTAGGCGGGCACTCCGCTGGTGCCTACCTGGCGCTCATGGCAGGACTGGATGACCAATACCTCGCCGCTCAAGGGCTGAAGCTGGCCGACATCGCCGGGCTGGTGCCGGTGGCGGGACAAACGCTGACTCACTACACCATCCGCCTGGAACGTGGGCTGCCTAAAAACCGCCTCATCGCTGATGCTGCCGCGCCCCTGAACCACGCCCGGAAAGATGCCCCGCCGATGCTGATCCTCTATGCCGATAAAGACATGGCTCTACGGGCAGAGGAAAACGAACTGCTGGCCGCTGCCCTGCGGCAGGAGGGGCACCCGCATCTCACCGTGAAGAAGATCAAAAACCGTGATCATGGATCCGTCGCCCATGAAATGGCCAAAGCGGGCGATGCGGGCTTTCAGCAAGTGGTGAAGTTTATTCAGGCACCGAAGCGTTAGCTTCGTCTCGCTTCGCCACAGCCACCTGCTCCAGCACGCGCAGCGTCTCACGGACATTCGTTTCCAGGTCCAAGGCATGTTCACAAGGCACCGGGCGGGCTTCGGGCCGCGCCATCCAATAACGCACCGCCTTCTCTAAGGCATCGGTATCTTCCGGGGCCGGGAGGACGTGGCCATTGACCCCTTCCGTCAACCATTCAGCCGCGCCATTAAAAGCACTGGTGATGACGGGGAGACCGCTGGCGAGGGCCTCCGGCACCACATTGGAGCTGGGCTCATAAATGGGCAAAAAGGTCAGTAGATCTGCAGCGGCGTAGGCATGCTCCACCTGCGGCATGGGGCCTGCGAGGATGACATTCCGGGGCACATTCCCCGGCAGCTTGCCTTTGCCCACCACCAGCAGCTTCACGCGGGGGTCCGTCTTTTCCAAACGCCCCATCAGGCGTAACAAAAAGTGCAATCCTTTACGCTCCCAGCCCGACCCAACAAAAAGCATGACAAAATCACTGTCTGCCAAACCGAATTTCTGCCGGGTGCCTGAGCGATCCCCCTGCTGGAAACGCGCTGTCTCGATGCCATTGCGCACGAGGTGGATGCACTCCGCCGGGTAGCCAAATTCCCGCAGGATCTCCTGCCGCACCATGTCTGAATTGACAATGATCTGGCGGGTCACAGCGGGATCAAAGGTGCGCTTTTCCAGCGCCATCATGTTGCTGTGAAAAGCCCCCAAGCCGACAAAGGGCCGACGCCACCAGGAGGCGTAGTGACGGCGCTGGTCCAGCCACACTTTATGCACCCCATCTCCAGCGCGGTAAACATCCTGAGACACGGTGCGCTCCAGACTGAACACCACATCGTAATCCACAGGCACCATCATTTGAGCAACGGCTTCTGCAAAGCGGACTGGACGTAAAGCACGCGGCGCTTTCACAGGCACGCGATGGAGTGTGACGGCTGCGGGCGCACCCTCCCAATTTTCTGCATACAGATGCACTTCATGATTAGCGGCTACGAGCGCCGCGACGAGGCGCTGGAGATACAACTCTGCACCACCCGTGGCGGTGAATTGGCGACGGATCAGCGCGAGCTTCATGGCGCAGTGGCGTGCAGGGCATCTGCCAGACTGAGGGAGGCAGCGGTAGGCTGCACCGGCGGGCGGGCGGCTGGCTGGGAGAGGTAACTTTGCGCCATCAATTGCAAGGCTGCATGAGGCACGTGGGGATCGTGCTCCAGCAGTAGGACTCCCTGTGGCACAGGCAGCAGAGTGAGACAGCTCTGCGCGCCATGGAGGGTGATGCTGCGGACATCCGATGTACCCGTGCGCAGTGCCAGCTCATGCCCTGCGGCATGGACTGCATGGCCTAGGGCGGCGATGCTGGTGGGGTCCGTCTTAAACTCTCCCGCCAGGGGAGTCAGACGGCCATCAGGATGGATGAGAGCAACGATCAAAACGGGAGAATGAAAAAGGGTTAGGCCACGACCCATTCGGCCGAGGCCTGATGCTGCGCCTGAAACTGGGCTAATACTGCCTGGGAAATGGCATTCAGCGTCGCCAGGATATTGCGCCCTCCGCGAGCATCCGCCTCGAAACTCAACCAAGGCACGGGACGATTGTTGAGGAGGAACTCCAGGTATTCCACAGGAGCTGTGTTCGGCAAATCACGTTTATTGTATTGAAGGACCAGAGGCAAACGGTCCAGCGAACTGCCATTGAGACGTAGATTGGCCTCCAGTGCCTGGAAAGCCTGCACATTTTCACGTTGGCGATCCATCTGACTATCTGCCACAAAGACCACCCCATCTGCCTGACGCAGCACGAGCTGGAGAGTGGCATTGTAAGTGACCTGCCCTGGCACCGTGTAGAGATGAAAAGCCGTTTTATAGCCAGGGATGGCGGCGCTTTCCACACTCAAAAAATCGAAGAATAAGGTGCGGTCTTTGGCCGTGGATAGGCTGACGAGATCACTGCGCCCGTGAGGGTCCAGCTTGGCATGGATCTGCTGGAGGTTCGCGGTCTTTCCGCTCAGCGGGGTGCCGCAATAGACGATCTTAAAACTGACCGTCTTTTGCTCGGGGTGAATGGCTGGCATGATGGGACGCGGATTTCAATCCAGCATCCTGGAAAGCTCGCGTGCAATCAAGGTGATCTTATCACGCAGGCCTAAAGAAGGATCAGCATCGTGCAAAACTCCCAGAATAGCCCCTTCAGGGAAGCAGAAGGTCATCAAACGATCTCCCGACATGAGGGTGAAAGTCTCTGCACCTTCGATGCCAATGAGCGGAGCCAGGGTGCGCAGATGATGGGCCAGATCCGTCGCCTGACGCTGAAACTCACGGGCCTGGGGCTTGTGCGCTCCCACGTGGGAAATGGCACGGTCTCCCTGCAAGCAAACGCAGGCAGCGATGCCTGGGAGAGCACAGACCATTTCGACAATGCGTTGAGGTGTCAGTTCATCGTCAGTGCCTAGCAAGGCACGCAGCAAAATCTGGTCTGGATTCGCATCGTGAGACTGAATGCCCAGGGCGGGTGCGGCGGCGGCAGTGCGAGAGGGTATTTTCTGAGGAGGCGCAGGCGGGAAGGAGCGCGCAGGAGCCTCTTTTTCCTCGAAAACAGGGGGAATGAAGGCGGAGATGGGTGGCGGAGCCTTTTCCGCAGCAGCAGGCGCTGGCGGCTCTGACTCTTCTGGCACGTCCACGACGTGGGCAGAAGTCTTCCCGGTGAAAGGATTCGTCACTGGAATCGCCGGGGCAGGAGGCACGGCAGGGGCAGAATCATGGAAAGTATTTCCCAGGAGTTCAGCACTGCTAAAACCATCCGCAGGCGAGATGGGTGGAGTGAATGCAGGCTTAGGCTCAGCCGCTGCGGGTGCCATGAAAGGATTCGAAACCGGAGGTTGCGCCTCGGGTGTGTGGACCTGAAAAGTCGGCGGTGGTGAAACTTCTCGTTCAAACGAAGATGCTTCTGGCTGCGGAGCCGCCGCAGGCATGCTGAAAGGATTCGCAAAAGCAGGGGCTGGAGACTGCAAACTGGCCATCGGCGCGGTAGGAAATACCGACGGTGAAGCTGGGGCCGATGGTGTCAAAGCAGGGGCCTCTGGCGCGCTAAACAGGGGGACAGAGGGCGCACTTTCCGTACTGCCAAAACCGCTGGCAGGCTGGAAAAGCGGAGCGGGCATCTCTCCAGCGGAAGGGGCTGCGAATGGGGAGGCCGAGGCTGGGGGTGATGCCTCCACCCGCATTGGCGCTGCTGCCACCGGGGCGACGGTGCCCATGCTGGCGAGGTTTGGCAACGTCGGCGGCGATGTCCCCGCCATGGCTCCCTGGATTTCTTCCTGAGGCACGCGGAGTTGGAAATCACGCTTGGCGTGGTTCAGGACATTGCGGAAGCCCACATCCGTCACGCCATCAATCAACAGTCCCAGTTCGACGAGCGGATTGGGCGACTGGGCCCATTCACGTACCAGCGAGGCGGGCTGGCTGGTCATGATCCACGTGGGAACCATGATGGGGTCAAAGCCCAATTCAGCGACGCTGTATCCCCGCAGAAAACTGGCGAGGCTGATGCGCAGATTCGGCGCACTCACCGTCGCCGCTGGCATAGCTGCGAAACTGGGGGGGGCTGCAACGGGGCGCACTGGGGCATCAGGCGCTGGCTGGCCCGTGGGGACTGCCTTAGGCCCGAACAAGCTAGTAAAAGGCGTCTCTGAGGCAACCGGAGCGGGAGCCGCAGGTGGAGGACTCATCGCCGCAAAGGGAGAGGCCGGAGTGGCCGCCGGCACCGCAGCAGTGGGGACTGCAAAAGGAGAAGCCGCAGCGGCTCCAGGGCTGGCAAACAAGCTCGCCGGCAACAAGGGCGGAGCTGAAACTGGCTCTGGAGATTTGGTACCGAAGGGAGAGGCGGGGGGGGCTTCCGCTGCCCCGTTCATCCCAGGGGCTACTGCGGCAAAGGGGCTGACGGGGAAGACGGGATGATTCCCTGCGCCAGGCAAGGATAAAGGAGCCTGAGCCTCACGTGGAATATCTGCTAGCGGGGGCGGAGGGCCGTTCCGGCGTGGTGGTAAAGCCGTCGCTGGAGATCCAGGAAAACCTTGAGCAGAAAATGGGCTGGCTGCGGGCTGTGCTGCCGCAAAGGGAGAAGCGCCACTCGGAGGCACCGCCGCCCCAGACTGCTGGGCACTGGCGATCAAACGCGGCAGCTTAGAAGCAGGCAACGGCACCATCCGCTGGTCCTGTGGGGATACAGGCGTCTGGAACAAGGCCGGACACACGCGATAGATCTCAAAAATCGGCAAAGCGGCCTGCCCACTACGCAGGGCGGCATCCAGCACCTGGGCGGCCACCGCCACCGGCTGCTCAGGGGACAGAGCATTCATCCGCACCAGTTCCGGGGGCAGTTGTGGCAGAACGTCTCCCACCGTTAAGACGGCACTGCTAGGCGCGCCCTGGGCCGCAAAAGGCGAGGCCTGAACTGGCGCTGCCTGCATGGACTCACCCGTCACCGTTTTAAACAATGGATTTGCCTGAGCTCCAAATGGGGAAGATACCGTGGGGGCCTGCATGGTCGGGGCCGCAGCATATCCTTGGGCAGGCGGCGACGCTGGATCCTGACCTTGGGGGTCGGTGCCAGACTGAAACATGCTGCGGAACGAAAATCCCATCGGGAGCGGGTACGGATTGAAAAAAATCTGGGTTCGCGAGAACGGAAGCACTCGCCGTTAAAAAAGAGCCTAGCGCCGCCCGTCACAAAATGTGCGCACGCCGTTTATACAACATAATAATCAAGAAGTCTTAAGTCCACATTTTTCCACCGGGAGATTTGCCTGATCTCCTCTCCAAAAGGTGCATGCGGCATCCTCATTTAAGAGCTTTTTCCGGCTTCTTTGCAGCCATTTCAGGCTTTTTGATTCATTTCAGCCCCATTAACCTGATTGCGATTGCCAGGGCGCTGGCTAAATTGCCCACAATGTCCAGCCTCACTTCCGAGCCGCGCATCGAGCCGGCAACCATTGAAGATATGCCTCAGCTCGTCGAGCTGCTGCTGGCGCTTTTCAGCGAAGAGGCGGACTTCCGGCCTGACAAAAACAAACAAGAGCATGGTCTGCGGCTGATCTTGGAACAACCGAACCGTGGCCGCATTTTTGTCCTGCGCACAGACCACATGGTCATAGGCATGGTGAATCTGCTTTTCACCATCAGCACCGCAGAGGGCGGGCTGGTCATTCTCATGGAGGATGTCATTGTCCATCCACAGCATCGCCGCATGGGATATGGCGGCAGGTTACTGGCACATGCCATCGAGTTTGCTCGCGAGAAGCACTTCCGCCGCATCACCTTGCTGACGGATAAACTCAGCGCGGAGTCTCAGACCTTCTTTGCCAAACATGGGTTCAGCTTCTCCAGCATGATCCCCATGCGTTTGGTCTTTGAGTGACATGAAGATGGATTAGCGAGCCGCTGGATTTGAAAAAGCAGCCGCAGTGAATTCTTTTTTCCGCCAAATGTCTCACCGAATGGTTTTTTGACTCGTTGATTCTTTGCTGTGAATCCCGTGCTCGCCTTCCCGATTTACGTACAGAAGCCAGCCACAAACCTGTATGCAGCCAATACAGCGGCGATGGACTGGTTTGTCATTGCCACGCTGTGCTTTTTCTTTTTCCTCCTGGGTTGTTTTGCCATGGCGGCTTGGCAGATCTGGCGGCGCACCACCCGCCCTGATCCACACATCCAATTGCTCATGGAACTCGCAGATAGCGACGAGGAAACCACCCTCAAAAAAGCAGATGAGCAGGCGCAGTCGTCCTCAGCCCAAAGTCAGCCCTGGGAGAAGCCGCAAGACTGGTGGAAGAGTTGAGCTAAATTCGAGAGATACTTTTAAGACGATAAGCCGTATAGTAAGTCATGCGTATTGGCATCACAGGGGCCACGGGGCTAATTGGGGAGGCTTTTGCGAAATTGGCCACGGCCAGCGGGCATGAGGTCATCGCTTACAGTCGGCGCAAAGTGCCGCCGACCGGCTCACTCAAGACGCTTCAACTTCCTCCTGAAGCCCCTGAAAAACTGCCAGAAACGCCCTTGGATGCGCTGGTGCATCTCGCAGGTGAGTCTCTAATGGGACTCTGGACATCCGATAAAAAAGCCCGCATCTGGAAAAGCCGGGTGGACTTAACCCAGGGGATGATGGCCCATTTAGAAACGTGGTCGCCCACACATCGCCCCTCCATCGTCCTCGCAGCCTCAGGCATCGGTTACTACGGCAGTTGTGGAGACACCTTGTTGGATGAAAAATCCCCACGCGGCTCTGGCTTCTTGGCAGAGCTTTGTGAGGCCTGGGAAAAGGCTGCCGGCCAAGCCAGCCACTGGGGCGCCCGTGTCGTTCATCTGCGCACCAGCATGGTTCTGGCTCAGGAAGGGGGCGCATATCCGCTGATGGCCCGTGCTTTTCGATTCGCGCTGGGAGGACGACTGGGAAAAGGACGGCAATGGATGTCCTGGATTCATGTCGAGGACGAGGCCGCACTCATTCTCTGGGCTTTGGAAAATCCCCAAGTTCACGGCCCCTTGAATCTCTGTGCTCCAAATCCTGAGCTGAACAGCAACTTCACCACGAAACTGGCCCACAGTCTAAAGCGGCCAGCCTTCCTCCACGTCCCAGCCCTGGCACTGCGGTTACTGCTGCGTGGCATGGCTGAGGAGATGCTGCTTTGTAGCCAACGCGCCATCCCAGGCAAAGCCACGGAACTGGGCTACCGGTTCGCCCACCCAAAGCTGGAAGATGCCTTTGCTTCCTTGAGTGGTGGGCGCATTTAAACCCTGCCGATGCAGATTCGTCTGGGTGCCTTTTTTGACAAACCCAGGCTGAGCACGCATAGGCTGTAAGCACGCACACTCCTTTTTCATGGCCGCCCTCCAAACCACCATCGGCATCATTTATGACTATGACCAGACGCTCAGTCCCACCTACATGCAGGACGAGACGTTGTTTCCCCACTTTGGCATTAACCCAGGCCAGTTTTGGAAAAGGAGCCGTGAACTGGTAGATCAGGAAGGGTACGACGGTGAGCTGGCTTACCTGAAATGCATGCTCGACTACCTGGAGATGGACCGCCCCTCGAACGAGGAACTGCGGGTGCTCGGGGCCAAACTGCGTTACTACAAAGGCGTGCCTGAAATCTTCAATGAGATGAATGGCATCCTGAGCAATCAGCATCGTTTGTTAGGCATCAAGATCGAGCATTACATCATCTCTTCAGGACTGAAGATCCTCCTGGATGGCAGCTCCCTAGCGCCTTTTGTGAAACGCATCTTTGGCTGTGAGTTCGGCCAGGATAAAGACGGCCGCATCAGCTTCCCCAAAAGGGTCATCAGCCACACCACCAAGACCCAATACATCTTCCGCATCAATAAAGGCATGCTGGAGCCGCATGAAGATGTGAATGATCACATGGACCCAGAGCTGCGGCCCATCCCCTTTGAAAACATGATTTATGTGGGCGATGGCCCCACGGACGTCCCTTGTTTCACCCTGATGAAACGCTACGGCGGCCACGCCATTGCCGTGTATAACCCGGATGAAACGAATCGCGCCAGCTTCCGTAAATGCTACCAACTCAGTGCCTTGGCAGATCGTGTGAAACACATCGCCCCGGCGGATTACCGCTCAGGCAGTCATCTGCGTTTGTTGTTAGAAGAAATGGTGCTCAGCATCGCAGATAACATCGTCCGCCGAAAGAAGCTGGAGATCGAAGAAGGGACTGTTTCAGCCCCCCATTTTTAAGGGTCGTTTACACATTCCCTGCAAGGTCCAGCCCCGACTCGATCGGGGCTGCATCCAGCAAATGATCAACCAACTGCCGCGCCACCCAGGGGGCACGCAAAACACCTTTAGACCCCAGGCCATTCATGAACGCGACCTGCGGGCGGCCGGGGTGACGGCCGATCAAGGCCTGATGCCCTTGGATGATGGGGCGCACTCCCGTCTGAGTGCCTGTAATGGCAAAGTCCTGCACCAGCAAAGACCGGAGTTTTTGGTCCAACGCAGCCAGCGCTAGCGGTGATGGTTCATGAGGCAGATCAAAATCCAGCTCATAGGTGGGCCCTGCACGCAGGCTACCATCTGGCCTTGGCAGTAGCCAGCATCCGCGGTTGATGATACGCCGTTCATGGCCTGTATCTGCCCTGAGGTTAAGGACGGTACCCCTAGCGGAGCGAAACGGCACCCAGTTAAACCAAGGATGCAGTGCCGCTTCCCAGCCTGTGCAAAAGATCGCCGTCGAAAAAAACTGGTCATTCCAAGACAGGCCAGAGTCCAGCAACGTCAACGACTCTGGAGAAACCTCCCCACTCTGCCACGCCCCCATGCTCTGGAAGAAATCGCGACTGGCTTTTAAAAACGCAGCACTGTCCAGCCAGCCACTGTGCCGCTGCTCAAAACCACCGTGTGGATTGGCAAAAAAAGCTGGATCCACCAGGGGTGTTTGCAGCGGCCTTAGGTAGGGCTGCACCTCCGGTTGAAGACGGCGCTTCTCCCAGAGGGCAGCGGCCTTTTCATCCCGCAGCAGACGCACGATGGGCACCTCATGATAAAAGCGCTGGTGCAGCCGAACCTCTAGCCCTTGATAAAAGGCGAGGGCCTCTGGGTAAAGTTCTCCATAACGCCAGTTCAGGTTCAGCCGCATGCCCGTGATCGGCGTGACCAGACCCGCAGCAACTTTAGACGAAGTCCGTTCTTCATCACGATCCACCACACAGAACGCCACGCCGCGCTGGTGCAGCCGCCAAGCGAGCGCCGTGCCTGCCAGCCCCTGGCCGATGATGAGAAAACGCGAATTCATGAATGCCTCCCACCCTTCCGACAGCCTGCAAGGAAAGGCAAATCTCACTGGATTCAATCGCTGGAAGATGGGAGGTTTATCACCGTGACGTTGCCCCATTCCAACCTACGACACTTTCTGCCTCGGCTTTTGTCATGCGGCATGTTTCTGCTGGCCCTGGCTGCGGAAGCTCAGGAAAAGGTCACCGTACAACTTAAATGGAAACATGCCTTCCAGTTTGCTGGCTACTATGCGGCGGTGGAGAAGGGCTTTTACCAGGAGGCCGGACTGGAGGTGACCTTAGTCGAAGGCGGGCCAGAAACACACTTTGCCAATGAGCTCACCTCGGGCCGCAGTCAGTACGCGGTCGCGCTTTCCTCCATGCTCATTCATCGCAATGAAGGACAGCCCCTGGTGGCTTTGGCCGCCATTCTCCAGCATTCGGCGGAGATACTGCTGGTGCCTGAAGTCAGCGGCATCAATACCCCGCACCAAATGGCTGGCAAAACCGTGGCCGTCTCTCCAGAGGATACCCCTGCCCTGCTGGCCATGTTTAAAAATGAAGGCCTAGCGGCGGATGCGGTGAAGACCATCCCCTATGAGTTCAATCCGGAAAAGATGCTCAGTGGTGTCATCGCCGGTATGGGGGCCTACACCATCAATGAACCCTTCATCCTGCGGGAGCGTGGGATTCCCTTCCGCTTGATCCAACCGCGTGACTATGGCGTGGATTTTTATGGGGACTGCCTCTACACGACTGAGGCTGAAATCCAAAAGCACCCAGCACGCGTGCGGGCGTTTTTAGATGCGACTTTGAAGGGCTGGCAGTATGCCATGAGCCACCGGGAAGAGATCATCGAACTGCTGAAAGACCGCTACCACTGCCCCCTGAGCCGCGAGGCCATGCACTACGAGGCGGATGAAATGGCACGACTGATGTTCTCAGAGCTGATTGACATCGGCCACATGAATGAAGGCCGCTGGCGGCACATCGGGGATACTTACGTGCGCCTGGGCATGCTGCCTGCAAACTACTCGCTGGAAGGTTTTCTCTATGAACGAAATCCCAAGACAGATCTCTCCTGGTTATGGTGGACTCTGGGCGGCACCATCGGCAGCACCCTGCTTTTAGCCGCCCTGGTGCTAGGACTGGTGCGGGTGAATAACCGCATTGCTCAAGCGGAACGGCAGGCCCGCGAAGCTCAAGCCATGCTGCAGACCGTCATCAATACCATCCCCGTCGGGGTGGTGTGGAAAGATCGGCAATCCCACATCCTGGGCTGCAACCAGCTCTTTGCCGACTACGCAGGCCTGGGCAGCCCCCAAAACGCCCAAGGGCTGACCCAGGATGGCCTAGCCTGGACGGATGAAAAAAGCCCGCACGATCTCCCTGACCAAGAGGTGATGGAGCAGGGTAGCTCCGTCCTTCTCGCTGAAAAAACCCTGCGCACAGCGAGCGGACAACTGCGCGCTTTTTATCAAAGCAAGGTGCCGCTGAAAAATGACCGAGGCGAAACCATCGGCCTATTGAGCGTCATTGAGGACATCACCTCACTGAAGATGGCAGAGAGTCACCAGACTCGCCTGAAAGATCGCCTCATCCAATCGCAAAAATATGAGAGTCTGCACCGCTTAGCCAACGGAGTCTGCCATCACTCCAACAACATCCTTCAAGCCCTAACCAGTTATGCCGAACTGGCGCGCATGCAGTCCCCTCCCGGCCAGACCCGAGATTTCATGGACGGCGTGCTGAGAGAAAGCCAGCGAGTAGCCGCACTAAACCGAGTGCTCCTGACTTGCACGGGCCATGGCATGCACCAGTTTGTAGATACTTCCTGGCAAAGCTTCATGGAAGAGTCTCTGCCCACTCTGAAGTGCTGCCTCCCCTCGTCTCATCTCCTGGAGTGGAAACACGAAGGACCGGATGCCTGCATCCATGCCGACAGTGAAAGCCTCCGGCATCTACTGATTAACCTGCTCACCAATGCCTCTGAAGCGACCGATGGAGCCAGTACCGTTCACCTCTGTACCGGAACTGTCATCTGTGAAGCAGCCTACCTGCAAGAAACTCACGTGGACCCCGCCCCCCTGCCCGGTGAGTATCTTTACTTGGACATCATGGACAAGGGCAGAGGCATGGAGCCTGAGGTGCTGAACATGGTCTTCGACCCCTTCTTTTCCACAAAGTTCACCGGGCGTGGCCTGGGCATGGCCGCCGTTCTTGGCATCGTCAAAAGCCACTTGGGCACCATTAAAATCCAGAGTGATGCCGGCAAAGGCACCACGGTGCGGGTGCTACTGCCTTTAGCCCAGAAGTGAATGCTCGTTTCTCAAGCGGGGCGATGTTAGGACTTCACCCGCTTCCGGTGCTTTCGTACCATGCCCATCTCCTTGAGCTTTCGCTGCAAAGTGCGGCGACTCATGGCGAGGAGATCAGCCGCTTCGCTACGGTTGTTTCCAGATTCTTCCAAGGCCTTTAAGATGAGCTGTTTTTCCATCTCATGGATGTCCAACGTTGCCTTCGGGGCCGAGGCCGGAGAGGTCTCCCCACTCGGCTGAAGTGAAGGCACAGGGACCCGCCAGCCCAGCCCTCCCGGCTGGGAAAGGTAGGCAGGAAGGTGCTTGGCCATGACCCGGCTGCTGTTACTCATCACCACCCCATGCTCGATGGCGGTGCGCAGCTCTCGCACGTTGCCTGGCCAATCATAGGTCATCAGCAGAGGCAGTGCATCTTCACCCAACGGTTTGTAGCTCTTGCCATTGGCCGTCGCGAGGTCCTTGAGAAAATGCTCTGCCAATAAAGGGATGTCTCCTTTGCGGGTGCGCAGCGGCGGCATGTGGATGGTGACCACCCTCAGACGCCAGTAAAGATCCTCCCGGAATTTTCCTTCCTCCACCATCTTCGCTAAATCCTTGTTCGTGGCAGCGACCACACGCACATCCACCTTGATGGGTTTGCTCCCGCCCACGCGCTCAATGGTCTGCTCTCCCAAAGCGCGCAATAATTTCACCTGGGTGCTGGCATCGATTTCCCCGATTTCATCCAGGAAAAGCGTCCCTCCATCTGCTAACTCAAAGCGGCCGATGCGACGCTCTTGCGCTCCTGTAAAAGACCCTTTTTCATGGCCAAACAGCTCGCTCTCTAAAATCTGGGGAGACAAGGCGGCGCAGTGAACGGTGACTAACTTGGCCTTGGGCCGTCCACTTAAATTATGCACAGCTCTGGCCACGAGTTCTTTACCTGTTCCGCTTTCGCCTTCGATCAAGACGGTGGCCCGAGTAGGAGCGACTTGCTGAATGGTCTCTAAGATCGGCTTGAGAGTATCTGCCTTCCCCAGGATGCCTTCAATGGAGTATTTCTGCTCCACCTGTTGCTTGAGAGCTGTGTTCTCTTTTTCCAAACTGCGGCTACGCAGGGCGCGTTTCACCAGCAGTTCCACCTCATCCAGATTGAGCGGTTTAGTGACGAAGTGATAAGCCCCACGGCGCATGGCCTCCACCGCAGTATCCACACTGCCATAGGCGGTCATCATGATGCACACGGGCGCGTGCGGCAGGTGCAGAGCAGCCTCCAAAAGTTTCATGCCATCGTCATGACCTAACCGAAGGTCTGTCAGCATGACATCCACTTGGTCATTCTTGAGATGCTCCATCGCTTCTGCTGCATTGGAGGCTACATAGCAGTCAAAGTCGTCTTCTAAGGAAAGGCGCAAGCCATCCCGAGTATGCTTTTCATCATCAACGATGAGGATGGTGGCGGGATCTATCATGAGTGTTTTTCGTCTGACCTTTCAGAACCGGCCTGCAAGAGCCGCACCTTTCTTTCCACCAGAGGTAACCACAGGCTGACGCGGGTGCCTTTACCCGCGCGGCTTTCGATGTCTATCTCGCCACCGTGCTCGCGGATGATGCGGCGCACAATGAGCAAGCCCAAACCCGTGCCTGTGGCGCGGGTGGTGGAAAAAGGTTGGAAGAGCTTGCCCATCTGCTCGGGGCTGATGCCCTTACCACTGTCCTCAAAACTAAGCCGCACCTCAAAGTCTGTGTAGCTGCCCTGGATGGTGAGGCTGCCCCCTTGCGGCATGGCCTGGCAGGCATTGCGAATGAGATTGTACATCGCCTGCTTCATTTGGTCAGCATCCAAAGGCATCACAGGCATATCGGCCCGCAGGTCGAGCCGCACCTTGACCTTGGCTTGATCCAGATCTGGTTTGAGGAATCGCAGGCTTTCGTGCAGCAACTCGGAAATCTGTAGCTTTTGAAGCTGCGGCTGAGTGGGGCGGATAGCGGCGAGGAACTGGCTGATGATGCCGTCCATGCGTTTGATTTCACTCGTGGCCACATCCAGATGCTCACGCAGAGGTTCTCCCGTTTTGCCCATTTTTTTAAGACGCCGCTCCAGCAACTGGAGGTGGATGGTCAAGGAATTGAGTGGGTTTCCCAGCTCATGGGCCACACCTGCAGCGAGCAGGGTGAAGGCATTGAGACGCTCACTTTCGATCTGTTCCTCGGTGCGTTTGCGTGTCTCCGTGACATCCCGGATGAGCATGACAAAGCCGATGGGCTGGTCGTCATCAATGCTCGTGATGTAGAAATTAAGGTAACGATTTTCGGGGTAAAATACCTCCAGATCACGGCTGACCACCGTGCCAGGTTTTAGCAGTTCTGCCCAGTCTAGACCGCGCATGCCCTGGGTGAGCTTTTGCCCGATGACCTGCTGCTCTTGGAACCCGAAAAGCTGGCAGGAAGCACTGTTGACGTAGGTGACAAAGCCGTCTGGATCCAAGAGGATCACGCCTTCCTGCAAAGCCTGGAAGGTCTTTTCCAAAAAACCTTTTTCCTTCATCAATTCCAACACCACGCCCTGCACCTCGGCAGGTTCCAGGCGGTCCATTTTTTTCAGAAGCTTGTCGATGAAGGCAGATCTCATACACTGGGGGCCATGACGGACATTCTGCTGGTTTTATCTACGTTTCCGGATGCTGAAAAAGCGCGACAGACTGGCACATTGCTGGTGGAGTCGCAACTGGCAGCCTGTGTCAATTTGTGCCCCGGCGTCACTTCCATCTATCGGTGGAAGGGAGAGATCGAATCCAGCAGCGAAGTCTTGGCCCTTTTCAAAACCACCCGAGCCCAGTATCCGGCCCTGGAGCTTCGCCTGAGAGAACTGCATCCCTACGAGGTGCCCGAGATCTTAGCCATCCCCGCTGAGCGAGCCTATGAGGCCTACGCCCAGTGGGTGATGGATCAGACGAGAAGCTAGACCGGTTTCCAAAAAGATTGTCTGATTGAAAAGGCGGGCGCGGTGGGATGAGTGGCAAGGCAAGAGCGCAGGCTGCTATCTTGACGATAACAGCCGAGTCCCGCTTGCGCGGGAACGCCAATCATTCCACCCCGTCGCCGCTTTTCGGACAAGATTTTTGGAAATCGATCTACCCCTTTTTCCTCACCTCAAGGGAGGGGACGAAAGAACCGTGACTGGCCGGATAAAATCGGCGATGTGGTCGGCGTGGTAGCCGGGCTGACGAGGTTTGAGGGTAGCTGCGGCAGCAGGAAGTAACCATAACCCCGGAGTCCAGAGGGAGTCGGCACGACCAAACCCTGGTATGTGACGGGACGTTTCAGCTTCGGTGGCACGGAAAGCGGATTGTTATCCTCCAGGGTGAAGTTACCGCTGTAAGTGCCCTTGGCAGCATCAGCCTTCAAGGTCGTCATCGTGGCACTGCCACCGACGAGGGTGATCTTGTTCTTTACGCCGATGTTAAAGATGGCATCAGGATTACGCGCAGGCTCAGCCCCGGAAAGGCTGAAGGCACTGAAGTCCAGATTCACATTGCCGATGGCTTCCAAGCCCAGAACAAGCGGCACGGGCAGGTAACGACCGCCGAAGGCCGTGACATCCAACGGGCCAAAACCCTCCTTGTAAACACGGGCGTTTGCGGTCGTCGTCTCTGGACGCAGCCAGTTCAGGGAACCAGTGATTCGGTTGTCATTGTCATCATTTTCCAAAATGCCTTTATCCAACTGCAGCTTGCCCAAGAGCGACCCCGCCGGCTTGGTTTTATAAAGCGGCTGGAAGACGGCCACTTCGCCCGTCTCACTGATGAAGGCACTGCCTGAAATGGTTTCCCCATCGCCAGTTTTACCGACCCACGTAGCCACACCCGCCAGGGTGACATTGAGAGTGCTGTACCCATACCCGCGAGGGACGTTAGGGATGGATTCCGGCATCTCCAAGGCCAAGGTGTGATAACCGTCGAAGGCATCAGCCTTGTTAGTTTTGGCATCCCAGGTCTGCTTCCAACCTGTGAAGGTCACGGTATCAAAACCATCCCCCAAGGTGGCAGTGACGATGCGGCGAGTGGAAGGATCAATGCGGAAAAAGAGCTCTAGCGGACGCGGTGCAGGCTTGCCCGTGCGGATGATCTGCAGACGTGCCGAAGGCAGAGGAGGAGTAGGAGCTGCCGCTTCATTGAAGACATCCATCACACCCTTTAAAGTGTGAGTAAGTCCGCCATGGATGAGCTTGCCGCTGAAGGCTCCCGTGGTGGTGATTTTCAAATCCAACCGCCCACCGATTTCCTGATTCAGGCTGCTCTGGCGTCCCACGATGGCGAGGTAATCACCAGCGAGTTGGGTGGGCAGTGGCTCCACGGTCAGTTTCACTTTCACGGAGGCTTTGCCAAACTTATTCGCCAACGTCAGTGTCACGTCATAAGGGGTGGCTTTGTACACGGTGGGCTTGCCCCGGATGACTCCAGTGGCGATGTCCATCTTCAAGCCCGCAGGCAGGCCCGCAGCAGTGTAGGTCATGGGTGCCTTATTGACATCATCCACATAGGTCACGGGATACTCATAAGTCCCGCTGACGATGGCATTGGGCAGAGTATCTCCATCCTCAAGGTCCAAGAACTCAGGTCCGGCGTCCACCACCTTCAGCACGTGGATGGCACCATCCATGAATTTCTCCCCAGGGGTTTCCCCCAGAGGATTGATGGCGATGGGGCTAGCTACACGGCAGATGTAGGTGCCGGAATCCGCCAGTTCCAAATTGGAGATCGAAAGGGTCTTATCAAAACGGCTGCTGGCTCTCGGATTGCTGGCCAAGTCGCCCCCCACCTTTTTCCAGGTGTAATTGATACTGTTCCCGGCGGCATCCATTTTAAAGGTCGCCTTCCCACCCACGGGCAAAACGACGGTGCGGGTGGAGACATCCATAACCACCAAATCCGCATTGGAGCTGAAAGCTTCGGCCAAACGATTTTTCGCCTTCAGGGTGTAAGTGCCCGCATGTTTCAGCGTGGCTGCCGGAATGGTGTATGAGGATAAATTGATGCCCGGCACGAGACGATTATTCAGATACCACTCGACCGTCAGTGGCAACGAGCCAGCGACATTCACCTCAAAAGGACCTGCGGGCCTGCCGATACCGACGATGAGGCTGATAGGTGCCCCAGTGATTCTCGGAGACTGATCATCATCCACAATCGTCACGGTGTGCAGGCTTGGATTTCCAATCAGGGCGGGACCTGTGGGGAAAGGCAGGCGCAACGTCAGGGTTTCGATCCCTTCCGCTGCATTGTCCTGCACGGAGGCGATGGTCAGGGTCTTCACGGTTTCTCCAGGCTCAAAAATGAGAGGTAGGCCAGGAGTGACCCGGTAATCCCCATTGTTACCCCCGAAGGCATTCGATGCGGTGCCACCCAGGATGATGGGGACGGTGACCCGGCTGTCTGCCTCCGCAGTCAGTTCCACATTCAGCGTCAGAGTGCCCGTGGCAGATTCCGTCATCGTGCTGGAGTCTGCACTGAAGCGCACGGTGGGGAATCCGGCTGCGCCGGGGTCCACAATGGCCACGGTGGACTCTGCCCCATCTCCCAAAAAGGCACCGCCCAGAGGGACGCCTAACTGGATCGTGAAAAATTCCGTCGCTTCCGCTTGGGCATCGCTGGGAGCTTGGATCGTGATGAACTTAGAAGTCGTCACTCCATTCTCCCAGGTCAAAGTCCCCGCCTGGTCCACATAATCCGTGGCATCCGCAGAGCCTGGGATGAGGGCATAATTGACAGTGACCTTGCCTAAACTGCCGCCCGTGCGTTTCACTTCCACGGTGGTCTGCCCACCTTCATTGACGGTGTTGGAGCCATTGGCAAACTCGAGGATGCCTGAGCGACCTTGCTGACCGCTGAAGACCCGGCGCACCGTCGTATCCACCGTGCCCGCTGCCTCAAGCGCGAGCAGCACGCGGCCATCCGGCTGCATTTTAGTGCGGTGACCGTAAGCCCCGCCTCCCCCGTTCGCACTGATAGGCAGGGCGGCATCAAAGCCTGTATCCACCGCGCCTGTGCTTAACAGGCGGCCGACATAATTGCGCGCAGAACCATTGACGAGAGTCGTGAATTCACCCGCAAGGAGGATGCGCCCATCTCCTTGTACTTCGATGTTCCGCACCGTGCCATTGGCCCCATTATTAGAAGCGGTCTGGAAAGCCAGATCCAGGCTTCCGTTTGTATTGAGACGGACCAGACGCTGAGCTGGCACGCCATTAAAGGCCGTGAATTGCCCGCCTACCAAAACTTTGCCGTCAATTTGAAGGGCCAACGCCATCACCCGCTGAACGGTGCTGGTATTGCCAAACTGATGAGCACCGGCACCGATGTCGAAACTTTCATCCACCGTACCATCGGCATTCAAACGCAGCACCCCACTGCTAAAGCCGCCTGCAAACAAGTCATTCGCCCCAGCGGTGCGGATCTGCCCACCGACCAAGATTTTCCCATCGGCCTGAAGAACGATGGCCTCGACATCCATCTCCGTCAGGAGCGGGATAGGCGTGGAAAGAAAGCTGCTATCCAGCGAGCCATCTGGCAGGAGGCGCGCCAGCCCCAAACGCGGCTGGGCATCAAAAGTGGTGAAGGAGCCACCCGCCAGGATGCGCCCATCTGCCTGGACAGCCAGCGCCTTGACCGGACCATTCGCACCCGCGCCGGGGTCAAAACCGGTATCAATGTCCCCATCATTGGCCAGCATGCCGATGTGGGAAAGACTCTCCCCGCGCAGGGAGGTAAAGTTACCACCCACCACGAATTTTCCATTCACCAATCTGGCCACAGCCAAAACGGGAAGAGGATCTGCCCCATCAGGACGGATAAAGGAGGCGTCCAGTTTGCCCTCTGAAGTCAGTCGGCCTAACCCATTGAGGAGAGAGCTCTGAACATAGTCAGCCCCACCGACAAAAACCACCTGCCCATCGGGCTCCAGCGCCAGTTGGCGGACACTGCCCGAGCTGAAAAAACTATCATGGGCAAAGGAAGGATCTGCCGTCCCAGGCTCGTGGATTTTCACCGTGATGGGACTGCCGATCACCAATGAATTGGCCCCAGCCGTCAGCGTCACATTGACCTGGAAAGTCTCTGTGCCTTCACGGATGGCATTCGCAATGATGGGGATCGTGACCGTCTTGCTGGAAGTGTCTGTGCTACCCCAAGTTACCGATGTGGAAGTCGCGGTGTAGTCGGATGGCGAAACGGCAGAGCCGTTCACGGTCGAGACCGTAACGGTGGAAATTTCGTTAGGCTCACCGGAACGCGCCAAAGTGATCTCCACGGACCCTGCGGACTCATCCACATCATAGACCGTTTGGAGAGGATAGATGCGATTATCCTGCTGCACCTGGATATCCAAATATTCATCAATGCCTGCGCCCCCTTTACCGAGCACCCGCATGATGATACCCGCCTCTGTATCATGCAGCGTCTGCCCCACATTCAGAGAGGCATCATCGGGGCTGCCGCCGGGTGTATCCACGTCAATGAGTTGGCTCTTCGCATTACCATTGTACCCCCAGATGATGTAAGCCCCGTCCGAAACATCCGCCAAGCTATCCGTCCTACCTGCGAAACGTCCGCGATAGCTTAACCAATAATTGATCGTGCTGTCTTTGGCGATCTTGAGCGCCAGCGTGCGATTCAGTGTGGCATCAGGATGGTCATAACGATAGACCCGGAAGGTGCCTGGAGCGACGACGGTGTGGATGGCGCTGTTAGGCAGCCAATCCAGGCGATTGAGGTACCAGGGATTGAAATGCAGCAGATTGATCGGGGCATAAAAACCATTGCCCATGCAGTCAAAAGGGTCCTCGTATTCGGCCGAGAAACCACCTGCGATTTGTACCGGATCATTGGCAGGCGGCACCCACAGGTTGGCGTGGTTGAGGTTGAGATTATGCCCCAGCTCATGCGGCACCACCCGGCTATCAAAGTAGCCATTGTACCACGTGTACTTGTCATTCAGGCGCCCGAGACCCGCGAAGGTGAACTGAGAACCAGGAATTCGGCTGGGCCCAATCCAGCTAAAGACGATCATGTGACGATCGTAATTGTCAGGATTGTAGCCCGCCAATTGCGCGGCATCCAAACTGTCTTCTAGGAGCGCTGATGGCCGATAATTGATCGCATAAAAAGAGGCCGTTCTGGGCATTCGCAGCACCGGGGTGACATCGGCCGAATTCAGATTGATGTTGGTTTTCCCGTAGGACACATCTTCCATGAAGTCATTGCAGACACCGTTGATGAGGTTGGTGGCGAAAGCCGGGGTAATGACAGAGCCGCTGACGTTTTGAGGCGTGCCGGTCACGTCGGAAAAGTCCACCCGGATGACCAGGATTTTCTTGGGGCCTTCGCTCCAGACAGACTCGGCATCGGTCGCGCTCATGCCTGGCCCACGGCGATTTTCCAGTTCATACAGCCCTTGTTCCATCGCCGCAGAATGCGCGAGGCAGCAGGTCTGGTAGGCCTGCCCACCTGAGACCACCACAGGGGGTGCTGCCGCTGGGGGGGAGGCCCGGTGCTCATCCTGCGCCGCAGGTTTTACCCCGCCGGCAGGCAGCGGCTCCTCCGGCTCTAGCTCACGCACGGGGCTCTCCAAAATCGCCAAATGATCATCCACGGAGATGCCTTCGATAGGCAGGTCGTGCTTGGAGCTTAACAACTCACGTTTGCCATAAACATAGGCTTTGTAGATGCCGTCCTGCAAAATGGCTTCACGGAAGAGCGGCGCCACCTTGGGCTCCACCCCAGGGGCAGGCAGGGCCCCGATCACGGAATAGTCTGCCCGGGTCGAAACGCGCTGCTCCAGCAAAGGGGCCACCTCCTGCGGCATGCGATTTCGCAACCGCCATGGCAGCGCCCGGGCTAGGGCTGCACGCGGATCGGTCTGAATCATGGTTTTCAGGGCCTCGCGGCGCTCCTTGGCCAGTAGGACTCCCTTTGTCACGTCCTCCGCTTTAGCAGTCCGGGCATAGTCTTGTGCCCAGGCATCGAACTTGGTAAACACATCTGGAGTGGTCACTTCCACCGCTGGCAGACCAAAACTACCCGTGAGGCGATGCACCGGCTGCACCACTGGCTGGGCTACCGCTGGCGTCTTTGAGGCCAACACCGGCGTGGGAGCTGGGGAGCTGGCTAACCACCAAACTAGACCCCCAACCGCCAGGGGCAAAACAAGGGCGGCCGATTTGACGAGTCGCGAAGGAAAAGAATGAGCCATAGATAAAACGAGGGTTAAACCTTAAACCATGCCCTGATTTAAACCGTAAGACCAGTTTAAAATGACAGACATGGAATCTCTGCCTGAAAAGGACTCAACGCTCCGCCGAGATCATCTTTTCGATCCATTTTCCCAGGTCTGGAGCGCGAAAGCTGCGCATTTGCGCCAAAAGCTCGGCGGGATCTGAAGAAACCAACACGCAGCCCCGGTGCTCAGGTTTTAAAAAACCTTGGGAGGTCATGTGGTCCAAAAAGAGCAACAACCCATCAAAAAACCCATTCACATTCAGCAGACCTACGGGCTTGCCATGAAAACTCAGTTGCAGCCAGGTGAGCGTCTCAAAGAGTTCATCCAGAGTTCCAAACCCACCCGGCAGGGCGATGAATCCATCACTCAGGTCCACCATCATCTGCTTCCTTTCGTGCATGGAGCGCACCACGTGCAATTCGCTGACACCTCCGTGCCCCAGCTCCTTCTCCATGAGGGATTGAGGGATCACCCCGATGACCTGCCCTCCCGCCGCGAGGGCCGCATCGGCGATCGTCCCCATGAGCCCCACATTCCCCCCGCCATACACGAGGCCGATCCCTTCGCGGGCTAAAAAAGAGGCTAAATCTGCCGCCGCGTTTCGGTAAAGAGGGTCGAAGCCTCCATTGGCCCCACAATAAATGGCGATGCGCATGCACCTCCTGTGGCGGCACTTCGCCCAACGATCAAGAATGGAAACCGTCCTGGAATCTCTAGCTGGAGGTGCCATTCTACCCATCTTCCCTGCCCCATGCGTGTCCACACCCTCGACCTCCAATTCCAGAATACCCCCGGCCTCATCGCCGCCTACTTGGTGGAAAGTGGACATGAACTGGCCCTCATCGAGACTGGGCCCGGCTCCACCCTACCTGCCCTTCAGCAGGCCCTCCAACTCAAAGGATTTCAGCCGAAAGATGTCCGCCACGTGCTCGTGACGCATATTCATCTGGATCACGCAGGAGCCGCCGGCTGGTGGGCCCAGCAGGGAGCCCAGGTCTATTGTCACCCCAGTGCAGCACGTCATCTTGTGGATCCTAGCCGCCTCGTGGACAGCGCCCGCCGGGTGTATGCAGAGCAGATGGACACCCTGTGGGGAGCCATGCTACCTGCGCCGGAAGATAACGTCACCGCCCTAGCGGACGGGGAGAGCATCCACATCGGCGAGACTCAGATCACCGCCTGGGACACCCCTGGCCACGCCCGCCATCATCATGCCTTTGTCATGGGAGACGCCTGCTTTACCGGCGATGTCGCCGGGCTGCGCTTAGGCCCTCAGCCCTACCTATCCGTGACTTCCGCTCCTCCGCAGTTTGATCCCCCTGCCTACATCGCCTCGGTAGATCGGCTTCTCGCCGCCAAGTTCAGCCGCCTCTACCTCACGCATTTCGGGGAAGTCACCGAGGTCGAAAATCACCTCAGCGGCTACCGCAGGCGGATTGAGGAAGTGCATCAAAAAGTACGCGGATGGATCAGCCAAGGCCTTTCCGCTGAAGCCATAGAAACCCACTATCGAGAAGATGAAAAAGCGCTAGCTACCGCCACAGGCCTCACGCCTAAAGATTGGCAGCGCCACGAGATCATCAACTCCACCCAGATGTGCGCCGCTGGCGTGCGGCTGTATGTAGAAAAGAACGCCTCCATCTAAGGCCACCCCGTCGCCACTTTTCGGACAAGATTTTTGGAAATCGGTCTGAACTGCACCTTACTCCTGCCACACACGGGCGATGCGCTCGATAGAGACGGCCTTGCCGGTGGTGGGATCCAGCGTCACCAGGGCACCATTCAAACGCACCGGGCCGCGGCCCACCCCAAACTTAGTCGGGAGCTGGGTGTGAAATTTTTCCAGCACCGGGTCAATCTGACTGCCGATGATGGAGTCCATAGGCCCGCACATCCCGGCATCACACTGAAAGGCAGTGCCTTTAGGAAGGACGCGCTCATCCGCCGTCGGCACATGAGTGTGGGTGCCCACGACGGCGCTGACCAAGCCATCCAGGTGCCAACCCATGGCCACCTTTTCACTGGTAGCTTCAGCGTGAAAGTCCACGAAAATCACCGGGGTTTCTTGGCGCATTTCCTCCACCACTTTGGTGACGGTGGTGAAGGGATTTTCCAGCGCATCGCGCATGAAGGTGCGCCCTTGCAGATTGATGATGCCCACCTTGCAGCGCTTCGTTTGCAGGATGAGTGAGCCATTGCCCGGAGCCCCGGCGGGGTAATTGATGGGACGTAGCAGGCGCGGTTCATCGTAAAGAAACGGCACGATCTCTTTCTGATCCCAAATGTGGTCCCCGGTAGTAATGACGTCTGCCTTCGCCCGCATGAGGCTGATGGCGATCTTGGGCGTGATGCCCCGGCCTGCGGCGGAGTTTTCTCCATTCACGATGGCGAAGTCCACCTTCAGTTCCTCGCGCAAAAGCGGTAGCAGCGTGATCACCGCCTTGCGCCCGGGTTCACCGATGATGTCTCCCAAAAAAAGAATGCGGAAGAGTTCAGGCGGGGATTCAGCAGCGGCATCGGACATGCCCGCACTTAGTAGATGATGCGGGCCCGCATCAAGTCTAGGATGCAATCATGTTGTTCCTTTTCAAAACGGGCCGTTGGGCGCTGGCTTGCCTCTGCGCCAGTGCCACCCTACTGCCTGCGCAAGAGGCGGTGCCGCCTTTGCCGGGGCCAGACCCGCTTCGTCTGGCCAAAGTCAGCCCCCTGGGCAAAGCCCCAGACTGGACCTCACTTTCCGCCTATGCAGGCACCCTGACGAAGGAAGAATTCGACCATGCCTGGAAGACCCTTTATTCCCCGGAAAACGGCCTGCCCCCGCCTTTCCAGGTGACGCCGGAGGCCCTGCGCGTCCCCACCGGAGATCCCACCGCTCCAGAGCTGGAGATCCCCTTTAAAAAAACGAACGCGGCCACCGCCACCCCGCCAGAGCCTACCTGGCGCCGCGCGGCAGACCTGCCGCCGCTGCTGGGGCGCCCCGTCTTGAGTGATCTGCACATCGCGCTTGATCCCGGTCACATCGGTGGCCAGTGGGCTCAGATGGAGGAGCGTTTCCTCAGCTTCAAACCCGGGGAAGCCATCAAGGAAGGCGACATGTCCCTCCTCACCGCCCAGGTTTTGATGGAGCGGCTCAAGGCACTCGGGGCCGTCGTTTCCTTCGTCAGGGATCGGCCAGAACCTGTCACTGAGCAACGCCCCGCAGACTTTGACAAACTCGCGCGAGAAACCCTGAAGGAATACGGCGTGCTTACCCCTGCACCCACCTATGCCGGGCTCCAGGGAGATGCCAAAATCATCACCGTGCAGTGGCAGACTGAAAAGCTCTTTTATCGAGTCAGCGAGATCCATGCACGGGCGCAGAAAGTAAATCGGCAGATCCAGCCGGACCTCGTTCTCTGCCTGCATTTCAATGCCGAAGGTTGGGGCTCCGCCGATGCCCCCCAGTTCTCGCCACAAAACCACCTGCACGTCCTGGTCAATGGCTGCTACGCCCCCGTGGAGCTGGAGCAACAAGACGTGCGTCATGAGATGCTGACCCGCCTTTTCAGCCGCGTGCATGAAGAGGAGATCCCCCTGGCCACCGCCGTAGCGGAAGGCATGGCACGTAGCACCCAACTCCCCGCTTACATCTACACCACACCGAATGCGCGGAAAGCCGGTGCAAACCCGTATGTCTATGCACGGAACCTGCTGGCGAACCGCCTGTATCAGTGCCCCGTTGTCTATCTAGAGCCCTATGTCATGAACCATGAGGAAACCTACCGCCGCCTGCTCACGGGGCATTTCATCGGCCGCACATTGATCGGCGGTCGGCTCCAGCGCAGCGCCATTGACGACTACGTGCGCGGCGTCGTGCAGGGGCTGGTGTCCTATTATCAATCTCAGCGCCGCTCCTCATGAGAGTCCTCATCGTAGGCTGTGGTTTTGTAGGCGCACGCACGGCAGATCTCCTCCAGGCCGCCGGGCATGACGTCGTCGGCGTCACACACTCCCCCGCCTCAGCGGAAAAACTGCGGGATAAACCCTGGCGCGTGCTCACCTGTGACGTCAGTGATTCAGCATCCGTGCAGCGACTGAAAGCCCAGTGTGCCGAAAGTTCAGTGGAAGGTGGGGCCTGGTCTCCCGAGGCCTTCATCCACTGCGCCAGCTCCAGCAAAGGCGGAGCCGAAATGTATCAAGCCGTGTATGTGAATGGCATGCGCCACCTACTGGCCGCCTTCCCCCTCGCCTTCCCTCTCTACACCAGCAGCACCAGTGTTTACCCGCAGACGGATGGCAGCGAAGTGGATGAAAAGAGCCCCGCAGATCCCAGCAAAGAAACCGGCCGTCTGCTGCTGGCCGCTGAACAGCTCGCGCTGGAAAATGGCGGGGCCGTGGCTCGCCTCGCCGGCATCTATGGCCCCGGCCGTTCCTTCGTCCTAAAAAACCTACTGGAAGGCAAAAGCGGAATCGAAATCAACTCTGCCGCTCCCGATGGCCGCCTGCTGAATCAAATCCATGCCGAGGATGCCGCCACCGCCCTGGCCCACCTCACCACGCAGAAGCACACCGGCCTTTACAACGTGGTGGATGATGCCCGCCTCACTCAGCGTGATTGCCTGGAAAGGCTGGCCCCACTTTTCAATCTCCCTGTCCCTGCTGAAAAAGCCCCGGATCCCAGTCGCAAACGCGGCTGGACCCACAAGCACGTCACCAATGCCAAACTGAAAGCCTCCGGTTGGACGCCCAAATACGCCGATTATTTCTTCGCTCTCAGGGACGATTCAGACCTCGCCTCCTCCATCTTGCAGCTCGTCATCGAAGGCGGAGAAACCAGCCTACCCCGGGCAGAAAACATCCTCCTCATCGGCCTCATGGGCAGTGGCAAATCCACCGTCGGTCGCATGGTCGCCCACATGCTAGGCTTTCAGTTTGTGGATACGGACCACCTCATCATCGAACAGGCAGGGTGCAGCATCCCAGAGATTTTTGCGCGTGAAGGCGAGGCCGGCTTTCGCCAGCGAGAGTCCACCGTGTTACGCCATTTGTTAGGCTGCCGTCACTGCGTCATCGCCACCGGCGGCGGCATCATCACCCAGCCAAAGAATCTCCCCCTGCTGCAGCACCTCGGCTTCATTACTTGGCTGGAGGCCGATGCCAAACTCCTCGCCCGCCGCACCGCCACCAACAACGACCGCCCCCTTTTGCGTGGTGAAGAGCCACCTCTAGTCAAGCTAGAGCGACTGCTCACCGAGCGTAAACCCATCTACAAACAACTGGCGGATCTACGCATCCAAACGGATGAACTCAGCCAGCAAGAAAGCGCCTATGGCGTGGCAGAAAGCGCCCGCATCTTCTTCGCTCAACGCGCAGCTTAAAGCGAATCAAAAGAGGGCATCCATCGCACCGTCATGAAATCCAGCCAGGCACGTTTTGACCAGCCCACACGGTGAACTGGCGATCGTGCAATCCTTCACCGCCAGCTCGAAAGCTTGCTTGAGCACCCCGGCATAACGGTTGTAGCTGCTGTTGCTAACCCGGTTGCCCAGGATAGCCAGCCATTCCTCCAGATGCGAAGGCCGGACGTTGCGGACTTGGAACTTGCTGCTATAAGGCCACCAGCTGAGGAATTCGTCCCTGACTCCTTCGATGATGTCGAGGGAGCTGGCTGACTTGTCCGCACTCACGGCGAGCAGCTTAGCAAACAGTTCTTCCAGCGTGGTCTTCTCCACGGAGGTGTCCACCTTGCCAAGTTCGTCGATCCAGGCCTTGAGACGGCGCTCAGCAATCTTGCGATCCGTGGTTTTGAGCGAACGCTCCTTGCGCTTGCCCTCAACCTTCTTGAGGCCCAGATACACACCTGAGCGTGTGTGACGATACAGCCCAGGAACGCCGTGGACTTTGACATAATCTGGCGCGGCAGCAGACGAGGAATGGGAGGCGGGAGGCATATGGCTCCCCTAGAAGTTGACAAAAGGGCCTTCAGGACGGCGGAGAAATGCGATTTTGTGGCAACCTACTGCCGTCAGTACTCACAAGGCATACCTTGGCAATGCACCCGTCCGTTGCCCGTGGGCTCGCCAGAATTTGGAGAAACAGGCCCGAAGTTGACAGAGACCAAGTATGTTTTTGGCCCTAGTGGAATTAACGCGACTCATGCGCACAGAACCCGACTGCACATTAAGTTGGATCAAAACCGAGGAGTTCATCCGCAAATGGCTCCCACCGCTCATCGGGATCAGCCGGGGTTTGTAATAGAACTCGATGGTTCTCAAGGGTTTTGCTCCCTATTAAAGCTGATATTTCCCGGTAGAATGGATGTGAAATTCTCGACCATGCTGAGGGCGGATTACCTCCCTTGACCGTTTGAATGCGCAGGTTAATTTTTAGACGCTTTGGCAACTTTACATTAACCGTTACGCCAGCGAGTAACAAAGCCGTGTATGCTTCTACCTGTTCATCCTTCCACCCGATGGACCTACACGACGTGGAAATAGAACCTACTGCTAGTGCTTGTCCAGCGGAAGCCGCGGTCTTCCATCCGAACCGCAGCAATTCATCGACTTCTCCAGTCAGTAGCGCAGCAAGCATCGCTGTGTACTCAGCAACCTCGACCTCATTCTCTATAATTTCGTGAATTTCTTGCACTTGGGCTAACGATCCAAGAAGCATTATCCTGCTTAGAATAAATCTGACTTTTGATAGCTTCCACTTTCTAATAGCACCGGTAGATGATATATAATTTTGCCACGCAGACATGAATTGATCGAAATAAGTTTTCCTCAATCGTAACCCTATGGTCGTGAGCTTTTTGGGACTTAGTTTCGCTAGTCTTTTGGCAAAATCCTTTGACTCCATTCTGACCTTAAACCGGTCACCATAACTTTTCGCCATCGTCTGCGTTGTGTAACGCGGTAGGGGCACTCGAAGTCCTGCGTCTTGGAAAACCTTTTTTACTCTCCCCCTATATTGTGGACGCTCCATCAGGTAGCACTTTAGATTATCTATGAAACGCATCCAATCTTCGTCGCCAGTCGGTTCCTCGTCGTAGTCATCCTGCTGATAGGGTGCATTTTCACGCCATTTTGTCGCACCGATCCAATGAATCTTCTTTGGATGCAGACGAAGTCCCAACGGTTTTATATGTGCTCGTAAAAATGTAATGGTCTCACGCTTCTTCTCTGGAGGAACAATAAACGCAAAATCGTCCACGTAACGAAAGTAACGGCCCGGAAACTTCTTTGACATTTCCTTATCCAGATCACGAAGAACTAAGTTCGCGACTAGATGGCTGAATGAAGAACCGACCAGAAGTCCTTTTTTTAAGCTGAACTGGCGATTAAGAAGTAGTCTGCCAAACTCTTTCCAATCGCTAGACAGAGTGGAATCTTCACAAGCCCGTTCCCACGCCCTAAACGCCCTGGTTGGAGTGATTGAAGGATAAAATTGTTTGATATCAGCATAGAGCACCCAATCCCCGGGGCGTTTTTTACAAATCTCACCGATCTTGGTCTGCCTAGCACTAAACAGCTCGAAATAAGGTATGAAAGCACCATCAACAGAAGAGCGCTTAGCAAAATGATAGCTGTAGACCTCGTCGGCTGGCTGAAATGCCTTCCCGGCTTTAGAGCAAGCATCCAGCAGAGCAACTTCTGCTAATGCTTCGGGACCACCAGCCCGCACAATGTCTCGAAACTCTGGAACACCTTCTCCATCGAGTTGCTTAAACAGCTTACTCTCCAAAAAGCCAGGTCCGCCCCGCCGTCTAACGATTTCTGGCGCCATGTTTTGCGCCCATACATCTTTTAGGGATATTACCGAAGTTAAGGTATAGCGAAGAGAAAGATAAGAAAGCGGATCGCTCTTCCGACTGTCGTTCAGTGCTCGCAGAGCAAGACGTGGCGTAACTATCAAGCTCATATTGAAGATACTAGGTGAATGCCAGATGCCCGTGCAGCAAAGCTCCCTTGATCTACAATGGGATCAGAGATTAGCGCATGCGAAGTGGGATTATTTTGGTCCGTTGGAATGATCCGCGAAAAACGCTCGAATACCTGCTTTCGCAACTTCGGTAGAAAGTGCTGCGTTGCTCGCTTATCAGTCGGTTCGATCCATAAGGTTGTCGCTCGACGACCAGCCGCAACAGAAAAAACCTGACGCAAACAACTCTCCGCTTCGTCGATCCATCTTCTTGAGTTGCCTGCCTGGACCGGCCCCCCAAGAAACCCGGAAAAATTTGTCCCGACGATCACGGGAACTACTGTGCCCGTTAGCCCGTTCCTCCACATTTCTACAAGATCGCTTGTCGATTCGTCCTTCAGTACGTCCCACACCATCGTCTCCAATTTCACATTAATGCCTTGCTCTTGCCACCATGGATTGAGCATCCTGAACATTCTTTCTGCAAGTTTGATTTGGTGCGGATTGTGATCTCCTCCGACGACCTGAACATCGAGATTCAGCTTTGGGAAAACCGGCTTACCCTCAGCTCGAAGTTGAGCGACCACAGAGATTAATGCAACGGCTCCAGCACCTGCTCCTAATGGAATATCCAACATTCTCACCGTTCCAGCGCAGAACAAAGTCGCTAGCGCATTCCTTGTGGTTTTAAAGGTATGATGTGGATCAAGAGCGTATAGCTGAATGCGCCCACAGGAGCCGGAAAAGCGTTTAGCAAAATGCTCTACCGCCCCATCCTCCCCTTGGTCACCAACTGGACCATTATCTCGATCATCGATATTTCCAGCCATATCCTGAAGCCCGAGATCGTCAATGGCCTGCCGATAAGCCTCCTCTAAGCGAACTGGGAGCTGGAGTTTGCCATTTGGCAATCCAGACCGTCCATGGGCATGAGTGGAATCCCATAAGGACATCGGAATTTCTGAAGCTTCAAAGACCTGTGCGCTCATAAGGCATAATTGGCAGATTTATAATGCCTAGACCTAATTGTAGCTAGAGGCAGTTCAAGACTCATTTGGTCATATCAGCATAAATCAGGACTTCTACTAGATGATTCGTTATTTCTGCTTGTTTGGGCAACGATGTCAGGAAAAAATGGAGTTACTACTGATGGTTTCACTCCCGTTAGCCAACAATTTCATTCGGTACTATCAGGTGAGACAGAGCCCGCTCCAAAGAGACATGATAGTGCCTGTCTCGACTATGTAACATGATGAAGGCCCGCCCCAACATGACTCATCTTCCCCTGAAAGGGGGGAGTTCTCGGGGGGAGGGGTGGGATTTGGGCGATCCCAGGCAATGCTAACGCCTTGTCGTTCAAGGCGTTAGATGGGACGAATTAAGCCTTAATGCCTTCCTGGCGGACGAATGACGGAAGCCTTCGCACCCCGCCGCCTCGCCCACTTCCTAAGGTGTTCAATGCCAAGGATTTCCAAGAAATCCCACTCACCCCAACCAGCCTCCCAGCTCACCCCTTGCCCACCCCTGAAAAGTGACTGAACCAGCATGAAAACGCCCCACTTCCCACCCGCCAGGGGGGCAAAATCGGGGGGTAATGACAATTGAAGATGCTCGTTGCCTCGTTACATCTTGATGACCGCATGATTTACCTCGACCACAACGCTACAACACCTGTATTGCCTGAGGTCAGGGAAGCAATGCTTCCATTTCTAGCAGAACAATGGGGCAATCCATCTAGCTCTTACAGGTTTGGCTCTCATTTGAAATCAGCGATTGAGGGCGCTCGTGAAAAAGTGGCGGACTTGATGGGAGCCCAATCAGCTCATGAAGTGCATTTCACCAGTGGCGGAACAGAAAGCAATAACACTGCGCTTCATGCCGTCATCCACAGCACACCGAAAAAACACATCATCACCTCACTGGTTGAACACTCCTCTGTACTGGGCTACTGCCGCTTTCTGGAAGAGTTTCGCGGCTATCGGCTGACCTACCTACCCGTGGATCAGGAAGGATTGATTTCTATACCGCAGTTGGAGGCAGCCATTCAGACAGACACCGCACTTGTCTCCCTCATGTGGGCGAACAACGAAACCGGCGTTCTGTTCCCGGTGGAAGAGATTGGCCAACTTTGCCGCGACCGGGGAGTGCTATATCATTGCGATGCTGTGCAGGCTGTCGGAAAACTGCTGATGAAGGTCAAGGACCTGCCCATCGACTACCTTTCCCTCACAGGACATAAAATCGGCGCTCCCAAGGGTATCGGTGCGCTCTATATACAGCAGAAAGCACCATTCTTGCCCTTCGTTCATGGCGGCCAGCAAGAGCGCTCCCGACGCGGCGGTACGGAGAATGTTGCAGGCATCATCGGCCTCGGAACGGCAGCAGCCGTTGCACAAAAAAAGCTTCCAGCATACGATGCCACCGTTCGCCCGCTCCGCGATGCCTTGGAGGAAGGCATCCTTACCGCCATCCCCAATACCCAGCGCAATGGACATGTCATCCAGCGCCTGCCAAACACCACTAATATCTTCCTTCCTGGAATGGACAGCGATGCCACACTCACGTTCCTGGATAGTCAGAATATTTGTGCTTCTTCGGGGTCGGCGTGCATGGAGAGTGCCATCACTCCCTCACATGTGATTAAGACAATGTCAGGTTCCCACGAGCGATCTTCTGAAAGCATCCGATTTAGCCTTGCGCCCGAGAATACCATGGAAGAGATCCACGCGGTCTTGCACAATATGAAAGGGCTGATGAGCTTGATCGATTAATCAGCCAGCGATGCCATGAGCTGCTCTGCTCCGAAGTTCAAAATGAACTCCGCATAATGGCTGCTGAAAACGTCTCTCAGATAGTCCTGCAAATCAACGTCTTTTTCATCCTGTCTGATCTGATATTTTCGATTCTTGGTGATGCTGAAAAGAAAAATCGTGTGGAAGTAGACGGAGCTGATATACTTCTTCTCCGCCAGCTCTTTGCTTTCGACGCTCAAGACACCCTGCTTGCCGTAATGGTTCCTGAGCACTGTGCTGTCCATGTTAATGTAAACGCGCTCAAGGTTGCCGTCTCCGCTCATCGCTGGATACATTACGACTGGGAAATCCATATCAATGCCAGCTTCACCAAGCTGTTCCCATGTCTTGCAATCTGAAGAACCCTCGGGAGCATTTTGGTAAACTAGAACATAATCAGGCAGTCCTGGCGGTTCCTCATCAGGCTCTTCCTTTTTGACGTCTTTGGGCTTGGCGCTTGGCTCAGCCACTTTGAGCCAGAACCGGCATTCAAAGTCTTCAGGTCCACCTAGCTGGGCTTGGATCTCAATGGCATCCCCCACTTTGAGTTCTTCTGTCGCTCCAAATCCAATCTTGATGGTGCCGTCCTTGGGACTGGATTTGCGGATGTCGATAAGCTTGCTCGGATCGCCCACATCGCTTGCGTCATTGCCTCCGGTAGACTCATTCCGATTAAATTGGAGAATCGAGACTTTTAATTCTCCGGGGTCCTCGGAGCGGTCAAAGTAGTTGTTCTCCACATCTGTTGAGAATTGCACCGTTTTCTCATCTTTCTCCGGTATGGTGATAAAGGTGTCACCTTTCCCAGTCTTTAGATTGAAGAACGATGGGTAGCGCTTGGCGTGGAATGGTTCCTTGGTTTTGACCGGTTTCGGGTTTTCTGGCTTTTTGTTCTCCTTCCTCGGCGGCTCGTGTTGCTCGATTTTGAAAGTTTGATTGAGTAATCGCATCAGGTCCTTGTTAAATGGGAGGTCTTTTGAGAATGCCTTGAGCAGGTCTTTCGCATCTCCACCTTCCACTGAAATCGAGTTCTGGCGGCGTTTGTACACCTCGGCCAGCTCGCTTTTCACAAGAGCGGACGCCACTCGCTTGCGGACTTCACCCGTATGTTCGCCAGACTTCATGCGGTCGCGAGACGCCATAAAGAGCTCGCTGCGATAGTTGTAAGTTAGATTTGTGCAGTCCACATGAATCATCAGGTGGTTCTTCAGTAGAGGCATCTTTAGTGATCGTGTGATGAACTCCGATGTGAAATGCCCATGCACCTGCCCGTTGAGGCTGAAGAGAACGGCCATGTCATCGTGGAAGTACTCGCGCTGGATGTTGTCACGCGTTTCCTTAACCGTCATCTTCTCCACCTTGGCCCGAAAGACGTAAGCGGTAATCTTCATGCTGCCGATGTCGTGATCTTCAACCTCAACTGACAGCTTCTCTTCCAGATACTTGTTGTCGTCTTTCTCCAGCCGCCGCTTAAGACCAAAGCAGTCCATCTGTAACACCTTGTTGTTCGGATAGCGCTTCTCGTTGTCCACGAGGTAGATCGGCAGGGCTGGTTCGAACAGGTATTGGTCTATCGCCCGCCGCGGCTCCTGAGGCAGAGCTCCACGTGTCCCAGGGGGAAGCTGATAATCGTAAAGCTTGATGATCGTGCCCGTCCTAAATTTTCGATTGGCGAGACCCACATCCAGTTCGCTGATCGGAAAGCTTGGAATCTTTCCGTTGATCTTCATATACTCATACCAGGTGTTCTTCTTCGTTTTCGACTCTTGATCAGTGAGTGGATGCTTTCGGACCAGGGTGAATCCAAAGTCCCCGCTGCCGTCAAAGCGCTTGGAGCCGATCAATTGGTACCGAAGACTACCGCAAAACACAAGAGCGCCCGTTCCTCCCATATTATACTTCCCCTGCACGAACGGAATCTCATTCTTATTACCTCTGAGAATAGATAAAAAAGTTTGCTCAAAGTCAACGGGATGTTGTCCCTCACCGTCGTCATAGATCAGCAAGCAAGGATGAATCTTGGAGCCACTTGCAACGATTTGGATTGTCTCGGCCTCTGCTTTCCTAGCGCCACTCAAATGCCAGTTCTTCGCGGCTACCCCAAAGAAAATCTCGATGGCCGCACTCATTGTCTTAGGCGCATGAACTGAACGCGGATTTATGCCAGCCTCGTAACATAACCGCATGAGCCGTGCGTCGATGGAATTGGTTATTTTCTCGATGAGCGCAGCGATGGGAGATGCCTGCTGGTTTTCAATGACACCATAATTATTTTCGTTGTCCCCGAGCGGACACCAGGTCGAGGAATAGTCGCCACTTAATGTTAGAAGTTTGTTTACTTCGACCTCGCCTTGACAATCGAGCAAAAATTCAAAAAGGCGCTTGGACGATAAGTCGCTCGTCTTCATACGGAAAGATTTTTTACGAACTCCAAGACCTCGGGATGCAATTTGGTGCTCGCCATGTAGGGTAACACGTGGACATTGTAGTCCTTCCTCCAGCGGTCGACTTCAAAATCATGTATCGACTCCTTTTCAATCAGCGCGTAGTGACGAACTCCGCCACCATGAAATGCGACGTGTAGCGCTTCAAGCATTTGGGCAACTTCAGGGTCATTCATGGATGCCCCCAAGAACAAGACCGTTTTATTGGTGAAGATCGACGCTAGTAAATGGCGGTATCCGACATTTGAGTAAACCAATGACCTGTAATCTTTGCGAGTGAGTACTATCTCACTTGGCCGAGCAACGTCGCCGTGTGCCTTTAAAATAAAAAACCTACGGTCCCACAGTGCGTCTGCAAATCCGGAGACATCTGTGTAATTATATACATCAGGAGTCTTTTTATTCACTTCTGCGAAAGCATCTTCCAACAGCTTGTCATAGTTGGTTGTAACATGAAAACAGAAGGGTATGCTCATCAATCGCCTATGAACGTCGGTGGGGGATCGAGTACCACGCTCAAATGCTTTGGCTACACGTTTGCGGAAATCGGCATCACCAAGCTCATCCGACAATTGCTGCGCAATCGGGAGGAACTTGTTAGGATCACTTACTGCAGATACCAATTTGTCAGCAGTATCCACCTCCAGCATCCCTGCCGTCTTTGCATCAGTAATAAGTCCTTCAATAAGGCCTTGCCAAGTAGGGTATCCAGCGGCCACTGAAAGGCCAGCACCCACAAATAAGGCTGCTCGTTTGTCTTTGATGGCGACTGCAAGGTCACTAGGCACTGAGGGCGCGGGCATACTACTAAGAGATAAGGTGTTTTGTCAAAATTTGGTGCCGTTCACGCACTGCGGCCATCGTGCCCGCTGAAAGCCGGAATCTTTCGATGTATCTGTAAAGCGACGGATCGAAAATCGGATCGTCCGATACGTTCAGGCGTTCAATACCTTCGCGCATGGCAGTCCTTCGTTTACTCTCAAAAGTTTTGTATCGCATAGCTACTTTGTCGGCTTTCATCCGATGTGCTGGATTCTTGTTCAATACTCCGAATACATCAACAAAACCCCATTTTGTATTAATTGACTTTGTTTGATGCTTCTGTATATCTGCCATGAAAGACAGAGTGCGATTAACCGACTGTATCAGTGCTGAGGAGCAGTGCCTTGCATGTTTCTTATATAATACTTCTAGGTTGGGTGCTTTCAAATCGCAACTTGGCCCCGCATCGGCAAAAGCAAATGCATGAGTCAATAGGTCATCGCATTGAAAACGTTCTGGTGTAAAACAGGACGCTTTAAAAAAGGCATGCGTAAGAGCCATTGATCTAATCACATCACCAATCGCTGAAGGCATGCTATTCCGAATTTCGGGTGGCGTTAGTCGGACGCCTTCTTGCAACCTTCGAAACAGTTCTCGGATTTCATCGTTTGTAGCTGATGAACAACTGGACACGGTAAGATTGTAAACATAAAATTTTCGCCGTAGTGCCGAGGGTAAGTCGTCAAAATATGCGCCAGCGTTATCGGCCAGTTCATCTGATGCCTTCGCAAGGGGGATTTTTCCATCAGCAAAGTCAAAAATCGCCAGCATTCGCTGCTGTCCGTCAAAAACTTCGTAGTCATAAGATCCTTGCGATCTCCGGAGGTAAAATTTGGGCATGTCATACCCCATGAGGATGGAATCGATGAGGAGTTGCTTCTTCTTATCTGACCATACAGACCCTCTCTGATATTGGGGTGCGGGATCAATTTGACCACGATTCTCGATTAGATCCTTGATACTCCATTGCAATTGTCGAAATTTCATATCCTATTTCATGCACATAAGGCAGGGTTTTGGCTGTTCTCCAGCTTCATTCCCAAACACGTTTACAAGGGCCTTACCACGTTTTGTGCTTTTCGTTTGCACACCTGTATCAAGTATTCTTTTCCTTACCTCCGGCTCTAAGAGCCGAGTGAGCGGCCCTTCCTCCATCCAGGTAAATTGTTTGTTAGGATCATTTTGATCCGCTGTCTCATATCGCATGGCTTCTTCGAATTTATCTGGATAGGTCTCGTAAAGCCGCACCCATTCATAGGGCGTTTGGAAGAAACAAAAGGTGCATCCTGAATTCGTTCTTCCCCATTTCATGAAGGTCGGAAGCCCTAGCCCGCTGTCTTCCAGAATGCGAATAACTCCTTGGTAGTCGATACCTGCTTCGCGCAAGGGGTACCGCGTCTTGATATTTGGCTTAGTGCTGATATAGCCGATGCGGTCTTCATCTGCACGGAGCCCTACATAACTAATCACTGCATCTTCACCCACATGTGTCTCGAAGGGCTTAAGCTTGAGGAGTTTCGTACACCAGCGGTTCTGCGGCGAGGGCAGGTAGCCCCCGAATACTTTGTGCCAGTGGTCAAAGCCTGCCTTGGCGTTAAGGTAGGTGATCTTGCTTCCGAGTTCCGCTTCAAGCCGGGCGAGGTATTCGTAAGTCTCTGGCAGTTCCTTCTGCGTGTCGCAAAACAGGTACTCCATGCCGTCTTGGCGAAAATGCTCCAGGCCACGAATGCGTCCCGCCATTAGCAGTGCCATCGCGGAACTATCCTTCCCTCCCGAGACGTTCAAGACATGGCGCACAGGCTCATTGTTACCAATATTGGAGTGAGGGGGCTTCATGAGGAGGAATCCATCATTTCCCAGAGAAGCTGGGAAAGGGCGGCAACAGCCAGCTTTTTATCTGCCGGCATTTGAGAATGCAATCGTTTTCTTAGATCAATAGCATCTTTTACCTGCGATGAATTAAGGTAAAACACCTGATCCCGCTCCTCTCCGGTTTTTTGGGTAAGGGCAATCCTCACGGCGTTCTCGGGCGCTCGGGAACCTTCACCAAAGTGCAACGACTCGACTCGTTGAAACTGCCTCACCAGCCCAAGGACGCCCTCTTGAAAAGCGGTCTCGTCTTTGTCCCTCCAGCGGGATGGAGGAACACGGGTCACCAGACTACCAAGCGCCTCAAGCCAGACCGGTTCTTCCGTGGCATCGTCAATCAGTTTCAAGGTGAATGCACGCAGCTCCGGGTTGGTCACACCCACGATCACGGTTTCGGCCCTCTCAGCGACCGACCTCCGCCAGGCGGAGAAGTCTGCACCAGTTTCACCAAAGGCTTCCAGCACGGTCTCGGTCATGCGCTTCCGGCATTCTGGCAAAGCACGTCGCAGCTCAGACAGACTTTGAGCCAACTTGGAGGCCAACTTAGAGGCTTCCGATTTGCTCACATCCCCCTGGAAGCCAAGTGCTTCAGGGATGGCTCTAAACACCAAGACGGCCGGTTCCTCGGCAGCCAGGACATGTTTCCTCAGAGTGATTGTCTGCGGGCTGAGATTGTCTGTGTTTTTGGCGTAGTCTGGCAATTCGGCTACCATCAGACAGATTGGCCGGACGATGGAAAGCAGCTCAGTGCGCTCGGCACGCTCTAGCTTCACAACTTCAGCCAGGTGTGAGAGCAACTCCCTTCTCATGCCATGAATACGGCATAGCTGGAACTCGAAGGTTTGCGGCGCTTTGACGAGGCGCATTTTCAAGAATTCCTCGACATCGCTTACAAAGCGTCCGTCCTCATAAATGGCCAGTTCTGCCTCGTGCTGCACATAGATGGCAACCAGGAGGATCGGGATCAAGCCATCGCGCACACCAAAAGGTGGGCGACGAAGTTCTTCAATGATTCGATCAACCCGGATTCTTGCATCCGGCCTTACCTCAAGCATCTTAATGACATGCTCCAGTGCCAGACGGAGGCGAAGTGGATCTTTTTCTGGGAACTCAATGCTCCAACCATGAGCCCGTTCAGCATGAATGCCTGATTCTTTAAGAACTGACAGATACAGTGATTTCTCGGGTGGCGCTTTGTCATGAGGCAGCCCCAAGTGGGGATCATCTCCATGATTGAGCATCAGTTCAAACAACCGCTGACGGGCAGCAGCAGCGGCGGAACTAAGCGTGTTACGATTTACCAGCTCATTATGAACGTGTGGAGCTTTCGGGAACAGACTGTCACACAGCTCCGACAAATAGCATTGCAGCGAACCATCACGATCTAGGTCCTTCACGGGCATGGAATTGTAAAACCAGTGAATGCTTGATTGCTCATCCTGGGAAAGTCCACGGAAACCCACATAGCGATGAAGGGCATTCTCCAGTGCCTGGTTTGCATGAGCTATCTGGCGGGATACTTCCTCGGCGGCAAAACGGTCATCCTTCAACTCGGGGGTATGGCGCTCAACATGATTCCAACGCTCCAAGCTCAGAATGAAACCATTCAAAACTTCTAGCGCATCCGTCACTCCAAACAAGACCTGTGGACTGGCCGGCATTCCGGCAATCTGTTTTTGCGCCCGCTTCCTCTGCTCTTCTGTTTCGCTCAGAACGATTACGATCATACCATCCGCAGGGTATTCCGGCTGGAATATTGCGGGGTCTGCACTGATTTCATCCGTGGAACAGAACCGAATGGTAAAATGCCTGAGATTGCCGGTCCGTATATAGTGAGCACGGGCGACGACAGGTCTGGCATCCAAGCGCGCACGAAGCAGTTCGCCCATGTTGGAGATTTGCTGGATGGATTCCGATGCCTTGGCGAACTCGTGCTCCAAATTGACGCTGGTGTGCGACCACAGCGCATAACCTCTTCTTGCCCCTCTGAAAAAAAGCAGATTCTCTTTTTTCAACCTTGCGACGGCTGTTTTGAGACTTTCTGAGTTTCCCAAGGCGAGTGCAAGTAGGTCATCACTGGGTAGCAGATCAGCAGTGGAGTCGATGGTGTTTAGGACACCAATTGTCTTCAAGATGCGTAGCTCCAACTCGCGCTCTGCGGGAAAGCTCCGAATGACTGCATCTATGTGACTCCAGTGGCTCCGAAAGCTTTGGGCACTCAGACGACCTCCGAAGTTCTGAGCAATGAAGTCGTAGAATTCAGGCAACCTGTAGATGAATCTCAACGTTGCCTCGTTCTGCGCGAAGTCCTGCAAGGCATGGGGTTCCGACGATAACAGGAAGCTGAACAACGAGCGCTCATTCTGACCAAAACGGCGAAAGAACTTCGCCAGCACCGGAAGGACTGTTGGATGCAGGGGATACAAGCTGGGGGCAAGCTCAACGAGAGCGCTTTTGCCAGCATTGGCTCCAAACAACCCAAGATCGACCGCCACCCGCATGTCGGTATGGGCTTCTGACTTCCATCCACGAGGAAACTCATCCTCCTTCACATTCAAAGCTGCGCTTAAAAGCGATGCGACCTGGCTCAACGGCTGGGCGAAGACGATTTCCTCGAAACGCTCCGCCACTTTCTCCCATTCACGCTGAGCCTGCTCTGTTAGCTTGTCCGCATAGGTGCTGAATCCTTGATGAAGGAGACCTATAGTGAACAGGCAGTTTTCACCGCTACGGGATGATGCCTCCCCCAACTGCTGAAGAAAATACACATCCTGCTTTTCGGGGTTCAACGCGGAATATTCGAGGAATTTACCCAGCTCATCAATGATGACGAGAACACCATCGAAGAGATCATGCTGCCGAAGCTCCGTTGATGCCTGCATCAGCAACGCAATTACACGGTGGTCCAGATTGGACTTCGGAGCGGCCAGCGTTTCGTCCACCGCCATTCTGACTTTGAGTTTTTTCCTTCCATCAATGTTCTGATGGAGTGAGTTCGACAGAGCAGACAGTAATGCCATCGACATCTGCTGGCGGGAGCCTGTAACCAAAACTGGAAGGAACCCACGGCGAGAGCGTGTTAGGCCCATTTCAACCGGCAGTCCTCGTAGGTGTTTAGGCAGATCGGAACTGCTGGGGGAAAGCAGATTCGCAAGCAACAAGGCAAAGCTCGATTTGCCGGAGCCAAAGTCGCCTGTGACACGCCATGAACGCTGACCAGACACTGATCTCGTGCCCTTCAACAAGCGAGAAAGGTTCGCTCGCGTATCATGAGTTAACACATACCCACCGAGAGCCTCGGGGTCGCGGAAATCACGTTCAAGCTGCGCCGACCGGAGAAAGCGGGGACTGATTCGAAGAATGTTATTTATGGAGCGCGATGCCATCAGGCGGGGATGTAGATATTTTCAAGAAAGTCGAACGAATCAGCCTTGCTAGAACGGGTTACCTGCTGAAGCGAGGCAGACTCTTGGAACGTAATCGCTCCTTTTGTTGTCTGCTTGATCTGGTCGAGATAGTGTCGAACCGATGCTTCTGGAAGTTTGAAGATCTGCCCAGGACTTCCTTCACCGACTGCTGCCGCGCCAAATGAGATGGTTTGCTCATTGACATGTTCATTCCGCCAGAAATCATTCAGGCAATAGGCAAACAGCTCAGCTGAAATACCTGGCTTGTCTTCGATTGCAAAGGAATAGATCCATTCGAGCTGACCGCTTTTAATGTCGGTGCGCTCACCGCAACGTCGAAGCAAACCAAGCTCAACAAACGGACTGTCGAGGTTGTCCTCGGCGACCTCACCTTTGCGTCCTCTTGTGGGTATGAAGGTGTTGATAAACACCCGAAGGCCGTCCTCAGTCGTCCGGTCTGAGAGGCTTTGCGCCTTCGGTGGCAGATTCTTCTTCAAGAACCCCATCGCTTCACCCTCGGTGAACTCAGCACGATGCCAGTGATTAAGCATCTGTACCCACTGGTAAATCGGACCGTTTGGATTTGTGGCGATTTTCCAATGTAGGAGCCAGAGGGTCGATGGGTGTTCTAGATATTGATCATGCCCATCGTGCCCTAGCAATTCCTGGCCGAATGGAGTGACCGCATACCCTTTGTGGTCGCCAAGAGACTCGATAACACCCGCCGTCTCAGCCCAGAACCGGATGGAGCGAACCATATTTTTGCCTACACCCAGCCGGACCATGGCATCATTTTCGTCACTGAAGAGCCTCGAGTTTCGCCCATCACTGAGATGCTGCACTGCCTTTGGCAGCCAGGCGTACCGACAAACAAAAGTTTCGTGGCCTGAATAGCGGAAGTTGGACGGGGAAACGGGCATTGATGCAAAAAGGTCTGTAAGAGTCATTATGCACAGGAGCCAGATAATGAAACAGCATTCTCTGTTGCAGTGAAACAGTCCAATCATTGATCCAGTTGCCTTTGCTCCTGACTTGAGCCATCAGACACTTGCCTTGTGACTTGCCGTCTTGGCATTTGTTGACGAGCAATGACTTTGGACTCTGTATTCCTGTGAATGAGGGCAGGACCATTTAGGTGACCAACACCCGCTGTCGGGCGAAGGGGCCGACGCTTGTCTGAAAACTCCTGGCGGAAAACGCGGCGGAGCGAGGCAAGCCCATTCCGCACCAGTGGACTGTCCATTGGAATGGCTGGCAGTTGCCCAGGTGCTTCCAGCCACGCTCGGACCTTCCGCTCCTGGCCCAAACCCTGCGCTTGTCGATGGCTGACCCCAACTTCTACTTCCACAATGGACCGGAGAACACCTTTGGCCTGCGCAGTCAGTTTGGCGAGAAGCTGGTCTGGATGCTGAGGCGTGGGCTGATCCAGGCGTGAAGCTTTGGCAAAGGCACACGCCTAACCCATCCAATCTCGCCCAAATCCTAACCAAGTTGCCTGGGCCGAATTCCAGGTGCATTTTTCGACAGTGATCCGCGTCGAAATTCCCTCCAAGCTCCTCGCCTGCGCTCGTCCCGGCTATGACTTCGGGCGCAACGCCCCTGTTTCCAAGGAAGTCGTGAAAGTGTGGCTGGATGAAGCGAAGGTCCAGGGGGCTCGCTCGATTCTCTGCCTTCTCGCGGCCCAGCACCTGCGCCTCTACAACCAAGCCCTGCCAGGGGGCCTTTTGCAGGCATACCGTTTGGCTGGCTTCGAAGTTGGCCACGTCCCAGTGGGGGATCATCGTAGTCCACCTTTGTCACAACGCCAGCTTCAGCAGGTTCTCCAGCTGTATGAAGGCCTGCCGAAACCTGTGCTGATTCATTGCAGCGCCGGACTGGATCGCACCGGAGCCGCCGTGGCTTTCATCAAGAAGCAGCGCAAGGACTCAACAACCTGAGTGGCAGCGAAGAAACACCTTTGCCAAGGTTGCGGTGGGCAAGGTGGGTTGTCTCGCCCCTTCCCCGCCGTTTGCCACTTTTTCTGCCTACCCCTTAGGCCCTTAGCCTTCCTCCTCCACTTCCCCCTTTCCAAATGTACAAAACAGCCCCCCAAGCCCACCTCAGGTGATGAAGCTGGATACGAAAAGGCGGGAGCCAGTTCGAAAACCGACTCCCGCCATGCAGTGCTGGGTGGACCAGCCTACGCAGACTCGCTGCTACGAGGCTGGCAGATCAGGCTCTGGGCCGCAGGCCACTTCCATCTTGCCAGCATCCCCGCTGACACCATCGCCAGGACAGCCCTCTCCCTCCACATAGACAGACTGACGATCTGGGGGTGAGCAAGCATTCAAACTTACTTTGTGATCATCGCCGACTTCCTCCTCAGTGCTTTTGGGGTGAGCAACATGTCCCACATCGGCGCCTCGCAAAGCTGCCTGCTTTATTTCGTCAATCCTCTTCCGAACGGACTGAATCTTACTGGCGTGCTCTTGGAGTTTTTTGCATCCTTCAGAACAAGGAGCACCAATCATCCATTTCTGGGACCCTCCGCTCATCGATAACTTACGAATGCGTTCGGGTTTCTTACTGGCCAATCGTCCCAGGTAGGTCCCACACTGAGTGATGTCCCGCAAGGCATCTCCTATGCCGCGGAAAAGACGCTGAGAGCCACTGTTGTTGAGTTTCTGGACCAATTCATTTGCTAAACCCGTCCATGGCTCCGAAGAGCCATCAGCCGGAAACAGCACGTCATCGATCAGCTCCAGAAGGCTCTCTTCGGGATCGGACTCCTGGAGAGCTGCCACGAGGTCGGGATGATGGAAGTGCTTGATCCCAAAGCGGCTAACGACAAGTTTGGGAGGGATCTGCCAACAATCCAAGAAGTGCAAGAATGCAGGCAGTTGGGCAATGAGAGCAGCCATGAAAGACTTCTGTTCGAGAGCCGTGGTCGTTGGCATCGGCATGGGGTGCCTGAAGACTTTGATCAGCATGATCTTGTCTTCAATGTCGGACTCCAGAGGCGGTAATACCCGCATACGCTCGTGCTCATCGTTGAGGCTGATCACCAGTCGCTGTAATGGCGCCACCACCAAGGCCTCAGCATTCTTACGATGGAGGCGGCGGTTCTTGTTGACGGCAAGATCCTTGATCTTGGCACCAAATGCCCGTCTGGACTGAATCGATGTGTGCGACACCTCGTCTTCGATTGTGAGCAGTTCTGCACCAATGAAATCACTGTTGAAGTCTGTCCCCTGCGTCATGTAACTGTAAGGCTTTCCTGGACTGCGACCACCAAAGACATGGTTGAGCAATTCCGTGAAGAGGTTCTTGCCAGACTGCTTTTCTCCGCAGAGTGCCAGAACTTGGCCCGCCATCCACGACTGTTGCCGGAACATGTCTAAGGCCACTTTGATCCAGCCATAGATGTAGGGCACTTGCTCCCGGCCAAACATCTTTTGAAAGATATCTTCAAGCATGGACCAGTCACCCTGAACTGGATCAATGAAGTTCGGCTCGTTGAGAATCAGAATGCGGGTCTTGCCAAAGGTATGGTAGCCCGCTCGGTGGCCGCCAATGTCACCGCACATATGGATGAACCGTTCCTCTTGCATCCGGCAGATGAATTCCTCCACCTGCGAAATGCATTCGTCATCACCAGGACGCTCTGCCATGCCCTTCCGCTTCAGATGCAGCACAAGGTCCCGCTGACTGAGACTGAGCCACGTTCCCTCAGCAGTTTGCTTCCAGAACAGTCGCGTGGAGTTGTCGTAGCAAACGGTCTGAAGGAGCGCTTCGAAGGCCGCCTCGGACAGCGGAACTACTTCCTTCTTCTTTCGTCCTCCTTTCTGCTGAGTTGGGGCAGCAAGAATCTGGCCGTCTGGCGTGAGTCCCAGTTCGGCATTGAGTTCCGCCCGGATCTGCTTTGCCAAAGCAGTCTCGGCTGCAGTGATGTGGCCGTGGGCCACTGCCGAACGGGGAGGCGCGTCCTCTGACAAGACAGTTGGTGTGACGGGATTCTTCTCTGTACAGTCTTTCTGGCCTGACGATGAAAGGGCAGAGGGAACTTCGGGCGGTGGTGACTGAGGGGTGTTGTTAAAATACATGATTGTTAGGCATTGGGGTTGAAGTAGATGAGTTTCTGGAACTTGCCGTTGCGGACAGCTCCTGGCAGGCGGACAGGCTGGCTGACTGAGAACATTTGCGAATCAAAGCCCAAGGGGGACAATTCCCTCTTTAGGCGGGCGGCGTCGGCATCGCCTGGATGGACAAACCAGCCGTGGAGACTTTTGCCTGCCGTATCGACCACGGCTTTGACCTGGTAGCCCAAAACCGCCAGGAATCGGAAGACTGCCCCCATGTCGTCCTTTGACAGGGTGTCTGACTCCACGACCAGAAAGCGTTTCTGGACCACATCTGCATTACAGCGAGATTTGCCACCAGGTTTGAACGCGTTTGGGCAGATGAAGGCACCAGGGCACTCGTCTTCCCCCATCCAGTCCTTTGCAGCACGGAAGTTGGTAGCATTGTTGGGATACCCAGATTGCTGGACACTCCACCCCACCCACAGGATGTCATCGGGCGGGAAAAGGCTGAGCAGCAGCTGATGGTGGATAGCGACTGGAACCGTGACCTGGCCAACGGGATCGTTGACGATGTCCTGATAGCTCCAGGGGAATTCCCGCAGGATTCTGTCAAGCGCCACAGTGGCCTTGCCCGGCTGAGATGCCAAAGGACTTGCCAGGACCTGGGGCAATGGGACTGCCTGCGAGATCGCACCCGCAAGCTGGCTGCCAGCCTTCTTTCTGGTGCAACGCGCCCACAACTTGCGGTTGTACCCCTCGACGACCTCGCGGCAGCTTTGGTGGAAGCAATTAATGCGCAGGATGCCGTTGTTGTCGTACACGGTGCAATGGTTGGGAGCCGTCGGCTGCGTGTGGAGTTCCTCTCCAGGGCAGTGGATGTGCCCTTTGTACGGATCGACCATGCTGATGGCGCAGGAGCTGAGCAGCTCGGAATGAGGGATCAGGTTGGCCCCTACTGGCGCATTGGCACCCGTCTGCTGAGATGTGTCTGGGTTTACCATTTGATCAGGCCCTCCACCAGTTTGTTGACGTCGGAGACCGCAAAGAGGCGGTGCCTGAGTAGTGGCAAACTGCGAATGAGTCCGCGGTCCTCCAGCCTGCGCAGAGTCCTGCTGCTAATGCCCCCAAGTCTGCGGCACACTTCGTCGGCTTTGATAAGGAGCACCTCGCCAGTTTGATCTGAACTGGGAATCATAGGCGCTGTTAGTGACTTTGATTTGCGATTCTGAATTTTCATGAATTGAAGAATTTGATAAAATGAAGCCAGCCCTGGAGTTGCCCCGCAGGGCTGGCATAGTTGTTTTACTGGGCCTGTGCCGGGGTCGAGGCAGCGTTGCTAGAGCCGTTCGCCTGGGTGCTGACAGAGGTGTTTGCCAGTCCCGGCCAACGGAAGGCAACATCAACCGCCACGCTCTGCCAGAACGCTTTTGCGCGGTCCTCGGAAATCAGGCGGCGAGCCTGGATGTCCTCGACGAATGTGTCGTAAAACACCTTGTAGATGTAGATGGAGGCGATACCACGGCTACGACGGGCAGGATGCTCCGAAGAGCGCGGCAGCTTGTAGCTGAAGAAGTAGGTGCGGTTGGCGATCCACTCCTTGAAGGTGCGCTCCAGCCCCTTTTCCGCCAGCGTTCTCGACCCGGTGAAGTTCAGATATTCGGCATTGATGACCCAGGGGCAAATCTGGGAAATGGCGACGTGAACTTTCTGCGGGCGGCAGGGCTTGTCGGGGCCAGCCTCGCCAATGCGAGCTTGGTCGTAGCCACCGTTTGACAGATCGGCCAAGACACCGGCCACACAGATAACGTGATGGCGGGTGGTGATGGCGTCTCCATCGGGGTTGGTACCGCGTGGCGTGCGACCGGGCAGGACGATGTTGTATTTGACAGGCTGCGCGTCCACAGGGGCCGCGATGACTGGAAGTGCAGTTTCTGCACCGTGGTTCTGTTTATCAGGATGAGCCTCCGGCTGGGAGAGCTGAGGGCTGGACTGATGTGAGGATTTTTGGGTTTGATCTATGTCGTGCATAGACCTATATAAAACTTAAAGGACACAAACGCTTTTTGTCCTTCAAAAATCCCACTTACCCAACTTCATCGAGGAGGTCGCTGGTGGCAGCAGACTACACCCCGGACTGTGATGCAGTAATCATTGGCAGTTTCTGTCCTCCTGAATGTGACTCTTTTTCTGGTCTCCGGATTTACGCCATCTCGACCGCTTCTTCTTACCTAGGGCTTTGTCCGATGAAGGCAGTCCTTGATACTTCAGGTGTATTCGAAACGCTGCCAAAGTTTTGTCATCGCTGAATTCCAGATTGTATTCCTTACACTGAGCTTTGATGGGCGTACCGTTTCGTTTCCATTCTTCCCACCGTTGCACCAGCTTCCATCTATCCTCTTCGTAGAAGCTGAGCGGACACTTGGTTAACACCAGCGGATGCCACCAATGAGCCTCCTGCTGTTTCTGAATCCAAGCCATCAGATCCTGGGCTTTGATGTTGCCATCACACACGAGGATCTCCTGACCAACGATTGCATTGTCTAGTACCTCCGACAGGCTGCCCGGCCCTGCTGAGAAAAGCGGGTCTCGCCAGCTACGATCCGAAAGCTGACACAACTCGCTAAATGCTAGGTCCTGAACAGCACAAACCAGAGAGTCTGTGACCATCCCCAAAGCTGAACACAAATCAGGTCTGACCTCACAAGTGTTGTATGGGGCATCGCTCGGGACTAACGCTGCGCAGCCCCACCAAACGGTCTGCCCGTTCGTCTCTTCCAGAACCAGGCATGCTGAAATATCCTGGAACGGTTCTTCGACAAACCAGCGTTCTGTCGTGGAACTGATCCTGTCGAGTTCCACCAAGTGGCTGATCCTGTGGATGCTACGTCGCTGATCAGTTTTCCTCTTTGCCATCCTGCACAAATATCCATGCTCGACCAGTCGCAAGAACTCAGTACTGGTTTTGAGCAGAGCGAATGATCTCCGTGACTGACGAATACGGCGTACGCGTGCTTTTTGAAATAGCTTTGGCCTTGTGCCCTTCTGCGGCCAAAGCAAGCACCTGTTGCTTCCGAGCATCTGAAGCTGCTGGTCTGCCAAATTTGACGCCCCGCGCTTGGGCCGCCTTTATACCTGCACTCACACGTTCAGTAATGATTTCCCGCTCGAATTGGGCAACGGCACCGAGGATATTAAGCTGAAGATGCGCTGCTGGGTTACCATCCGTTGTGTCTATGCCTTGGCTGGGGCAGATGAGAGCCACTCGGCAGGATTGCAGTTCTGCCAGAATTTGTGCCAGGTGGCTGAGCGAGCGTCCGAGGCGGTCTAACTTGTAGCACAACAATACATCCACCTTGCCCTTCCTGATTTTGGTCATGAGGTCTGCGAGTCCTTGCCGATCCTGACGGGCACCTGAGGCTGTGTCGCGGTACCACGTCACATTCTTCCAGCCTCGCCTCTGGCAATACTCTCGCAGTTCCGCCTCTTGGCTTTCGTGATTCTGGCTATCGGTGCTAACCCTGACGTAAACGGCAACTCTTGGCTCCATGAAAAAGAAGCGCTGGAAAAGATGTGGCAGTTGGAGGCTTAAAATTCATGTGGCCGAGGCCCCTTTCCCCCACCGCTGAAAAACTGAAGCTTTTCAGCGCTTTTTGTTAGGCTTCGCCTTCACCTCTGCTTCTAACGCTTCCACGACACACTCGCTAATGTCCACCTTCAGCCCTGCTGCGATCTTACGGAGAACCCAGAAGGTTGGCCTGGCGTCATCGTTCTCCAAATGCGTGATCGTCGTGCGGCTGATCCCGATCTGTTCTGCCAGCTTTGTCGCTGAGATGCCGACACGCTCTCGCTCACGCTTGAGGATGAGAACAAGAGCGCGTTCCACCGGGTCAGTCTGAGAGGGGCGTGGCACCCTCTGAACATTCCCACATTGACGAGGCAATCACGGGCATTAAAATGCCTGATTTGAATTCGGCTCTCATTCGATTCTTTCCTCACCCACTGAGGCCCAGAATGCCTTCGCAGCAAATTCTACTTCCCCATGACCCAAGAACACGAATACCCCAAATCCGCTGCTGAAGCTTTTACTGATGCTCTGAAAGCTCTGGAGCTTCTCGGAAAGGTTCGATACCGCAATCCTGAGAAAGGCCTCATCCGCGCCCAAGTCCGCCACCGACTGGCGAAAGTGAATGTCTCCGTCCAGATTGCTCCTCAGGACGATGCTTCTCTGATGACATTCCAAGTCACTGGTTCCCATGCCTGGACAGACGTCGCAGACGCTATTGCTGCTAAATTTGCTTCTGTTTTGAAAACTGTCAGTGAGCTTGGATACGAGAAAGCGCAGATGATCGACAGGCAGGAAAGAACTATCGTCGGCTGGATGGTGATCATACTGGGACTGCTCGTCATCTTTTTCCTGCCCTGGAATTTCAATCCCAAACATGTCACGGTGACAACGGATGGCGCTGCTCTTTACACAAGTATGGAAGTGCTGGAAGAAGCTTACGACGCCGTGATGCGCTCTCCTGAAATGTGGACTCTGAACCGAGAGCTTGGTAACAATCCTGTCCGTGACCAGTTGTTGCCTGCTTACCAACCGATGATGAAACGGGTGACTGACAGGGTGCTCCAACGGTTTGAAAATTCTGGAGACATCATCCGGGTGAAGGCTCGCACTTCCTGTGAAATCTTGGGGAAGACGAAAGACCCGATGACTGATGAAGTCCTCTTCAAAGTGCGTCTGACTGATGGTCGCCATTCTTCCACCATTGGATACATCCACCAAAGCGCTGTTCGATAGGTTGCTTCGAGAAGACCGAATGCCAAAGCTGGGGAAGCATCTCATTACTATGGAAAGCGATACGGACCTTTTTCTGATTTCAGTGGGCGTCGGCTGAGGAAGAATCTTGCCTCAACTTCCGGCATCCTGCCGGAATTCGTCCAGGAGTCCTCACCATCGCACCCTCCATCATCGAGATTGCCCTTCGGATTCTCCTCTGCGATTTCCGAACTCTTCTTCCGATTCTGTGCTTCAGCGCTTAAGCAAATCGGCTTTCCATGTTAAAACCTGAGGACCACTTCGTGAGCCTTACTGAATCATATTTACGTTCCCAGAGAGATCGGAATTGAGACAGCACCAACATTCGCAACCCTGTGGAATGGGGCCACACATACCCAGGTGTGTCATGGTGGAATTCTGGTGGTGCTTTCAGTGCATAGAATCACACCCACATAGTATGCTCTGCTGTGTGATGTCAGGATCAAAGCCCTTCCTGGAAGCTCGCTGCATGAAAGCAAAGCATCTGACATTGCTTTCAGATTCCCTAGCATGGAGAACCGCTCCCGCTTGATTCTTCCTGGGCAGAGACGGTGTTTGAGGAACTTGCTGGCGGATAATGTCTCTGTTATAGCAAAACGATGCCGAAGGCGATGCAGCAGCTGAAAGCGAGCATACCTGCCAGCAGAACCAGACATCCGCTCCCTTTGTTCCTCAGCCTTTTGAGAGGCGGCCTGGAGAGATTTCGAAGCATCCTATCCACTTCACCAATGTCGCCATAACCAGCTCCCAGTATGATCTTGAGATCGTGAATATAGGCTGTGGGCATTCGCATTGCTTGATCCATCCGAATCATGCGGTTGCCCTTGTCGATCAGTCCTACCAGCAAATCATCACTTTGATGAGATGTGGATGAATCCGTGTTCTGAACATGCTTTACGCTGTTGATCAAGCACATTAGATAACCTTCCACCTTGTCATATTTCTCCATGCCGAGGAAGCTTCGGTAGTTGACTCGCAAGCCTCCCAGCTTTCCATCTGCTTCTGCCAGAACAGAATCAATGAGCATACGCGGAGATTGCAAAGCCTGCTCGCAGGTGGTGACAATTTGCAGCGCATCTATCCTGAAACGCTTTTCTTCATCAGTGCTTCCAGATTTGGAAGAGATCACCAATGACTCTACTTGCTGAAGTGAGGGAGAGAGAACAGGAGGATTGAAGTGAGCAGCCACCCCATACCCGCATGACGGACATTGAGCAGCTTTGTCGGAGACGTTGTGCTGACACTCTGGGCACGGGACAAGAGCCATATTGAGGTATAAGGTCTAACAATGTTTGCTTTACGCGGCTTCTAATAATCGAAGAGCCATTCACCAAAATGGTTCTTGTAAAATTCGACTTCGACCTTGCCTAACTGCCAAGCGTTCTTGTGCAGCTGGTAGTGGTATTCATATCGCTCAAAGTCCACGCGGATGGGAAACACGAGATTGCCCTCTGGACCTTGCCTGCCGTCGCTTTGATAAATGGTTCCTTTCTTGATCTGGAGAATTTTGGCCCCAGATAATTGGGGAACCTTAACACGAATCTCCTGTTCCGTGGGCCATTCCGGTTCAGGGGCTTTGGAAAGTTCTGAAGGCTTACAGCAGGTTACGAATGCCACAAGGCCGATGGCAAAGGCGGAGCGGGAGAAGATCATTGAAGAGTTTGGTTTGAGGTGGTGAAAGGCCCGCAAGGACGGGACGAAGGAAGTTGGAAGTTGTCTCCGAAGCGATGAGGTTGATCCACAGATCGAAAGCAGCTTGGGATCGCCGCTTGATTGGTAACATATTACCAATGCGGATGTTTAGGCAACGGGAAAAATCAAATGTGGCATACCCCCCTCCTAACCAGTCTGATCCTTTGGAGAGACAAGTCGTTCTCGCTTTGAAGGCAGAACGGGAGAGGCAGGGCATATCCGCCAACGCTCTTGCCCAGCAGATAGGCGTGAGCAGGGCCGCCATTACCCACATTGAGGCAGACAGATCCCGTCCGACACTTTGGCTGGTGATCCGCATTGCCCAGGGTCTTGGGTTGTCTCTGAAATTTGGCAGGAAGAGGAAGAGTGACCCAGACATCGAACTGGGTGAATGAACCGTCTGGTTGAGACTCAGATCGTTTGATTTTGGTGCCATCGCCAATCCTGCTTCATCGGTATTTCCACCAGAAAAAAGAAGTTCACCTTGGGCAGCCCCAAGGTGAAACTTTTGCTCTTCACATGATCGGAGCCACCCTTCTGCTGCACCTCCCAGCTAGGCTTCTGCGCAGTGTTACAGCTGTATCGCACAGGCAAGTGTCTGGCTGGAAGGTTCGTCTCCTGAGGATCAGTATTCCTCTGGCATCAGTACCGTGGTGACTGAACGATCTGCCTCAGTGATGATCCAGAACTTGTTGCCTTCCTTGCTGGTGTAGGCCGAGAGCAATCGTGTGCCCTCTTTGACGGCCTCATCATTGCTTTGCCAATCGTCTTTGCACACCTCTCCCCAGTCACCCTGGATATGGCGCACTAGTGCATCGCGGATTTGCTCCGTGCCAACCAACTCCAGGGCCAGCGGCGTTGAGCACAGCATTCCAAGAGAGAATAGACATCTGAATTTTTCTTCAGCCATGGTGATGATCCTCCTGTTAGCGGTTGTGGGAATGACGGTGGCGACGCTTGTCCTTCCGGCTGGATGGAGCAGGCGCAGAATTTTGTTCTGCCAGCTCTGCGGTCTGTGCCGGAAAGGACGTGTCGCCAGATTCGGATTCTGCGAGAGCGGGAGCTTCTGGCGTATCGGTGGTCGCGGAAGCATCCTCTGACGAAGCCTGGGTATGGGAGACGTCCGCTTCATGAGAGGAAGGCTCCTGGCTAGCTTGTGGCACCTCTGGCGACTCGGCAGACGCAGCTATCAGCCTCGCGGTTTTGACCGTGCGCCACAACAGCTCGCCATCGGCCACACGGACCTGCACTTCATGGTTGAAGGTGGTGCGAACCGTGGCTTCGAGTTCCACGCCTTTGCGCATGATTAAAACTTTGTCTCCGGGTTTAAATGGATTGTCCATGAAGTAGAATTTGATTCTCCTCCCTCCCGGTTGCCCCAGATGCGATTATTGATGCCCCATTTTGGCGGATACCAGGGCAGCAGCAGTTCCCTTGATGCCTCAAACCTGTGTTTGATCCTTGTCCGACCAGTGAGCTGGTTCATCTCGGGATGGGCCACACGGGCATACTTGTCCACCTCGCAGAACAGGTTCTGGCAGTCGATCAGCTGCAAGGGCCTTCCCCACAGGTCCTGAAACTCCAGACCCATTTGCGAGAACATCTCTTGCTGTCGGTCGGCCACGATGCGGATAAGGTCCTCGTCGTTATAGCCGCCCTTGTCAGAGAAGCATTTGCGGATGCCATCCAGCGCTCCCGGCCCTGGGCAGACGAAATCCATCTCGCTGAAGTTGGTGAGCGGGCTGTAGTTGAGATCGGTGGCATACTGATACGCCAGGAAATCCCCAATGCTCGGATACTGCCTCAGCAGCCAGAAGACGCTCCGCATGTCTGGGGCCTGGGCGATCTTGTCGGGCAGGTCGTAGGCCAGCATTCTCGCCAACAGAGCCAGGTGCATCTTGTGCTTCCGTTTGTAAGGCGAGCCCATGCCGCCTGATGGCATGATGTAGGCTGCTGAATAGATGCTACGTCCGGTTTCCATGGCTGCCGTCAATACCTCGTCGTAGGCCTCAAAAGAAAACTCGTCTGAGTGAATGCCGCCCAGTTTGCAGGAGAGCCATTCCCAGGTGTTGATGCTGTTGAAGAACTTGAACAACAGGATGCGGAAAAACCATTCTTTGGAAGATTGCTCGCCCTCGTGGATGACATGTTTGATCAGATATTGGCTGACACGGTCGCTGGCCCGATAGGCATTGGTGAATTTGTGCTGAAGCAGGATGGGATCATTTGACCAGGGAGCAGGCTCGCCGTGGAAGCGTTTGAAGAAGATCTTCTGACGCTCAGCTGCCAGCTTCCAGTAAGATCGAAACACCTCCGTCGTCTCGATGCCAGAAGCTAGGAAAAGCGGGGGATGATGGTCAGTCGTTTCATTGCAGTCCATGAAGGAAAATTTGGCTACATCCCGGAAAAGTTGGGGGTCCTCACGGCAGGATGTGATTGCCTGAATCCTTGCAAATTGGTGATCGACAGCTCTCACCTCCACTTCGTTATTTCATCCATGTGCAGTCGTCTCAATCAACTGGCCCAGCTCCCTCTTCTGGTGATCGAAGGGGAAGCGAAACCTGCCAAGCGACGCAAGGCGAAGCCCCAGGAGGATGTACGTTCCCAAAACGCTTTCCTTCACAACCTGTGTCCGACTGATTACGCGGATGTCTTCACCCTGAATGCTGGGCAACTCACCGCTGAACGCATGAGATTTGGCCTGATTCCCACCTGGGCAAAGGGGACGAAAGCAGAGGTGGTGAAAAAGTTCCGCCTCACCTTCAATGCTAGGTCCGAAACGATTTTCGATCTCGCATCCTTCCGCACGCCCATCAAGAGCCGCCGTTGCCTGATACCTGTGCAGGGCTGGCATGAATGGCCAGACCGCACCACACCTTACTTCATTCATCAGGTGGACGATGCCCCTTTGATGTTTGCGGGCATCTGGGATTCCTGGGAAAGCGCTTATCCAGAGGATTGCGAAAGCGGCCCCGTCATCACTTCCATGAGCGTCGTCACTACGCCGCCGGGGCGCTATCTGGGCAAATTCCATGATCGGTGCCCTTTGATCCTAGAAGGTGAGGAGGCCATGGATTGGATGTCGGATGGCCTTGCCCCTGAGGATGTTCGGGCTTTGATCCGCCCGTATGAGAGTGACCGCCTGGAGGCTTACCGTGTGGCTCCTGCTTCCGTGGTGCCAAAGAACAAATCTGCAAAATCTTTAGTTCCCATTAGCCCGCCCGTTCCTCAAACGGGTGACTTGCCGGTCGCGGACGGAAATGAGACGCCTGAATTGGGATTGGAATTGTGATCACCTCGGTCCTCCGCATCAACCATTTGATGAGGTGCTTTTTGGGTGCGACGGTCATGTTCCCTCTGGGGAAATGGCGAATTGAGTGACGCGGATTATCATGGACGATAATCTTCAAATTCCCATCTTCCAAATTGCGATAGTTTTGAGGCTATTTGTTCCCAAGTCTCTCCAGTGGTCCTAGAACAAAGGCTTCTCACTCGTGCTTCGATGGCTTTTAGGTCATAATCGAAGGCGAGTATCATGTGATGGCCGAACACGGCACATTGTGAAGCGCGGTGCTGCAACAGCCACTTGGGCGTGGATACCTCAAAATCGAACGACTCCTCTGTGTCAGTGCCTTCTGGCCCAATCATGGCCTGCATGAGGAAATGAAAGCACTCTGGATCGTCCGGCCAAAAGGACTCGATGTCCATATCTGGATAGTGAAGCCGTTTGAGTTCTGCTCGCATCATGGTGTTACGTTAATGTGTCCGATGCTTTGGCACTGTTTCGAAGTTCATGCTGGAGGAGAACCGGGTGTTTGGTGCCTTGTTTCGGTGGTGAACAGTTCCATGAGTTCACGTGCAGCATCACGCAGCGCGTCCATTGTGGCGTGACCTAGCGTCTGCTCAGGCGTTCCCATGTCATCGATCATATTTACCAGCGCACGAAGCTGCCGAGCCCGACGGCACAGTGATTTTGAATAATCCTTATCCAAATTTCCAAAGTCCAACGCTTTCTCCAATCCAGCATCGTTGAACAGTACGCAAACTGCTTCAGTGAAGGAAGATTGCTCCCCGTCCGACTTGCCCGTCCACAGAGCACTCTGAAGCACTTCATCTGAAAGCTCCCTCAACGATTCATGGATAAGCTCTAAATTCATTACGGACGAAATTGGAATTGATCGAGTGGTATGTGGGCGTCGCCATCGGGTAGCCGCCTTTCGGCAAAAGCGACGGCGTTCCATCTTGTCTTAGGTATGTTCGGCCTGCATCTTGCTGCCTCACATAATCAACCAATGGTTGATGTCCTTCTTGGACGCAACGGTCGTGTTCTCTCTGGGGAGCGGGTGAAAAAACACAGGAGGTTCTTGAAAATGTTCTAATGAACAGTATTTGGTGCAGCCATGCTCACCTCACGCCAAGTTTTATCGCTACAGATGCTCTGGCAAACTCTCGCCGACCGCCTCCCTCTCCGTCGTGTGCCGTTGCTTGGCAGCATTGTGGCGGGAAGACCGGAGGTTCAGGAGGGGCGCCAGGATTACTGCCTGGATGTGGATTTCGACACTCTGAGATTACCGAAGAATGCCAGGACATTTGCCCTCAAAGTGCGCGGAGATTCGATGAAGGGGGCGGGCATCTTGGAGGGAGATGTGGTGATCATGGAGTTTCGGGAGCCCCGGCATGGAGACATTGTTGCAGCTCTCATTGATGGTGAAACCACTCTCAAGCGGTTCATTTTGCAGGCTGGCGTGCCTTATCTGCGGGCATCGAATCCCAAATACCCCGATTTGATCCCTGCTCAGGAGCTAGTGATTCAAGGGGTTCTCATCGCACTTTTACGGCTCTCAGAAAGGTAATCGGATGATCCTGCACTTTGATGCGGATGCGTTTTTTGCCTCCGTGGAGCAGGCCGCCGACAAGTCTTTGCGTGGCAAGCCCGTAGCAGTGGGGGGCGAGCGTCGCGGCATCATTGCCTCCGCCAGCTATGAGGCCCGCCGTCTGGGCATCTACACGCCCATGCCTACCGCTCAGGCCCGCAAGCTCTGCCCGAGTTTGATCGTGCTGCCGGGGGACTTCGACAAATACGAAAGGTTTTCCCGTCTCATGTTTTCGTATGCGTATGACTTCACCCCGATTGTGGAAGTGGCTTCGATTGATGAATGCTATCTGGATTTGAATGGAGCGAAGCAGGTCAAAGCAGGCGACACGGCATCCAGCATTCAACGGGCGATTTCGCAGAGTCTAAAGCTGTCGGTGTCGGTCGGTGTCGGAGTGAATAAACTCGTTTCACAGATCGCCAGCAAGCTACGCAAACCGCACTGCTTTATCGAAGTGTCACCTGGCTACGAACAGGGGTTTCTATGGCCCTTGGAAAACAAATGGCTGCCCCAAGTCGGACCGCAGCTAGCGGCAAAACTCAACACGGCTGGCCTTCGCAGGGTGGAACACATCGCCGCCACACCGCTGGAGGAACTGGCTTTACTCGTGGGCAAAAATGCCCCGCAGTTGCGAGGCTATGCCAACGGGCTGGACTCGCGCCCGGTCATCTGTGATGCCCCCGAAGCAAAAGGCTATGGAGAGCAAGAGACTTTCAATCAAGACACCACGGACACGGCCTTTATTCTAGCGCGACTCAGGGCGATGGCTGACTCTCTCATGCGTCGAGTCAGGCAAGACGGGAAAAGCATTCGCACGATCACCTTGCGCCTACGGTATAACGATATGGACGAGGTGACACGCGCCAGCAGCCTGGACGAACCCACCGATTTGGAGCACGACATTTACCCGCTGTTGCAGGCCATGCTTACCCGAGCCTGGGAGCGTCGAGTCAGTGTGCGGTTAGTGGGCTTGCGCTTCACCAAAGTTTACGAAGGGGGCTTTTCCAGCGTGCTGCCTTTGGAACAATCCGATGCAAAAAGGGAGCGCCTACATACGCTAGCCGTTGTCATTGACGACCTCCGCCGAAAAGATCGAAGCATCATGCGCGGGCATGATTTATGGCTTGCCCAGCATAAGCACGCCCCCCGGCAGACATTGCCCACGCCTAACGTTTCCGCCCCCCGAGCCGCAGAAACTAACCGCGTTCTCAAAGAGAGGGCTAACGATGGCCCCGAGATCGTGGTGAAGCAGTCTAAAGGCCATGCCGTGCCCGCTCTGAATGTGCGTAGCTGCTTTAGCTTCCTGGATTCCACGCTCACCATTTCACAGATCATCGAAGCAGCGGTTGAGCATGACATGCCAGCCCTCGCAGTGATGGACCCAAATCTGCATGCCGCCGTCCCATTCTTCCAAGCAGCCACCGCCGCAGGCATCAAGCCTATCATCGGTGCGCAGCTCAGGTGCCACGAAAAGACCTTGCTGGCTTATGTGCAAAATCAGGCGGGGTATGCGAACCTCTGCGAGTTGCTTTCAGCTTCGAAGATTAGCCAGAAGATGCTGCATGAGCATTCCTCGGGGTTGATCATCATGCCGGGGGAATCGCAGCCTGAAATGCGGTATCGAAAGCCTGGGGATAAGGTCTTTTACAACATCCTGCAAAGCATGCGAACGCTGACGCTTTTGCATGAATCGCATCCTGAAAAGCGCCGGGGTGATTTTGCTTTTGGCCCTGGCAAACCTGCACAGGAAATCATTGAAAGCTGCGAGTTCGCTTTTGATTTCAAAACACTACGCTTCCCCAGATACACGCCTGCCGATGGTTCCACGCCTGCTGCCATGCTTGACCAACTTGCCCATGCAGGTTTGCGCCAGCGTTATGGCGACAAGGCCAGGGAGCATGAAGCCCAGCTTCGGGAAGAATTAGCCATCATCTCCGAGGTCGGTTATGAGGAATACTTCCTCACCGTCTGGCATCTCCTGCAAGAGTGTCGTTCGTTAGGCATCGGCTGGATTACCAGAGGGAGCGCGGCTGATTCCCTGGTTTGTTATTGCCTCTTCATCAGCAACGTCTGCCCGATTCGTTTTGAGTTGTATTTCAAACGGTTTTTGAACCGTGACCGAATGGCGCTGCAAAAGCTGCCGGACATTGATGTGGATTTCGCCCATGATCGAAAAGATGACGTGGTGAGGCTTTTGCTGGATCGTTACGGCCCCGAGCATGCGGCGATTGTCGGAGGTTTTAACACATTTCAAGCCCGCTCCGCATTTGGAGACGTGGCAAAGGTTTTAGGAGTCGCTGAAAACGAGATTCGCCTCCTTACCAAGCATATGCCATGGACCGATGCGAAACACGCCGCCAACGCGGTGGCTTTGTCTCGGGAATGTGACTTGATGGCCTGGAAGGAGGAACCTTTGCGCACGGCCCTGCTAATGGCGGGCATGCTGGATGCCATGCCACGCTATGCCAAAATGCATCCATGTGGCGTCGTTCTCTCCCGTGATCCTATCCGAAGCCTTACGCCTACCTTTATCAGTGGAAAGGGATGGCCCACCACGCATTTTGATATGGATGCCGTAGAGGCCGTGGGATTGATCAAACTGGACATCCTGGCTCAAGGGGGGCTTGCAGTGCTGCGAGATACACAGGCCACCATCCGAGAGAATAAAGGGCCGGAAACGAAGCCCTTGCACCTTGATCTTGAATCGCTGGAAATCGGCGGGCTGGGAAGCACGGAACGGCCCCCGCGTTTGGGAGCCGTGGCCCCTTGGAGTGACCCAGAGGTTTGGCAAATGATCGCCTCAGGGAATGCCCGTGGCGTGCATCATATCGAAAGCCCTGCCATGACCAGCTTGGCCTGTATGGCCAATGTGCGGGACATTGATTGTCTTGTCGCTCTGGTGTCCGTCATTCGTCCCGGTGCTGCCAACGGCATGAAGAAAACGCAATGGGCGCGACGTGCTCAGGGTTTGGAGCCTGTGGACTATGCGCACCCCAGCCTAGCCACCGTTTTGCGTTCCACTTTTGGAGTGGTCGCTTATGAAGAACACATTCTGCAAATCTGCGAAGCCTTCGCTGGCTTGCCCCCAGGACGGGCTGACATCCTCCGCCGCGCCCTGGTGAAGATGGATGCCGCCAAAGTGAAGGAAGTGCAGGCGGAGTTTAATGCTGCCGCTCGTTTGCTCCAAAGGGATGAATCTTCGATTGCCCGTGTCTGGGATTTGGTGGCAGGATTTCAGGGCTATGCTTTCTGCCGTGCTCATAGCACCGCCTATGGAGTCGAAGCCTATCAGGGGGCGTATGCCAAGCATTACCACCCGGCAGAGTTCATGGCTGCCGTATTGACCAACGGGAAAGGCTTTTACTCCACCCTGCTTTACACCATTGAATGCCGCCGCCTGGGCATTGGATTTTTGCATCCTGACATCAACAACCCTGCCGATGGCTACACCGTCGAGATTTCAGATAGCCCCTGCGGAACATCCGCCCCCGCTCTCGGGAAGGCAATTCGTGTGCCCGTTCGATGCATCAAGGATGTGAGTGCTGCCACCCTGGCACGATGGAAAGCCGAGAGAGAAAGAGGGCGTTTCATCAGTGTCCGAGACTTTTGTGAAAGGGTGATGCCTCAAGGGCCAGAAGCCTTGAACTTGATCCAAGTCGGTGCTTTTGACCCGCTTGAAGGCACGCGCACAGAACACTTCTGGCATTGCCTACGTGCTAGCCGTGCCGATGCAGGCGGGACCGACTGGCTCTTTCGAGACGTGAATGCCCAAGATGTCAAAGCCACCTTTCGTGCCGAGCCATCGCCGCTGCAAATGCTGGCCGATGAAAGCGAGCTTTTAGGATTCACTATCAGCGGGCATCCCCTGGAACGATGGCCCGAAATTGCCTGGCCTTCCTATTGCCCCATTTCGGACCTCTCCCGATTTCATCGCCAGAGAGTGACCGTCTGTGGGTTGATTGTCGTGACACGCTCTCATTTGCAGGCTGACGGGGAGCCAATGAAGTTCATCTCCATTTGTGACCGCACGGGCATTGTCGAATGTGAGATCTTCGCAGAAGCGTATGCAGCTCATGGACTAGCCACGGTGCGTTATCCCGTGGTGGAGATCTTCGCCCACGTTCAACCCTTCGATAATGGGGCCGGATTCACCTTGGAGGTTTTACGAGTTGGAAAGCCTCGATCCATGTAAGCGTCGTGCGTGGCGGAATCACCATTTTCGCGACGTCCATTTCTCAGGCCATCATGGTGCTGTGTGTTTGGTTCCCGACAGCTTGGCCAGTTGCTGACGCTCGTAGTCGGCATCGTCTGAGCCAAACACTTCGGTGTATGTGTCGAGGATCAGTTGCCCGCCATCCTGATGTCCCTGCCACTTGGCGATGAGCTTGCGGTCGATGCCTGCTTGCCAAAGCCGGCGGATGAGGCACTGACGCAAATTACGCTGGCTGAAGTGCGGCAGTTTGAGGCGACGACAGGCGTTGGTGAGGGCGCAATTCGCGTCTTTGATTTTAAACAGCCTCTGACGCGCAGAAACAGGGCTTCCTGCCTTCTGGAGGAGCTTATCCAGCAGCGGCTTCAGGTGTTCATAGATCGGCACGAAGAACTGAATGTCTGTCTTGTGCCGTCGGAAGGTCATCTGTCCCCGTTCAAAGTCGATGTCTCCCCAGCAAAGCGAAGATGCCTCGGCCTGCCCCACTCCTGCCAGACCGAGAAACTCCAGGAAGTCAGCACTGGTTTGCGCATGGATGGTGAAAGGTGCCGCTCTGACTTCCCGGATGATGGCTTCGAACTGCTCAATCGTCGGGATCTGCCTTTTGACAGGACTCGGCCTTTTGGATTTGGTTTTGACCAGATCGAAGGGTGAACTGGCAATCATGCGATCCTTCACTGCCAGCTCAAAGGCTTGCTTGAGAACCCCGGCATAGCGGTTGTAGCTGCTGTTGCTGACACGATTGCCCAAGATGGCCAGCCATTCTTCCAGATGGGAGGGTCGGACGTTGCGGACCTGGAACTTGCTGCCATACGGCCACCAGCCGAGGAAATCGTTTCTGACGCCTTCGATGATGTCGATGGAGCTGGCAGACTTCCCCGCATCCACCGCCAGCAGGCGTTTGAAGAGGTCTTCGAGCGTGGTCTTCTCCACCGAACTGTCCACCCTCCCCAATTCGTCGATCCAGGCCTTGAGACGACGTTCTGCAATCTTGCGGTCATTGGTCTTCAGCGACCGCTCCTTGCGTTTCCCCTGCACCCTTTTAACTCCCAGATATAAGCCGGAACGTGCGTTTCGATAGAGGCCGGGGATTCCCGGGACTTTGAGAAATTCAGGAGCTGGCGACGGCGATGCTTTGGAGTCGTGTAGCATGGGGGAGTTGACGGGCTCCCCTAGGAGTTGACAAAAGAGGCTTCAGGACGGCGGAAAACGGCAGAATTGGTCGTCAATCGTATCAAACCTAATCATGGAAAGCACTTCGCCTTGCACCGTCCGCTATACCAATCTTACCTTTTTGCGCCGTGGTAGCGGCCAGAACTGTTATAGTGCTAGAGTCTTCTGCCCGTTGGAGACCTTGACGTATTCCGGCGCTCTGGACGAGATGGGAGGGGGCGTCTGTTCTCACAGAAAGACGCGAGAACCCCAGCATTATTTCTGATATATTTATCAACATATAGCTTAAGATGTACGCGGCCTCAATGGTCACTTGCGCGAGGCTTGCTGAAGCGAATTGCAATGCACGCCTGCCAAGTATGCAACACATGCTGCCACTTCTTTGCTTGCAATACCATTTTTATAGCTCCATTTTATCGCAGGCACTTTAGATTCGGAATTCCGGGTTTTAAGACCTTGATTTCCAAAATTTCATGGATCGTACAACCATATTCTTGAGGGGTTTGGTCGCCTATCTTGTACAGAAAGGCGTCACTTCTACTCGTCCTAGGTCCCCAGAGGACCGGAAGCGTTTTCTTGCTCTTATTGCCAAGCTAGACGAGATCGTAGCGTCTGCTCCTCGACACAACCTTGAGGATTTCCGCGGCTTGGTCCGTTTGCGTAACGAACTTCTTCCGAGCAATACGGGTTCTTTGGACGGTATGGAGACAGCCTTACGCAACATGCAACTGAGCCTCACCGCCGCGCCTAATCCCTTTTACGAGGAGATATCTTTCGACATTCCGCAGGCTTTTGCCACTTCGTTGTTCGAACAGCTGGCCCCTGCGGATCGCAACATCGTGATTCAGGCGGGGGACGCCTATCGCGCAGCCGCCTGACGACCAATGTCCGCCGACCTGCTCGCCGAACTATCGCAAGCTTGGTATTCGCGTATCGAAGGCCTTGAAAAATCGGTCAATGGAGCGTTCGATGAGGTCGGATTCACGGACAACTACGTAGATCGGATGATCGACCACGCCAGGACCACACCCCGCCGATCTAAGGTCGTTAAGGATAATGTCTGGGGAATGGTTGAACTCGACCGCAGCGCGCAGCTTCTCCTCGACAGTCCTGTTGTCCAACGGCTTCGTCGTATTCGTCAATTGGGCCTCACCTACTTGACCTACCCTTCCGCAGAGCACTCCCGCTTTGTCCACAGTTTGGGCATGTATTCGGTGATCCATCAGTTGTTAGCCTCAATCCGCAAGAACCAGAAGGAGGCAGAAGCGAACGGCGGAAGGATGCACGGGTACCATTACTGGCCCCTAACCTCGGATCTTTCCACCGACTTGCTTCATGCAGCAATTCTTCATGATATTGGTCATATGCCGTTCTCGCACGCTACCGAGCGCGCAGTCACCACACATAGCACGCAGTTCAAGGTTGGTCCTGCCTCAATTGATGAGTTTATGATCGAAATTGAGGTGCGTTTCGGAAAAAATCCTAAGCTCGCCGAGGCGTTGTCACTCTTGGTGGTCCTCTCACCGCGCTTCCAGCGATTCTACAGCAAGGCGGTGCGGCCCGAGGGGCACTCAAATTTTATCTACCGCGTTGCCTCCCTAATTATTGGGCTGCCGCCTACTGTAGACGAACGAGGTGCCGCCGAATTGATTTCCGCCACCGCGATTGATGCTGACAAAATCGACTACATTAACCGCGACGCACAGGCGTGCGGCATCCCAGTCGGCATTGACTTTGCCCGCCTGTTCCTCCGGTCTGCCTTCCTCAGAGTCCCTCGCTCCAAGCTTGAGCGCTTAACTGGCCAGTCTGGCGGGCCGGAAGAGTCGATGATCCTAATCGTGAACGCATCGGGCGTCGACACGCTTGAGGAACTGGCCCATGCTCGCACAAGTCTCTACAACCGCGTCTATCTACACCAAGTGACACTCTGTGCTGAAGCCCTACTGGAGCGTGGACTCCACGGCCTTGGCACCAACGGTGAACGCCAGAGTAACGTCCTCCTCCTCTGGGCTGACAGCGACGATAGTCTACTTCAGGCAATGGTTCGAAGCAACAGCCCCGACGTCGCTCGATACGGAGAAAACCTCCGTATCCGTCAGCTGCCCAAGCGTGCGCTTGTCATTGGCAAGCGACTCGTAACAGCACGCGTCAATCTCAGCCATTTCCTTCAACATTCCCCAAGCCATACGTCCGCCAGCCTTGTAAAAGCTACAGTTGGGCACCTGCTTGAACGCTTGCGTGAGCCTTCTGATCTTGAAGAAAAAATCCTAGCGGAAGCAGCCTTACTTTCGGCCGCCGTCGCCAAGCATCGCCAGGATATTGTTCCCAAAAGTCCCGCCAATGCCCCGATGTTTCTGCCTATTCGGGGTATTCATGCACAGCGTAAGGACTGCCTCATCGTAGAAAACGGGGAACTAATGTTTTCCTCCGACCGCAATATTGCAGACGAGCAGAGCGACGCCTTGGAAATTTTCAAATCACAGGCCTATGTTGTCGGCCCGCCAGCATGGCGAGAATTTAATGCGCTTGCTGCCGCTAAGGTTCTGGCCCGCTTGGACGGCCCCATCAGCGACTACCAGTTTGATGCCTCGCTCGGAGATTCGAATCGGCCTATTCATTTCAAGTTCATTCCCGGTATGATGGTAGATCTCGACACGGCTGCTCGCCGCGCCGGAGTCAACATGGAGCGTCTTGAGAGTATCAGGCAGGCGGCCAACCATGCTGATTATTTCAATGACTGCCCGCGCCTCTTTCCTCATCCCTCCGACTGTCCTGAGGTTGAAGGAATTGCCGCGAAGCTCAAGGGGTTCAGCGGCGAAGGCTCTTGGCAGGTAACGCGGGAATCTGTGCACGCGTTTGTGACCCAGTTCCCTCCACGCCTGCGCAAGGAACTTCTCCCGGCTCTTAAGCGCATCCAAATTCTTGATCGCGCTCGGCTGGCCGAGGCAATGGACAAGAATCTTGACCGCCTTGCGGAACAGCATCCAAAAGCGGCCTTTGTCATCACTGGCTTCTCCCCAGACAGCGGAAGCCTGACGCGGATGCTCTTCGAACAAGAATTGAAATCCAAGGCTGACAAAAATGGCTGGACCATTTGCAAAAGTATTGAAGATGCGCTCGACGCCATGAAGTCCGAATCGCTACTGGTCCTCTGCGACGACAATATCGTCTCTGGCAGCCAAGCTTCCTGCCAACTCCGATCTTGGATGGGAGTTCCACGTGAAGAATGGCCTGCGGAAATGCGTTCCGAGCGCGGTATTTTCCAGCATGCTCTGCGCCCGCAGGACCAAATTGCCCTTCGCAAAATACCTTGGGCAGCCATCGTCGCTGTTGGCACACAGGAAGCCGAGGATCGGCTCAAAGAAGTGGCCGCTGAAATCAAGATTGGCAACTTCAAAGGACTATATTTCCACGAAGGCCTCGACTCCAATTGCCTTGAGGCGGACTGCGAGTTGTCTCATTATCTAGAGGAGGTCGGACGCAATGTGCTCAGTTGGACTCGTGCTAACGCGGTGGCCTTTGACAATCTGACTCCCGCCGATAAGGAAAGCTGTGCTCGCGACGCCCTTGGCTATGACGGCAAGCGCGGCTTGCTCGCTACTATTTTCAATATACCGGTTTCTACATGTACAGCCTTGTGGTGCCCAGGTATCCACCGCGGCCAGCCTTGGGTGCCACTCATGATCCGCCGAGGGTATCTGAACAAACTTGTAGTCGGTTAAGTCTAATCTTCAAAGGGACATCTTGTCAGGCTGCAAAAATTGCCACAATTCTGACCCGTTGGGCATCGCCAAAGCACTTCAATGGATTTGCGTAGCCCCAGGTTTCCCGTTCCCCAATAGGAGATCAGGTGCATAGCAGGAAGGCAAAAATTGGGTGCGCTTCGCGTTTCCTTGCGTGACCTAGCCACATCTAAATTCAAGGGCGTCTTCTAGCCTTATCAAAGGCTGTGCAGTATACAATACTCCTATCGGTTACCAGCCCCAACATGACCCATCTTTCCTTGGAAAGGGGGAGTCCTCGGGGGGAGTGGCGGATTTTGGGTGCTTTTTAGCGTGACTAACACCTTGAATTTCAAGGTGTTAAATGCTGTTACTCTAGCCCTTCAGGCCTTCCTGGCGGAGGAAGTTTTCGACCCAGGTGATGTCGTATTGGCCGTTTTGGAAGTCGCTGGTGGTGAGGACTTTGCTCTGGAGGGGGATGGTGGTTTTGATGCCTTCGACGACGAATTCACCCAGGGCGCGGCGCATGCGGCGGATGGCGATCTCGCGGGTGGCGCCGCTGACGATGAGCTTGGCGATCATTGAGTCATAATACGGCGGGACGTCGTAGCCGGAATAGACGTGGCTGTCCACACGGACGCCGCGGCCACCGGAGGTGTACCAGAGATTGATCTTGCCGGGGCTGGGGGCGAAGTTGCGGAAGGGGTCTTCGGCGTTGATGCGGCACTCGATGGAGTGACCACGGGGGACGGCGTTGACGACGTGCTCGCTGAGGGGGAGGCCAGCGGCGATGCGGATCTGCTCTTTGATGAGGTCGCAGCCATAGACTTCTTCGGTGATGGGGTGCTCCACCTGGATGCGGGTGTTCATCTCCATGAAGTAGAAGTCTTCACGGTTGTTATCGACGAGGAACTCGATGGTGCCGCAGTTTTCGTAGCCGATCTCTTTGCAGATGCGGATGGTGGCGTCGCCCATGCGCTTGCGGAGGTCTTCGGTCATCTTGGGGCTGGGGCACTCTTCGATGATCTTTTGGTTACGCCGCTGCATGGAGCAGTCGCGCTCGCCAAGGTGGACGACGTTGCCCTGGCTGTCGGCGACGATCTGGAATTCGATGTGGTGGGGCTTTTCGACGAGCTTTTCCATGTACATGGAGCCGTCGCCAAAGCATTTGAGGGCCTCAAGGGAGGCGGCCTGGAAGCTGGAGATGAGGGTGGCCTCGTTCAGCACGGGGCGCATGCCACGGCCACCGCCACCGGCACTGGCTTTGATGATGACGGGGTAGCCGATTTTGCGCGCCCACATGAGGGCTTCTTCTTCGTTATGGATGAGGCCGTCTGACCCGGGGGTGACGGGGACGCCGGCTTTGCGGGCAGTGGCGCGGGCGACGTTTTTGTCCCCCATCATGGAGATGACGCGGGAGCTGGGGCCGATGAATTTGATTTTGCACTGTTCGCAGACGTCGGCGAATTCGGCTTTTTCGGAAAGGAAGCCGTAGCCGGGGTGGATGGCGTCCACGTTGGCGATCTCTGCGGCGCTGATGATGCGGCTGATTTTCAGGTAGCTCTCGCTGCTGGGGCCGGGGCCGATGCAGATGGCTTCATCGGCGAGGTGGACATGCATGGAGTCCACATCGGCTTCGGAATATACGGCGACGGTTTTGACATCGAGCTCTTTACAAGCGCGGATGATGCGGACGGCGATCTCACCACGGTTGGCGACGAGGACTTTTCTGAACATGAGGGACGGGAGAGGAAGTGCGTGCGTGACTTGTGATTTTTTTGAGTCGGCACCTTCTTGATCTAGCGGACCCGGGAGGGGTGAGCCGTGCGATTCAAGAAGGTGTCGCGAGAAAATCCGGCCTAGGCCTTCAATTCGAACAGCGGCTGGCCGTATTGGACGGGCTTGCCGTCTTCGACGAGGATGCGGGCGATGGTGCCACGCACTTCGGCCTTGATCTCATTCATGACCTTCATGGCCTCGATGATGCAGACGTTGGAGTTTTCATCCACGGAGTCACCGATGTTGGCGAAGGGTTTTTCACCGGGGGCGGCGGAGCGGTAAAAGGTGCCGACCATGGGGCTGTTGATGGTGGGGCCTGCGGGCTCTGCGGCGGCAGCGGCTGGCGCGGAAGCGAGGGCGGCGGGGGCTGCCGCAGCGGGGGCGGCAGGGGCTGCAGCCACGGCGACCGGGGCGGCGGCGGAGGCCACGGGGAGATGCTTCAGGAGCTCTTTGGCTGCCTGGAAGTCAGATCCACGTCGCAGTTCGACCTTGGATCCTTGGTTTTCGAAATGAAAATAACTGAGATCGTTTTCGGCCATGAGGGCCACGATCTGCTTGATCTGCTTCAGGTCCAAAGCTGTGGCCTCCTTCTCGTTAGATTTTGTGTCGTCCATTCAGGGATGTAGGTGCGATTAGCGGAGTCGAGGTTAGCCCCTCTGACTGCCGTGGCAAGGATAAAGACAAGCGCTGTTGCGCTGAGCGCAATTTATGCCCGGCCGCGAGGGCCATTTTTTCCTGGAGCGCGTTTCACCGAGGCGCGTGGTGGCCTGCTGGGGCTGTCTCCACGGGTGGAGCGGGCCTTACCAGCACCGCCGCTGCTGCGGGGTTTGCGGTCGCCTTCTGGGCGTTTTCCCCGGGGACGGGGGGCCTCGTCATCGCCAAAAGAGGCGCGTCCACGAGGGGGACGGGAGCCACTGCGGGGGCGGTCTTCGCCTTCGGAATAGCCTCCACGCGGGCTTCGGGGGCGGTCTTCACGACCGAAAGGTTTTTGGCCGCGGGGAGCACCGAAAGGGCGATCTTCGCCTTCGGAGAAGCTGGAGCGGGGGCCACGAAGGCGATCTTCGCTGCCGAAAGTTCTTTTCGACCGGGGTGCGCCGAAGGGGCGGTCTTCACCGGCCTCAGAGGCGGCGCGGGGGCTACGGGTGCGGCCTTCGCTGCCGAAGGATTTTTTGCCACGCGGGCCGCTGCGGGGGCGGTCTTCGCTGCCGAAAGTTTTTTTGCCACGGGGCCCGCTACGGGGCTTGGCCGGGGCACGGCGCACAGGGCGGCCGGCTTCTTCGTCGCCTGCATCGGCCACGGCGGCTGTTTTGGCGATCTTGGCAGGGCGGCCGGTGACGCCGTCCTTGGAGAAGAAGCGATCCACTTCGACTTCGGTGAGCTGTTTCCAGCCGCCTTTTTGCAGACCTTTGAGTTCCAGCCAGCCGATGCGGGTGCGGGTGAGGCGCTCGACCTCAAAACCGAGCTGGTAGAACATGAGGCGGATCTGGCGCTTGAGGCCCTGTTTGAGGACGACGTGGGCGCGATACTCGGTGATCATCCAGGCGCGTTCGCACTTGGCGTGGCCTTCTTCGGTGAGCATGCCTTTGACCAGCTTGGCCATGGTGGCTTGGTCCATGGGCTGATCCACGATGACTTCGTATTCTTTTTCTGCCCCCATGCTGGGGTGGATGAGGCGGTGGGAAAGTTCCCCCCGGTTGGTCATCAAGAGCAGGCCTTCGCTGTCTTTGTCCAGACGACCCACGTGGTGGAGGGTCTGGAATTGCTTGGGCAGGAGCGAGTAGATCGTCATGCGATCCCGCTCATCGCTGCGGCTGCAAATGTAGCCGCGCGGTTTGTGCAGGGCGATCACCACGCCTGTCTCCGCTTTGACGGGCTTGCCGTCGGCGATGATTCGATCCTCATCCGAGACCTGGGTGGCCAGGTCTTTGATCACGTGCCCATTGATGGAGACGCGACCTTCTTGAATGAGTACTTCGCAACCACGGCGGGAGCCGAGGCCGCACAGGCTGAGATAACGGTTGAGGCGCACGGTGGGTGACTGCGGGGTTTAACCCGCGCAAACTATTCGGATTTGGTCTTGGGCAGACCGGTCGGGAGGCGACCGTCTTTCCACTGACCGCGGGCCTTCATGAGCTTGATACGCTCGCCACGCTTAAGGACGCTGCGCTTGGTACCAACGGAACCGGCGGTTTTGAGGCTGCGATGCTGAGACATGGTAAGAAAAAGAAGGTTCGGGGTTGAAAAAGGGTGGCGAGAATAGGCGAGTCTGCGGCTTGCGCAACTTGTTTGTTCATCGGCAGCGCTTCTGCGGTGGGGAATGTGAGGGTGGGGGCCGGAGGATTCGGGACTTGGCTAGGTCTGCTCATCCCCCCAGGCACGAACTTCCCTGCGGGGCCGTTGACCCCTTGACAGCCAAGCCGGGGCCGCCTGATTGAGCCATGTCTGACGCCAGCGCTACCCCCATGATGAAGCAGTACCTCGCCATTCGGCGGGAGCTTCCCGAGGATGTGCTGCTGTTCTTCCGCCTGGGGGATTTTTACGAGCTTTTTTTTGAAGATGCGAAGACGGCGGCCCCACTGCTGAATGTGTCTCTCACCAAGCGCAATGGGGTGCCCATGTGTGGGGTGCCGCACCATGCGTCCCAGGGCTACATTGCGAAGCTGATCAAGGCGGGCAAGCGCGTGGCCATCGCGGAACAGACGACGGACCCGGTGCCGGGAAAGATCGTGGAGCGGGCCGTCTCGCAGATCCTCAGCGCGGGGACGGTGCATGACCTGAACCTACTGGAATCGAATCGGTCGAACTACCTGGCCGCAGTCTTTCGCACGGCGAAAAAGCTCGGCCTGGCCTATGTGGACCTGACCACGGGGGAATTTGAGGTGGCGGAATTTAAAGAGGCGGTGGACCTGGTGGATGAGCTGGAGCGCATCCAGGCGAGTGAGCTGCTGCACAGTGAGGAGCAGCGGGACCTGTTGGTGGCGCTAGGCAGCCCGACCTGTGCCCTGGCGGTGGAGGGGTACCTCTTTTTAGAAGACCAGGCGGACCATGCGCTGACGCAGCATTTTAAGGTGAAGTCTCTGGATGGCTTTGGCTGTCAGGGGCTGACAGCGGCGCTGTGTGCGGCGGGCTGCATCCTACAATACTTGCAATTCCAACTGCGGCGAAATGTGGACCACATCCAGCGTCTGCGCGTGGCCCAGACGAGTGATTTTGTACTCATTGATGCGGCGAGCCAGAGCCACCTGGAGCTGGTGACGGCACGCGGAGGTGCCCAACATACTTTGCTGAGTGCGCTGGACCGCACCTGTACACCCATGGGTGGGCGCAAGCTGCGTCACTGGGTGCTGCACCCGTTGCGGGATCTGGTGCAACTGACGCAGCGGCAGGACATGGTGGCCACACTGCTGGCGGAGTCCTTGTTGTTAGGCCAGTTACGCACGTTACTCAAAGAGGTGCGGGATCTGGAGCGCACCAGCAGCCGCCTCAGTCAGGGCAGTGGCAATGGGCGTGATCTGCTGGCCATGGCCGCATCTCTGGAGGTGGTGCCTTCGCTAAAAATGGCGCTGGAGCAGGCGCACAGTGCGGACTTTGCCCGGCTGCTGGTGAGTCTGCATGATCTCTCCGCCCTGGCCACGCAGATCCAGCAGGCGCTGGTGGAGGAGCCGCCCATGCAGATCAAGGAAGGCGGCGTCTTCCGCCCCGGTTACCTGCCGGAGCTGGATGAGCTGCGCGATGCCTCCACGTTAGGCCGCCAGTGGATCGCCGATCTGCAAAATCGCGAGATCGAGCGCACGGGCATCAAGAGCCTGAAGATCAAATATAACGCTGTGTTTGGTTATTTCATCGAGATCACCAAAGCGAATGTAGGCAGCGTGCCGGCGGACTATCATCGCAAGCAAACGACGGTGAATAGCGAGCGCTACATCACGGATGAACTCAAGCGCATGGAGGATAAAATCCTGGGTGCAGAGGAACGCAGCAAGGCGCTGGAGTATGAGGAATTCATCGGCCTGCGCAGTCAGGTGCTGGCGCATTTGGCAGAGATCCAGGAAACGGCGGCTGTGCTGGCCGTGCTGGATGCGCTGTGCTCTCTGGCGGAGACGGCGCGGTTATTCAATTACACCCGTCCCATCCTCAATGACACGCGGCATCTTTTCATCCGCGATGGCCGCCACCCGGTGCTGGATCAGAACCTGACGAGTGGCGAACGCTTCGTGCCCAATGACGTGACGCTGGAGCCGGAGGAAAGCCGCCTCATCCTCATCACGGGCCCGAACATGGCGGGCAAAAGCACCTACCTGCGGCAGACGGCGCTGCTCACCCTCATGGCGCAGATCGGCAGTTACCTCCCGGCCACCAGTGCGGAGATCGGCCTGGTGGATCGCATCTTTACCCGCATCGGCGCTAGCGATGACCTCGCCCGAGGTCAGTCCACCTTCATGGTGGAGATGAATGAGACGGCCCTGATCCTGAACAACGCCACGGAGCGTAGCCTCGTCATCCTGGACGAGATCGGTCGTGGCACCAGCACCTTTGATGGGCTGAGCATCGCCTGGAGCGTGGCTGAGCACCTGCACGACCACATCGGTGCGCGCGCTTTGTTTGCCACCCACTACCATGAAATCACCGCCCTGGCCCAGAGCCGCAGCGCGGTGAAGAACTACAACGTGGCCGTGAAGGAGTGGAACCAGCAGATCATCTTCCTGCGCAAGATCCTGCCCGGCTGTGCGGAGAAAAGCTACGGCATCCAGGTGGCCCGCCTCGCCGGCCTGCCGGAAAATGTCATTCAACGCGCGAAGGAAGTGCTGGCGCAGTTGGAATCCGGCCATCAACCCGCCGAAAGCGTGACCGATGTGCCCATGCCGACGAGCGTGCCCGCGAAGGTAAAGAAACCGCGTCTAACGAATAATGCGGATGCCGGGCAGCTGGTGTTGTTTGGGTGAGGGCAACCTCCACAGATTGGTGAAAATTTTAACACCGCAGAGAAAACCTTTTTTAATTCTTCTCTGCGGTGTTCCTAACTCTGCGGTGTAAAGCTTTTCCCCTCCAGCGAGGATCCTTGAATCCCATCCGCGTCACTCTTCACTACCAAGCTGCCAGAAACTTTAATTGCACAATTGAGGCACCCCCTGAATTTTCACACCGCAGAGAAAACTCTTTGTGTAAACCGACGACCATAAGTGCACCCACGGAAGAATTTCTTCGAGAGCAAGTTGCCAGCGGCGAATTTGCTTCGGTGGATTCTACGATTGAAGCAGCGGTGCAGACCTTTTTTGGAAGGCGGGCCAGTCAGGCTTTGGAATCGCTGTTGGATGAGGCGCTCAACCATGAAGGACGGCGGGTGCCGATTCCCAAATTGCGACGCATGAAAAGGGTTTTATTCGTCCGACAAACCATGGAAGATGGAGGCGTGAGCGCGGCGGCCCTTCTTCAGTTGAAACAGCAACTCTCCCAGTTGAGTGAGAAAGAGCGTGTGGAGATGTCAGCCTTTTTGCATCGGATGAAACAAGAGACACCGGCTTGGCAAAAGGAAATGAGTCGGCGAATGGCGGAAATGGATGCAGGCAAAAAGATTCACCTACCGAAACCTTTGGCCAAACGTTGAGAGGGATGCCTCTTCACTTACTGGGCGGATGGTGCCGTGAATGAACTTCGAATCTTGGACATCGTGGAGCTTTAACTCGGCATTCACATTTCAATATTTGTTAGGCGCTTTGAGTCTGTATGAGCGTAGCGAAATGCCCCAAATGACGATGGACGAGCTGCCCAGTCGTAGGATGGGTTTTTCCGGCGCTCGAGATGTCACCGTCTGCACGCGTGCCACCGCCGGATAACCCGTCTGTCTGGGAAATGTGGCAGCGCCCAAGACGCCTACACCTTCAGAGAAAGGCGGGTAATCCGGCGATGAGGCAAGGAGAGCTAAGACCTCATTTTGCGCCGGACACACACCGCCCTACGAGCCAGAGACGACCTTTTACCAAGCTCGCAATGACACATGAATCCACCCATGACGATGGACGAGTCGCTTGGTCGTAGGAGGGGTTTGTCCAGCGCGAGAGATGGCGCCGTCTGCACGCGTGCCACCGCCGGATAACCCGTCTATCTGGGAAATGTGGCAGCGCCCAAGACGCCTACACCTTCAGAGACGGGCGGGTAATCCGGCGATGAGGAAAGGAGAGCTGCGACCTCATTTTGCGCCGGACACACACCGCCCTACGAGCCAGAGGCGACCGTTTTACCAGGCTCTGGATGGGGCGCGAATTCTCATTTGCTGATGGAAAGGACGTCGGACAGGATGACCGTATGACGATTCAGGTCCAGGTTATTTCTCCAGTTCAAATCCACTCTTCGCCAAGGTCTCTCCATTGATCTGAATCTCCATGGCGTGATGGCCAGCATGATGCAGGCGGGTGGTGAAATCCTGGATGGTTTGCTGGCGTGTCAGCGTGAGGGTTTCGCCGGGAGCCAGGGTGATCTCTTTCCATTTAAAGACTTTGGCGGAGGTGCTGCCGCTCTTTTTCACATAGTGCAGGGCGTAGTCCACCACGAGGCGCTGAGGAGTAGTAGCTTGAGATTCAAGGCACAGGCTAAGTCCGATCTTTTGACCTAACTGAATGTGTTTTGGACTGACGGTGAAGTGGTGAATTTTCACGTCGGGTTTGCCACTGGCACCGATGAGGCCGAGTGCCTGAGGATCGCCCTTTTTAATGAGGGTACGCAGGGCGTGGCGGGCGATCCAGGCGGTGTGCGGATTTTCCTGAATGGGCCAGGTGTGCAGCAGATCCAACACACGCGACGGATGGTCTTTGGTGATGTCGTTGAGATGATTCGCGACGGATTTGCGGACGTAAAGGCTAGGATCCGCCCGGAGGTTTTCCAAGATGGGGAGGACGGGGGTAGGATCGGCAATGAGGGCCTCAAGCCGGAAGGACCACGGCAGGCGCGGGCGGCAACCTTCGCTGGCGAGGCGCCGGACGTGATCATTTTCATCTCGCGACCACTTTTCCATGACGACCAAAGTGCGGGGGAGATCTCTCTGAAGGAAGTGGCGGATGGCAAACTCGGACGAACCAAAGGGGGTGAAAAACTTCAACGCGTCTAGAGAGAGATCAAAATGCGGCTGGCCATAAAGAGCGACGTAATCAGGCAGGATGAGACTGACGAAACTGTGCCCCAGACGAGGAGCGAGCTGGCGGAGAATCTCCAGCGTGCGAGGGTAGTCGCTAGGGAGGGTGGCATGGAGACTTTCCGTGGTGCGGCGGAGGCGCTGCATGAGGGAGAGAGAGTCGAGATCCACCAGCGCCAGCTTGAGGAACTTCTTAGCATCAAAGCCGGGATGAATGGCGCCGACTTCCTGGGCAATGTGACGGTAGCGGGCGGGATCAAACCAATCTTTGAGGGCAGGAGCGGGATCTGGCATAGGGCTGGGGGCGGGAGGAAGAATGGGGACGACGGCAGGTACAGGGAGCTGGTGACTGCGAGGGCCGAAGATGACGAAGGATAACATGTCTGCCCCAGACATTGCAGAGGGCACTGACAACGGTATGTCAGGAGAGTTTGTGGTGAGGAAATTTTTTTGTGAGATGACCTCTCTCCCCCCTTCCTCAGGCACATCGAAGTCAGTCCTTGCGTACCTTTTCGGCGATCTGAAAGATGGCCAGGATGATCTCCATGAAGACGCGGGCGGTGAGCACGTAGATGACAAAAGCTACCGGCCCAGTGACGAGCGTAAAAAGCCCGTAAAACAAACCGACACCAAAGCCGCTGAACATCCAACCTAAAGCTGCAAACGTGGCCGCGATGAGGCTGAGTGCGTAAAGCACGCGAATGAGGCGGGGTGTGACAAACTTCTGAAAGGAGAAGTCGAGAACGAGATCCAGGATAGCACGCACCTCAGACCACAGGGAGGTGGCTCCCGAAGATAACTTTTCTGGAGGGGGAGTGGTCATCAGCGGTATTAACGTGGCCCATAAGGCCATTTGCGCAAGAGAGTCTGTCCGATTGGCCAGCACAGCTAAAAGTTGCGAGTTTCCAGATTCTGCGCCCTCCTTACGCTGGTGGGCGTTTATTTTCCACTGCTCCGTGTCAGACACCGTTCCGGCTAAAAAGGCGGCCCGTAAAACCGCACCTGCAAAACGAAAACCTCTCCCCAGTGCCCCCAGCCTGGAGCGGCAGGATATGCACACCCTGGTGGCAGCGGTACTGGATGTGAAGGAGTTTGCCAAAAAGCTCAAGGGACTCGGCGGTAAAAAGGAAGTGGTGCTGGATCACGTCACCCCTGAGGCCCGGGCCTTTGCCGTGGCGCTCGTAATGGGGCATCTGGCGCAGACTCAGCCTGGACGTAAACTGTGGGTGCTCTGCCCAGATGTGCGCACCCAGGACCAGGTGCATGCAGAGCTGATGGTGTGGCAATGCCCTGCGCTGTATTTCCCCCGCCATAGCACGTCAGACCTGGAGGTGCTGCCTGACCCAGAAAGCCTAGCGGAACGAGTCTCAGTGCTCAGCCGCTGGCGCGAACTTGGGCCTGATTGCCCCCGCGCGCTGGTGATCTGCGCAGATAGTCTGGCGGAAAAGGTGCCTGCGGCCAAGGAGATCGAAAACCAGCGCCGCACCCTGGAAGTAGGCACAAAGCTGGACGTGGAAAAGTTCCTCGAAGACCTGGATGGCGCTGGCTATGAGCGCGTGCCGGTGGTGATGGAGCGCGGTCAGTTTGCCCGCCGGGGTGGCATCGTGGATTTCTTTTCCTGGCAGGCGGAGGAACCTCTGAGGCTGGAGTTTTTCGATGACGAGATCGAGTCCATCCGCGCCTTTGACATTCATCATCAGGCCTCCATCCGCCGGATGGAGCGCGCGGGCATCATCTTGCAGATCAGCGAAGCCGAGGCTGATGAAGGCAAGGTGGCGGACTACTTTCAGCCGCAGGATCTCGTGCTCGTCATCGGTCCGGATGCATCGCGGCCCTGCCAGGTGCGCATCGTGGAAGATGCTGCACCGGGAGAGATGGTGGAGGACTACGCCACGGCCATCCATGAAAATCCGTTGGGTGTCTTTGATGCGTCCGACTTTGTGCTGCATGAGGCGCGGCGAAAGCAGTTCCAAATGCAGGTGAAGGAATGGCAGGGCATGGGCTGGCGCACCGTCATTTTTTTCCACAATGAAGCAGAGCGTGAGCGCTTTGCAGAACTGGCCAGCACGCTCACGATAACGCCACCCGACAGTTTGTTAGGCCTGCTGTATCGCGGTTTTACCATTCCATCTGCTAAACTGGCCGTGCTGACCGGGGCGGAGATCTTTGGCCGCCACCAGCACACACGGCGGGTGCGGGGATCGAAACTGGATGATCCCGAAACGCTGAGGAAGGCGCGCGATGTGCTGCGAGAGCTAAAGGATGGGGATCTGGTGGTGCATGCGGACCACGGCATCGCCCGCTTTGCTGGCGTATCCACCCGCATCAGCCCAGGCGGCAGGCGGGAGGAGGTGCTGGTGCTGCACTATGCGGATGAGGCGAAGTTCTTCGTGCCCGTGGCGCAGGCACACATGGTGACGCGCTACGTGGGTGTGGGCGGCAAGTCCCCTGCCCTGAGCAAGCTGGGTGGGGCCTCTTGGCAAAAGACCCGCAAGAGCGCGGAGAAGAGCGTGGAAGAATTTGCCGCAAAGATGCTGACCATCAGTGCGGAGCGTCAATCAGTGACGGGTTTTGCTTACCCTCACGATACGAAGTGGCAGGTCGAGTTTGAAAACTCCTTCCTCTACCGCGAGACGCCGGACCAACTGCGCTGCGTGGAGGACATCAAGCAGGACATGGAATCGCCCAAAGCCATGGATCGCCTGCTGTGTGCAGACGTGGGTTTTGGCAAAACGGAGGTGGCCATTCGTGCAGCCTTTAAGGCGGTGATGAGTGGCAAACAAGTGGCCATCCTGGTGCCCACCACGGTCCTCGCCCGGCAGCATTGGGTGAACATCCGCGAGCGCATGAGCGAATTCCCCGTGACGGTGGAAATGCTGTGCCGACTGACGCCGAAAAAGAGTGAAAGGAAGATCATCCAAGGCGTGCGCGAGGGCAATGTGGACATCGTGGTGGGCACCCACCGGGTGATCTCTAAAGACGTTAAGTTTAAGGACCTGGGCCTCGTGGTCATCGATGAAGAGCAGCGATTCGGCGTGAAGCATAAGGAGCGCTTCAAAGAGCTGTTTCGTTTTGTGGATGTGCTCACGCTCAGCGCCACGCCCATCCCGCGCACGCTTTATCTGGCCCTCATGGGCATGCGGGACATGAGCACCATCGAGACGCCGCCGCCTAACAAACAAGCAGTCCAAACGCTTATCTGTCCGTATGACGAGCGTGTGATCAAACAAGCCGTGGACATGGAACTGGATCGGGGTGGGCAGATCTTTTTTCTGCACAATCGGGTCATGACCATCGAGAAAGTGGCTCAGCGCATCCGCGAGCTTTGTCCTCGGGCGAAGGTGATCATCGGCCATGGGCAGATGGATGAAGAACTGCTGGAGGATGTGATGCACACCTTTGTGGATGGGCGCGCGGATGTGCTGGTGTGTACCACCATCATCGAGAGCGGCGTGGACATCCCCAATGCAAACACCATCATCATTGACCGCGCGGATCGGTTTGGCTTGGCGGATCTCTATCAGCTCCGGGGTCGTGTGGGCCGTGGCGGCCAGCAGGCGCACGCTTACCTGCTGCTGCCGCGCGATGCCGTGACTGCGGGCGATGCCCGCAAGCGCGTGAATGCCATCAAGCAGTATGCGGGACTGGGCAGTGGTTTCAAGATCGCCCTGCGCGACCTGGAGATCCGTGGCGCTGGAAATTTGCTGGGCACGGAGCAGAGCGGCCACATCGCTGCGGTGGGTTTTGACATGTACTGCCAGATGCTGAAGCAGGCGGTGAACAAGATGCAGGGGCGCCGCGTGGCACGCCCGATCGAGGTGGCGCTGCGGGCTGATTTCCTGGTCCAAACGGAGGCCCTCATGGTGCAGGCTGCGCCTGGAGCCACCCCTGCGTTTTTGCCCAGCACCTTCATGGAAGACACCCGGCTGCGCATCACGGCCTACCGTCAACTGGGCGAGGTGATGACGCGCAGGGAATTGGACGAGCTGGAAAGCCAGTGGCGCGACCAGTTCGGCGACAAGCTGCCCCACGCCGTGCAGAACCTCATCACCTGCGCCTCCATCCGCCTAGCCGCCGCCCATGCCGGCATCACCGATGTGGAGATCAAAGAGCGTAAACTGATGCTAACGCGGAATGGCCAAATGGTGATGGTGCACGGTAAATTTCCTCGCCTGAACGAACGACAAGGCCACAAGCAATTAACGGAAGCCTTGATGATGCTGCGGAGTTTGTGATCTACATCATCGCATGGCAGCAACTGGGCACAGCATCACTGCCGAAGTCCAGGGTGCCGCGCAGACGCCAGGCCATGACCACGGCGGCAATGAGGGCGAGGCCCCGCTGCACCCGGCGCAGGGTGACGGGCTGGAGGCGACCACCTAACCAATGAAGTTGCGTTTGGGCCAGCCAGAGCAGCGGTAGCGTGCCGAGGCCAAAAGCGATGGCAAACTCCGCCCCTTTAAAGGAGCTCCCATTGGCCATGGCTAGAGCGAACATGACATACAAAGGTCCACACGGAAGCAAGGGAGTGGCCAGGCCTAACAAACTGGCCCGCCACCCACTTTTCATCCGGAAAGCGGCTGTCTGAATGTGCCGCAAGCCCCGGCTGAGGACTTGCGGCTTGGGCAGGTATCTGTCCAAACCCATGCCAACCAGGGCAAAGGCGATGACCATGAGCCAGGGCAAGACGATGCCTGCCCCGTGCTGGAACCAGCTCAGCGGGATGAACCCGGCAGCACCTGCGATGGCCCCAACCAGGCCGTAAGACAGCAGACGCCCCCCGTGATAGAGGGCGGTGTTTCGCAGGAAACCTGCCGCACCCGGCTTGGACGAAACAGCCCAGGAGCAGGACAGCGGACCACACATGCCCACGCAGTGGACACTGGTGACGAGCCCGGCTAAAAAGGCGGCGGCGCTGGTATCAATGACAGGCATTGGGAGGGCGGGAATCAGCGGGCCAGTTGCAAGACACGCTCCACTTCCTGCGGGCGGTTTTGGATGGCGAAAATGATGAAGGCCAGCCAGCCTGTCACAAAGGTGATGAAGGCTAGCACGGGCAGTAGCCAGGGCTTATTGAATAAAATCTTTCGGATTGAGAGGGGCATCGGATTGGAGGTGTGAATCGGGACCCAGGAATTCCATGACACGCGTGGTCACGGTATCTCCACGGTTGATATCGGTGACTTGGACCTGAAGCTTGAAGGGCTGGGTAAAACTGGCTTCAGGCAGGGACAAAACGAGGGTCTTTTGCTCTTCGCCCAGGGGCCCTAGCGACAGCGTTTCCGTGAGGCCAATGGTGGCGAGTTGCGCAGGCAGTGAGCCGACCAATTTGAGTTGGTAAGAGGCTGGGCTGTTACGTTTGTTAATCACCCGCACCAGGAACTGATTACGCAGCGTGCCATTGGCTACATAGAACGGTGCACCCACCATGCGTACAGCGCTGGCGCGCAGGGGTGAAAGTTGCAGGGCAGATAAAGTGAACGCTCCCACGCCGAGAAAAAGCAGGCCCGTGTAGAGCAGGATGCGAGGCCGCAGCCACTTTGTTTGACCGCCCTGCAGGCCAGCATGGGAATCGTATCGCACGAGTCCCGTCGGGCGCTTGAGCTTCAGCATGATGTCATCGCACGCATCCACACACGCCGCACAGCCGATGCAGTCCAGTTGCAGACCATTGCGGATGTCAATGCCCGTGGGGCACACCTGCACGCAGCGGCGGCAGTCCAGGCAGGCTCCGGCAGTGCTGCCCGCTTTTCCACGTGGCTCACCGCGCTTTCTGTCATAGCCGATGACCACACTGTGATCATCTGTGAGCGCGGATTGAAGACGGCCATAGGGGCAAAGGATGACACAAAATTGCTCACGGAACCAACTGAAGGCGAAGTACAAAGATCCTGTTAGGAAAGCCATGACCGCAAACACGGTGAGGTGCTGGGTGGGAGAACCCTGCATCATTTGATAGAGCTTTTTCAGAGAAACAAAGTAGCTCAAAAAGATGTGTGCGATGATGGCGGAGATGAGCAGGTAAATACCATGTTTCACCACCCGGCGCGTGACTTTACCCATGGACCAGGCAGCCTCGTCCAACCTGCGGCGGGCCGTGGCATCGCCATCTACCCATCTCTCGATCCGGCGATAGACATGCTCCAAAAATACGGTGTAAGGGCAGGTCCACCCGCACCAGATGCGCCCAAAAAGTGCCGTGATGTAAAACAGCGAGAAGGCCAGGCCCGTGATGAGGAAAAAGCCCACCCACAGATCCTGCGTGGCTAGGGTGAGACCCAGGAAATGAAAGCGGCGTTCCTGCACGTCTAAAAACACAGCCGGGTAACCATTGATGGGAATCCACGGCAACGCGATGTAAATGACCAAAAGGAGCAAAGCGGACCAACGCCGCCAAGCCGTGAAACGACCCTGCACATCTGCCGGATGAATCGTGCGGTGCGATCCATCTTCATGAATGGATGACAACGATTCCAAAGAGGGGGATTTCATGTGTGGCCTCACCCTCGGTGAAGCCACCTTTTTTGCTCCGCGCACCTTGCGGATGGAAGGGCGGATCTTGTGAGGACTCTTCGGTTTTTGCCAGCGCCCATCACGCTCTCCAGGCCAAAACCGTTTTAGAATAGCGCTTCAAAACTAATGTCTTTGAGCTCCAAAGTTGGGGTGACGTTTCTCGTGACGGAGGCAGAGAATCTTGATTCGGTCTTTCCTGATTTCGTAAAGGAGATCGTAAGGAAATCTTTTCAATTTAAACCGACGAACACTTTTAGATGTCAGCCAAAAACCACATCTTTCTGGATGTGCCTCGACCTGCTTGAGACCTTCCAGAACTTTGGTGAAAAAATCGCTTCCTAGACCTTCACTTTGTTTCTCATACCATCCCACAGCCTCGTTCACTTCACCCTGAACACGGGTGTGGAAGGTCAGTCTCATTGACGCGTGCGATGGATGTCAATTCCTGCGAGAAACTCTTCATGAGAGAGCTCGGTGGAGGAATCCGTCTCCATTTCAGCAGCCCGCCATTCGGCCTCCTCTAACCATGCATGATCCACCGTCTTTTGCCAATCTTCGGGCACACTCGCATAGAGTCGATCTGCTATGGCCACCCGTTCGGCAATCGGCAGGGCAAACAGTGTCTCGGTTAATGTAGCCATACTCATGATGAATCAATCATCACCGATAATCCTCAAAAATCCACTCTCAATTTAGTCAACCTCTCCCAAAAGTTCCCCCTATAACTCAAGCCTCTTCACGGATTAGCCACCTTCAATGGCGAGTCGGTGGCCAGCGTTACAGGCTCGCCTTTTTGATGTTTGCTGAGGACAAAGGCGACGACTTCGACCACGCGCTGGAGGCCTAGCTGGGGTTCCCAGGGGGGCATGCCTTTGGTGACATCGGGCGCTCCTTTGCGGACGATGGTGAGGAGCTGCGTGGGGGTGCCGCCGTGCTTCCATTCTTGGTCATTGAGGGGCAGTCCTGGCAACTTCGCCCCAGCGATATGGGCACTCAGATCGGCCGCGTGGCAGGCCACGCAGGTGGTGCTGTAGGTGGCGGCCCCGGCGGCGATGATCTTCTCATCCTTCGACATTTCCCAGAGCTTGTCATCGTCTATCAGCTCCAGTTCCTTCTTCTGGTAGTCGGCGATTTTGGCCATGGCCGTCTCGATGTTTTTTTCATCGGACATGCCCAGTCCAAACTGGTAATAACCCACCCAGGCGATGACAAAAAAGACCATGGTGATGTACCAACTGAACAACCACCAGTTAGGCAGTTTTTGGTCATACTCCTGGATGCCATCGTATTCATGAGGACGGAGGATAGGGCCTTGATGAGAGGGGTCTGGGGGCATGGCGAGGAAAGATGGCTAGTTGTCCAGAGGCAGGCTGGAAAGATGCTCGGCGCGGTCTTTGCGCATGATGAGGGCGTGGATGGAAAAGGTGATGAAGACGAGGGCAGTGACGCCAAAGGCGACGTAGGGCACCCAGTCGAGCCAGCTTTCGTAGATGACGTATTTGTACATGGCAGAGAATGCGTGGAGGTTATTCTCCAGTCGCCGTGGAGCGGCCTTTGTCAGGATTGATAGGACCGGGGATGAGCTCGGGCTTCGCAGGTATAGGAGGCAGTTTCCCTTCCACCTCAGGCGTCTCGTATTTGCCTAACTTTTGCAGGTAGGCGATGAGGGCGACGATCTTCGTATCAGGCAGCGCGTTGATCTTGTCCGCCTTCAGAGTATTGACGATTTCGATGCCTTGTTTGATGGCGTTTTCCTTGATCTCCACCGCTGTCATCATCGGGTAAGGCACACCGAGATGAACCATGGCAGCGATTTTTTTCGGCAGCGTCTTTTGGTCGAACTTTTCCGTGAAGAGATGCGGGTAAGCGGGCATGTTGGAGCCGACCGAGGTGCTGCGGGGTTCCATCATGTGATTGTAGTGCCAGCTATGGGGATACTTCCCACCTTCACGGGCTAGATCTGGCCCTGTGCGCTTGGATCCCCACTGGAAAGGGTGATCGTAGATGCTCTCACCCAGGCGGCTGTAGTCACCATAGCGCAGAACATCCGGCAACATGGTGCGGATCATCTGGCTGTGGCAGTTATAGCAGCCTTCCGCCACGTAGATGTCACGGCCTGTAAGTTCCAGCGGCGTATAGACCTGCTGGATACGGTCCTCCATGTTCTTGGCCCGGTTCACCATAACGGTGGGGATGATCTGGATGAGACCACCGAGGGCCACGGCGATGAAGGTCAGCACCGTGAAGGGCAACCAGTTTTCTAACAAACGTTCATACCACTGGGACCAGGTGTGATGGGAAGTGGCAAACTTGCGCACGGCGATGGCACCAAAGATGAGGGCGCAGACCAGGGCCGTGATATCAGCCCCACGAGGAAGAAAAATCCAGCCCATGAGGAGGAACAGACCGCCAAAGAAATAGGTCACCGGATCTGAAAGGAAGGTTTCCTTTGCACCCATGTTATCCACGCTCGCGCGCTCGATGACAGCCACTTCGCGGCTTTCATTCACTGGCTGACCACTGCGGGCAGTCATCCAGAGATTCCACAGCATGAGGCCCATACCCACCAGATACATGCCACCGCCGATGGTGCGGAAGGCCATCATGGGCCGGATGGCGGTGAGGGTCTCGATGAAATTTGGGTACGTCAGCGCGGTGCCTGCGGCGTTGGTGGAGTTTAGCATCAGCCCCTGCATGATGCCGGAGACCCACATGGCCGCGACGTAGAGGAGGATGCCGACGATGGAGATCCAAAAATGGAAATTGGCCATCGAGACGGAGTGTAGCTTCGTGCCGTAAAGCCTTGGAGTGAGCCAATAAAACAAGCCCGCAGCCATGAGGCCGTTCCAGCCCAAAGCCCCGGCATGGACGTGGCCGATGGTCCAATCGGAATAATGCGAGAGGGCATTGACCGCGCGAATGGAAAGCAGCGGACCCTCGAAGGTGGCCATGCCGTAAAAGGTCACGGCGGCGATGAAGAACTTCACCACGGGATCTGTGCGCAGCTTATCCCAGGCCCCACGAAGTGTGAGCAGCCCATTCAACATGCCACCCCAACTCGGGGCCCAAAGCATGAGACTGAAGAACATGCCCAGCATCTGCAGCCACTTCGGCAGGGCCGTGTTTAACAAATGATGCGGACCCGCCCAGATGTAAATGAAGACCAGTGACCAGAAGTGGACAATGGACAGGCGATAAGAGTACACAGGCCGCTCCGCTGCCTTGGGCAGGAAGTAGTACATGATGCCCAGGATGGGCGTGGTGAGAAAGAAGGCTACGGCATTGTGCCCATACCACCACTGCACCAACGCATTTTGCACCCCTGCGAAAAGAGTATAACTATGAGTCCAACTGGTGGGGATCGAGAGGTGGTTGACGATGTAGAGCATCGCCACGGTGATGATGGTGGCGATGTAAAACCACAGCGCCACGTAGAGCGATGCCTCATTGCGCCGAGCCAAAGTCCAAAAGAAGTTAACTGCAAAGACCACCCAGATGAGAGCCACGGCGATGTTGATAGGCCAGATGAGCTCCGCATATTCCTGCCCACGGGTGAAACCCAGCGGCAGTGTGATGGCCGCCGCCACAATGATACCCTGCCAACCCCAGAAGTGCAGCTTCGACAGCACATCGGAAGCCATGCGTGCTTTGCACAGTCGCTGGGTGGAGTAGTAGATGCCTGCGAACATCATGTTCCCCACAAAGGCAAAGATCACCGCATTTGTATGCAGCGGGCGCAGGCGACCAAAGGATAGCCAAGAGGTGAGATTGAGCTGATGAAAATTGAGCTGGGAAGCGATGACCACGCCCACCAGCATGCCCACGATGCCCCATAGAATGGATGCCCACATGAACTGACGGACGATTTGATCATCAAAAGTGATGAGCTGTTTTCTAGCGTGAGTATTCATGGCAGATCAGCGGTCGGCAGCATCAGTTTCCAAAGGCATGAGGGACATCTGCTCGAGTGAGCGACGCTGCCGCTGGGTGCGTTCAGCAAAAAACAGGACGGCAAAAAGCACCGCAAAAGCGAGGCTCATGAAAATGGTGACAGCGAAGACTTCCATACTGCGACCAAGGAAGCCGAAGGCTGCCTCCTATGCTCTCCGCAGCTTGTTTGATGCTGCACCGATCTTGTGAGTTGATAAACCCACCCTGGAACGGCGTTTGTTTTGGCGACCTATGAATCGTCGCCGCTTTCTCCAGACCACCGCCGCTTCCGCCCTCGGCTTTCCTGCCATCTTGCGCAGTGCTTCGCCAAATTCCATGCTTCAGGTCGCCAGCATTGGCGTGGCCCGCATGGGCGGCAGGACTCTGCAGAGCGTAGCCACGCATGAGAAGGTGAAGATCGTCGGCCTATGCGATGTGGATGCGGCCCATCTAGCGCAGGCCGTGAAGCTTTTCCCAAATGCTAGTCAGCACAAAGACTGGCGGGAGATGCTGGCGAATCTGGGAGACAAGTTTGATGCAGTCACCGTCGGCACGCCGGATCACAGCCACGCAGGCCCCTGTGTGACCGCACTCCGCGCTAAAAAACATGTCTATCTGCAAAAGCCCATGGCCCCCACGCTGCACGAGTGCCGGGTCATCACGGAGGAGGCCAAAAAAGCAGGCGTGGTGACGCAGCTTGGCAACCAGGGGCGCTCCAGCATTGAGGCCCGCATGACGGTGCAAATCATCCAGAGCGGGGCCATCGGCAAAGTGAAGGAGGTCATCATGTGGGAAAACAAACCGCTGAGCTGGTGGCCCAAAAACACCGAGCTGCGCCCCCAGGCCGATGCCTTGCCCGAAGGGCTGGACTGGGATCTCTGGTGCGGCGTGCGCAATCCGGTGCCTTACCTGAAAGACACTTACCACCCCCAGAATTGGCGTGCCTGGTTCGACTTCGGCTGCGGGGAGATGGGGGACATGGGCTGCCACCACTTTGATACCACCTTCGACGCACTGAAGCTCACCACCCCCACCCGCGCACGGCTGACCCATGGTGGTAGCCAGGGCGCACTCTGGGGTGAAAAACGCATCGTGGAACTGGACTTCCCCGGCAGCGAATACACGGCGGAAAATACTCTGCGTGTCACCTGGTATGACGGCGGCATGGACCCTGACATGACCAAGGTGAAGATGCCGAAAGTGCTGACCAAGTTTCCCCAGTCCGGCACCTTTTGGGTGGGCACAGAAGGCAGCATCTTCAAACCCTACGGCCAGCGCCCCTTCGTGCTTCCGGAGGAAAATTTCCCGGCTGAAAAATACCCGAAAGGGCTAAAAGGGCAGGATCACTACCATGACTGGGTGGACGCCATCCTGGCCGGTAAAAAGAGCTGCGCCGATTTCAGCCATGGCGGCCCCCTAACCGAAAGTGTGCTTGTGGGCACGATTACGGATCGCTTCCCTGGCCAGTGGCTGGAATTTGACCGCGAGACCTGCCAGATCAGCAACCACGAAGCTGCGAACAAGCTGGTGAAACGTGCCTACCGGGAGGGATGGCAGGTACCAGGGCTGGGCTAAGCCCTACCACCATTTTCAACACTAAGCTCCCTTTCGAATGAGAGGGAGATGGGCACTCCACTACTGGCGTGCCTCGGCAGTCTCAGGGCCGCTCATAGGCTGGGCGACATTGATCGTAGGGATGGATCCAGACCTCGGTTTTTCGGGGGTCTGTGGCGTGACCTGGGCAGGCAACTGGGGTGGCGGTGGTGGTGCCAGACCTTGCTTAAAACGGGCGATTTCTTCAGGTGAAGGCACTAGAGCCTTGCGAATGATGACGGGATTTGGCACCACCTGTGGCGCTGGAGGGGTGATTTTGGGGGCAGGGGCAGGGGCAGGGGCAGGAGCAGGGGGCGCTGGCGCGGGTGAAGCGGTGGCCGCCGTGCTGGCTTTGACGGGGGGGAATTCCTTCGCAGGATTTGTAAGAGTCGGCATTTCGGCCGCAGGCTTCCCCGCAGCAGGTGTGCTCACCACTGGCGCAGGCGGCACTTTGACCACGGGTGGGGACTCAGGAGCTGGCTTTGGACTTGGAACAGCGGTGGCGAGGGTGGCTGTGGCTGGAGGGCCCTCAGGTATCTTTGCAGGAGCAGGCTCAGCTACCTTAGGAGGCTCTACTGCGGCAGCCACTTTCCCCTGCACGGGTGCTGGAGATGCCGATGAATTCCCAGCGAAAAGCCACCAACCTGCAAGGCCTAAGATGACCACTGCGGCAGCGGCCCACACGGGCCAGCCCAGCGAATTCGACGAGGCTGGACGGCTAAAATCTGTGGGCTTGAGCCGCCGGGAAATGGGCGTCGTGAGCAGTTCCCCCTCAGTCTCTACATCGTCATCCCCTGCCCATTCGTTGTCGAAGTCTGAAACACTGCCCACACTTTCCATGTCCTCCAGCCGGACGTTGCTGCCTCGTAGGCGCGCTGCGAGGTCTGGGCCAGAGGTCGTGGCATTCATGAGCCCTTCGTATTGGGCCAGAAAATCTGCCGGGCTGGGCACCTGGCCATGGTGGCGAGATTTCTCCAAGCACTCCCGAATGAAGTCTGCCAAAAGCTCTGGCATAGCCTCTGGAAAATTCAAATGCCCGCTGGTCTGGCGCTGACCGGTGAGAAGGTAGGCCGCCAGGGCTACAAAAGCGCGGCTGCGGTAGTCACGGTCTGCCAGATGCACCTCACTGTGCTCCCCATGCTCGGGTTTATCCACCAGCGGCGGTTCATAGAGATTCCGCATCGTCAGGTGCGCGCGCAGCTTCACCTGAAAAACAGGCCAGGCATCCAGCCGCTTTTGCATGAGGCGATCATGCTCTCGGCTCATCAAAGGTCCATTTTTCCCGACCCGCAGGACGATGTTTGAAGGGTGAAGATCCAGCCGCTGCACTCCGCACTCCAGGGCCTGCTCCTGACCGGCATGTATCTGCCGCAGCAGCACGGCCACTTCTTGGTGATTCAGCGTGATGCGCTCTGCCAGCAGGCGGCTGAGGGAAAAGCCTGGCTCCCTTTCCTCCGTAAGGAAGGTCCAGTCCGGGCTCTCCCACAGGCTGAGGCTGCGCAGGATGTTGGGGTGCTTTTCTGCATTGAACCGCCAAGTTTGCAGAGGAACCGCCTCATACTGAGACTTTTCCACAATGCGGGCCGGCGGCAGGAGATGCACCGTCACAGGCTGCTCATTCTTCGTATTGAAACAAGGAATGGAAAAGGGATAGCGGCGCACATGATCCTCCCCCTCAGCACGAAAGCGATTGCCCAAAATGACCTCTACAGGCACGTTTTCCAGCAGCATGTCCTGGAGCTGCGAGCGCGGCTGCAGGGCGGTGATGATGACCAGTTGCTTGCGTGGGTTACGTGCATTGATGCTGCTGACAAAAGCACCGATGGCCTCCCTCACATCATCTCGCACGCGTTCGATGGAGGTGGGGCAATTAGCTGGATCTGTCAGTGCCGCCCGCATGGTCGTGCGCAGGCTCATGGGCAGGGCCGTCAGGGAGGGAAAGCGGTCTGGATGATCTCCTGCAAAAGGTTTGCCCGTAAGCATCAAGAACATCAGCTCACAAATTTGGATGACTAGATTAGCGCCCGTCACCTCTTCACTTTCGGGTGTGGACAGGCCGTAATCATAGATCCGTAGTTGCAGAAAGGTATCCTCCAAGGTGGTCATGACCACCCGGTCCAGCCGCATCTGGGAGATGAGGCGGCGATATTTTTTCAACTGCATTAAGTCATCCAAAAGCTGAAAGACCAGGGAAAACACCGTTGCAGGCTGCAAGGGACCACGACGCTTGATGTAGTCCTCGATGAATTCGCCATCGTTCAGGTTGCTGGTGTAAAAGACCAGCCCCTGGTCCTCCCCCACGTCCAAAATGCGCATGAAGGACGGGCCTCGAATCTCCGAGGCCTGCTTAGCCCGTTCAAAAGCGGACTTTTTCGCGACTGAATCCAGCGTGCGACCACTGCGCAGGATATGCAACTCCACCAGTCGCTTGATCGAGGCATCAAATGCCAGAAATACCACTTCGTCAGGTGAACGCACCAACCCCACCGGTTCTCCACCGGCGCGGCGAGCGATCATCAGATGACCAAAGCTTTCGATTTCAGGGACCATTTGAGAGTGAACAGAAACAGGGAGCAGGATCGTCACGGCGAAGCTCAGACTGAGCCAGATTCAAAACGAAACGATCACAGATTGCAAAATACTGTAGGGCAATCCGTCAATTTGGCAAAAAAATTCCAGTAAATCTGATAATTATAAACACAGAAATACCTAAAAATATGGATTTTTATGGAAATCGAGATCTTAAACCCCTCATTTCCAGCTTTCTGTGCTCACACTGTAGCGCCCTAGCCCGTGTCGTTTCACCTTTTTTTCACGCACTCATCCCTGAACCTGACCGAAAATGCGTTTGCTCAGGCCGATGCTAAGCTGCATAACTGCGCCATCTGTCTCCCCCCATGCAATTCGTTTTCCCTAGCACTCTTCAACTTGGTCATGAACACAGCGATGGGTTTCACCAGGAACTGCTGCGTGGGCTGACCCATAAACTGAATAACTTGCTGGCCGTGATCCAGGGATTCAGCAGCCTCATCCTGATGACGGATGATCTGGACCCAGGCGTGGCAGAAAACATGCAGCACATCCGCGAAGCCTCCGTAGGTGTGTCGGCCCTGAGTGAGCGCATCCGCTCTGCGGGTGGCTGTGCCAAACTTACCCTGCAACCGCTGAGTTTGAACGAGTATCTCACCGTTGTCGAAGGTGCCCTGCTGGAACCTTTCAGCAAAAACGGCGTGCAACTGGAAGCCGACGTGCAGCAAGGGCTCCCCCCCGTGCTGGTGGACCCCACCAAGTTTAAAGACATCCTCATTGAGCTGCTGAAAAACGCCGCCGAAGCAGCAGGCAAGGCCAATGGACGCGCCATGCTGAAGATCGCCGGTCCAGGCGTCATTACCCCCGTGGAGCAGCGCCGCGTGGACATCCTCGTCAGCAATATCGGATCACAAATCCCCCAGGACAAACTGGCCGAAGTTTTTCGCCCTTTCCACGGCTCTAAAAACAGCAATCACCTCGGCCTGGGCCTCACCATTGCCTCCATGCTGGCCCACCAGATGAATCTGCAAATCGGCATCGCCTCAGAGAACAATACGACGACTCTCTGGCTGAGCTGCCCCATGGCCTAAGTCGGAAAGTTGAAGAGCGGCACCAAGTTTCACTTTGGGTTAGGCGAGAAGGAAATCCGTTCCCACTCCCTATTCACGCCCACTGTTTGAGCCGTTCTGGGAAGGGGCAGTCCGCGCAGGCCGAGTCATCTTCCAGACAAAAGTCTTCATAGACCTGCAAGAGACCCTGGTGATGGTGCAGCTTCTTTTGAAAGGCAGCACCCACCGCACTTTCGCCAAACAGACGCTGCACCGCGCGTCGCACCTTTTGGTTATCCAGCAAAGCGGGCAACTCCAGATACTCGGCCCACAGACGGGTGCGTTCCGGCATCAGCAGGGGGTAGGCCACATTCGCCAGCATCTCCTGCACACGACTTTCACCGATGAGCGCCAGTGGTTTTGTAGCCCCTTCCGCCAGCAGTGTGTAGTGGGTGGACCAGAAATCATGCGTGAGGGACAGCAGCGTCTCGCGCCAGCCTTCCTGGGACCAACGCCCCGCATCCATCAGCGGACCGGAGATGCGTATCCACTGCTTCAGCATCGCCACCAGGGCACCTAACCGACGTTGCGGATGATTCCCAGGCCGGATGGCTGCCAACTTCCATGAAAGAGCCTGGGGCGGCTGCAGCCAGCGTTGCGCAGCATCCCGCTGCTTCCACCAGGCTGACCATAAACCCCGCAGGTAGGTGCGGGTCTCTGGCAGGGTGTCTTCATAACGCACGCTTTCTAAAAAACCACTGACGCCGAAAAGCAGCGCTTCACTCTCCTCTGCCGCCATTTTTTGCAACCTCTGTACGGGGAGGCGCTGAGCCAGAACGTTAAAAGACTGTTGGTTATTCCGATACCCCAGCGTCTGCGCCAGGGCTTGATAGATGGCCTGCTCCCGACCATGCGCTGCCACATAGCGATGCAGGCGCAGGCTTTTACGTTCTAACCGATATTGCGCGGCAGATTCCAGCATGGACTGGATGTGTGCGGGGGCCATTTCACTCAGAGGAGTGTGGCAGCGGCCTAGACGTGCGGCGGCCAGGCTGCGGTTGGGTTGGGCATGTTCGGGTAAAGTGGTGGCGTCCAGCCGCACCTGCACGACTTCTCGATGCTCTCGCGTGCGGGTAAAAAAGCGTTCCTCAGGCCCATCTAAAAACAGATGCAGCACCACACGGGTGTAGTCCGGATTGGCCCCATGCGAGTGGCGCTCCCAGTCACGTGCATCGGGATCTAGCTCGATGTCACCACTCAGCCTTTGCCCATCCACCTCCACCGTGCAGCCGGTGAAGTCAGGCCCGGCGCTGGAATTCCAAATGCCATAGTCCACGATGTGCACGGGCTTACCATCCACACTCGTGAAGGAACTGCCAAAGGCCCCACCGAACCACAGGCTCTGCACATCCAGCTCGCCCAGAGGCTGCGCAAAACCTGGCAGAGTGATCTCCTCCAGGCCAGAGAACACCTCATCCCGAAAACGGGTGTAACGCGCAGCGAGTGGCAGGGGCGAGATCATGAAGGATGAACAATCATTGTTAAAATCAGCCTAACAAAAAGCAGCAAAACTCACCCCACCAGCTCACGCAGAGAAACCTCCGCCAGCGAGCCCACACGCTGCAGCGCACCCTCAAAGTCCAGATGCTGCGTCATCGGCCCCGGGACCACGATGCAGCGCATCTCCGCCGCACGGGCGGCACGCAGACCATTGAGGGAATCTTCAAACACGAGCACCTCATGCGGGTGCACGCCCAGGCGACTGGCCGCATGGAGAAAGAGGCTGGGGTCTGGCTTCACCTTGCCTGTATCATCCACGGTGGTGAGGTGGTGGAAGTGCTGGCGGAGTCCCAGTTGCTCGATCCAGTTTCCCACCCAGGACAGGGGGCTGCTGCTGGCCACGGCACAGGGCAGGCCCAGCTCGCGCGCTTCCGTAAGACGGTCCACCACTCCAGGCAGGGTGTTCAATGTCTTGCGCAGTTCCCGCTCATGCTCTAAGCGCTTCACCTCCAATGCGGGCCAAGACAAGGCACGCCCCATGAGGGCATCCAGATCCCGGCGGGGATCATAGAGATCATTGAACTCCGTGCCGATGGCCTGCGCATACGTCTCCACTGCCAGTTCATGCCCATGCTCTGCATAGAGCTGCCGCCAAGTGTGATAGCCGACACTTTCCGTGTCCACGATGAGTCCGTCGAAGTCAAAAAGGATGGCGCGAATGGGGGGCATCGTCAAACTATGGCCTGGAGAGAGTCGCTCAGCAAAACAAGAATGCAGGCCCCACCTCACACGGAGGATAAGGGTGGCTTCAAACGATTTATTGGGGAACTTCGAGCCTTGTCCCCTGCCCTTACCTCGCGACATTGCTTCCATGATCGCCTATCGGCCACTCACTCTTCGGGAGTTGCAACAGCACCTCGCCAGTTGGCATGAGGCTCCTCTGAGTTATCGGCATCGGCTGGGAGTGGATAGCCCCCCTTTAGCTGATTTCATCGACGATGAACACCAAGTCCTGTTAGGCCGGGGTGAAGAGGTTTACCAGCGTGCCTGTGCCGCGCTGGATGCCTGGTACATGTTTCCCCCCTGGGCCGTGGTGCATCCCCTGGAGGCCCCTCAGGTGCCAGGGCAAGTCGTCGCCATGGTCACTTACATCTGCGGCCTGTGGTGGGTGAATCCCTGCCGCATCCTGCAGCGCTGCGATACTGCCCACAGCCACGGTTTTGTCTATGGCACCCTGCCCGAGCACACGGAGTGTGGTGAAGAGCGTTTCCAGGTCGTCCGGCGGCCCGATGGCAGCGTGTGGTATGAGATCCGCGCTTTTTCTCATCCACGTCATTGGATGGCCTGGCTAGGATTCCCCCTCGCCCGCTGATGGCAGCTCCGCTTTGTGCGGGACTCCCAGGCCATCATGAAACGCATGTGCGCATGAGCACTCTTTTTGCCATGACTGAGCCCACCTGCCAGCGGTGGGAAAAGGTGGCGCAGGGCACCAGTGTGCTGCTGCTTTTCATCGGCGGGGCCTTGGGACACAATCCCTGGCAGCCAAGCTGGATCTCTTGGATGCTGCTCATCTCCATCGGCCTGCTGCTGCCCCTGGGGGAGCCGCTGGCCATGCGTGCAGCGGCCCGTGATCGTCCTCATTTTGCCTTCATCGGCCTGGGTTTTCTGCTGCTCCTTTGGCAGGCGCTGGTGAGACCGCCAGGACTCGAAATGGCCCTGCTCGCCGCAGTTTGGCTGGTCTATCGGCTGGGTATCGCAGTAGAGGTACTCTGGCTGGGCCTGCAAATGCGCCGCTTTTCCCTGGCTCAGATCTGCCTGGATGGCGCACGTCTCTTTCCGGCCATCGGCGCGGCATGGCTGGTGGCCAATCGCGCCAACTGGATGCCCTGGGGCTTTGATGCCCTCATCGTCCTGCTCACGGCGGCGCATTTTCATCACGCGGGCTACACCCTGCCGCTGATGGCGGGCCTGTGTGGGCAGGCATTGCCGGGCCACGCCTCCCGCCTTTGCTGCGGGCTCATCTTAGCTGGGGTACCCCTGGTGGCCATCGGCATCACCTGCACTCATTTTAAAGTGCTGCCGTGGATCGAGCCCGTGGCCGTTAGCGTTCTCGTCGCTGGGGCTCTTGGCGTGGCGCTGTTGCAGATGCGCATGGCTTTTAAAAAAGGCCAGTCCGCTGGCGTGTGCACTTTGTTTTTCATCTCCGGTCTCAGCCTGCTGGTGGCCATGCTGCTGGCGCTCACCTTTGGCCTGCGCAGCCTGTTTCCCGCCTGGGCCTTGCCCATGCCCACCATGTGGGCCATCCACGGCACGCTGAATACCTTCGGCTTTGGCCTGTGCGGGCTACTCGCCTGGCGCTCCCACCGCTGCCCAAACCACGGGCCTGCGGTTTTTTGATTGCTGCGGATTCCACCTCACTGCATGAAATGCCTGTGCCCTCTGCGGCGTTTGCATTCCGTCCCCCAACCCTGATGAAATTTCTCCTTTACTCTCTCGCCCTGGTCCTTGCCGCCACGGCCTCCGCTGCTGATAAAAAACTGATCGTCATGATCGCCGGCAAGCCCTCCCATGGCCCTGGCCAGCATGAGCACAATGCAGGCATCCTGCTGCTGAAAAAGTGCCTGGAACAAGGCGCCGCCGACCAAGTGGAAATCAAGCACCACCTCAATGGCGAATGGCCCAGCGCCGATGAACTGGCGAAAGCCGCTACCGTGGTGATCTACTCCGATGGCGGCAAAGGCCACCCCGCCTTGCAGGCCGATCGCCTCCAACAGCTCGATAAAGAAATGAAACGCGGCTGCGGTTTCCTCACCCTCCACTACGCCGTGGAGCCCACCATCGAACTGGGTGGCAAGGAGTTCATTGACTGGATGGGCGGCTGCTTTGAGATCAACTGGAGCGTCAACCCGCACTGGGATGCCAATTTCAGCGAATTCCCTGCCCACCCCATCTCCAGCGGTGTGAAGCCCTTTGGCACCAATGACGAGTGGTACTTCTACATGCGCTTTCGCAAAGGCATGGACCGCGTGACGCCGGTGCTCAGCGCCGTGGCACCAGATTCCACCATGTCCCGCCCCGATGGCCACCACAGCGGCAACCCCACCGTGCGTGAGTCCGTGAAGAACAAGGAAAAGCAACACGTCGCCTGGGCGGCTGAACGCGATGGCGGCGGTCGCGGTTTCGGCTTCACCGGTGGCCACTTCCACCAGGGCTGGGGCAATGACGAACAGCGCAAGCTGGTGCTCAACGCCATCCTCTGGACCGCCCAGGCCGAAGTTCCTGCCGGCGGCGTCGCCTCCACTGTCACCGAGGCCGATCTGAAGGCCAACCTGGACCCTAAACCCGGCCAGGGCCTGCCTGAAAAACCGAAGAAGTAAGCTGCCACTCGGCCTCTTACTTTCTCCTCTTGAGACGCCCCAAAGCCCCTGGCTCTGGGGCGTTTTTTTTGCTCCAGTTATTTCGTGATTCACCACACATCTTATGAGCCTTACTTATCGCCTTGCTCAACTCAGCGATATTCCCGCGCTGGAGGCTCTCATTGCTCTCTCCACGCGCACCCTGCAGGCCGCCTACTATTCACCCGCGCAGATCGCCGGCGCATTGGGCACCGTCTTCGGCGTGGACAGCCAGTTGATCCATGACGGCACCTACTTTGTCGCCGAAACGGACGGCCTCCCCGTAGCCTGCGGAGGCTGGAGCCGCCGCCGAACCCTATACGGCAGCGATCAAAATAAAACCGGCCCCGATCCCCTACGCGACCCGCAGACCGAGCCCGCCATGATTCGCGCCTTTTTCGTCCACCCTGACCATGCCCGTGAAGGCATCGGTCGTCACCTCCTCCACCTCTGCGAAGACGCCGCTCATGAAGCGGGATTTCAGCGCCTGGAAATGATCGCCACCCTCGCAGGCGAACCCCTCTACCACGCTTGTGGTTACGCCGTTCTGGACCGCTTTGACATCTCCCTGGTCAACGGCCACCCCATGCCCGTCGTGCGCATGGGCAAATAAGATGACTGCCAATCTCCGGGCAAAGTGAAAAGAGATGGCGGCATTAAAGATCATCCCTTCTGGCCACAGGAGCTCAATGATAGTAAAATCCACTCCAATCGTACATCTATGAGCCGCCTTTTCTATTGCCTGGTTCTCTACCTTCTATTCGCGCAAGTCATGGCCACAGGTCAGACCCCGGAGAAGACTGCAGCAAGGAATGATCTGTGTCCGCTAGCAGAGAGCCTCGAATCTTTTGCACGCCACCTGACGCTTCAAATAGACCTATACAACATGCGACTCGATGATGGTTCGCGACCTACTCCAGCGCTGAAGGAGCAACTGGAACAGGCTTGTCTCAGTCAACTCGACATGTTCGAATCTGTGGTGCGCACCCGCTCCATGGGCTCGCTCCTTGGCGTGGACTATCGCTCGGGGAGTGGTCGCGCTGAAATGGATAGTATGATGCAGATCCTATCCGCTTTGGGGTCGTTGCAGCGAGGTAGAGACCCCTTTGCGAAGACTGGCCTCATTAAAGAAGACACATCGGGGCGCATCACTCTAGCTTCGGAAGATATCCAATCCCTGATCCAAACCGTGAGGGCATGTAGGCAGCAATTCGTCACTTTAAAGGGTCAATTCTCACCCAAGGTCCCTTCTAAAGTTAATCGGAAATGAGCTCATTAGATCTTTTCCAAAAGCAACATGCTGTCTCTGACTACCACCCGCGCACCTTCACGTGCACCTGAGCGCAGGTGCCCATGTAATGGTCCATGGCGTAGTCTTTCGCGGCTTTCAGCATGTGATCTTTGGCCTTAGCTTCATCTCCCAAAGCCTCGAAATACAATCCCAGATACAGGTGGGCATAACAGCGATGATTGCGCAGGTCCTCGCCCTCACCTGACTCGGCCGCCTTCAGCACCGCCTCTTCACTGCCTTTTCCGGCAAAGAGCTCATGCACCTCTTTCATGGGGATGCGGGCATCGCCTTCGATGGGGATCAGCGCCTTGCGCGCCGCCTCCACACTTTCTGCCCGGGCCACGCAGATGAAATGCCAAGCGGCATTTTCCACATCGGCCGTGTTCACCGTTTGGTGCACCTCAAACTGCTCTCTACCGGCTTTGTAATCGCCCGTGTAATAGAGCGATAAACCACGCTGCCAGAGCTGTGGTTTGGCCTCAGGCGCTAGCGCAATGAGCTTGTCAAAAGCCGCTACCGACTCCTTCGGTTTCGCGTCATAAAAAGCCGCCACCCCTTGGCGGAACAACTGGTTAGGCTCGGTTTTTTCTTGAGCTTGTGCGGTCACACAGCAAACCAGAGCGAGAAGTGAAAAAGAGAATTTCATAAACAACGATATCTGACCCCTTCCAAACAATTCACCCCTGGGTTCAGGGTTGCTCGGGCACATAGAAACGGCCCATGTGCTCCAAGATTTTTGCGCGCAGGTCATCGCCATCCACGATGCCGTTGTGGCGATAGATCACCTCACCACCCGGGGCCACCACCAGAGTATGCGGAATGGGGCCGGGCCACTCAGGGTCTAGCGCTTGGATGAGGGCATCGCTGTTCGCTTCATTGAAAACATACGCGTTGCCCTTGCGGCCTTCGGCCTTGAGGCTGGGTTTCAGTTTGTTAGGCACAACTGCGTTGTATTTCTCCAAAAAGGCCTTCACCTCGGGCAGCGTTTCAGGGTCGTCCATGCTGATGCTGATGAACTCAAAATCCCGCAGGCCAAACTTGCGTGAGGTCGCCACCAGCTCAGGAAATTCCTTCACACAAGGGCCACACCACGTGGCCCAGACATTGAAGAGGCGGACCTTTTGGGTGTCGTTCTTACGCAGCACCGCCAGAGCTTTGGCATCAATCAACTCCACCGTCACCTCACCCATTTCCCATTTTTCATTGTCTGCGGTCACTTGCTCGCGGTGGCTGATCCACTTGGTGGAGCAGCCATGCGGCGGCGTCACCGGCACGGCCACAGGCTGGCCCGCAAGTAGCGCATCGAGCGCATTTTTCGCATCCGTACTGGTGACGGTCTTCACATCGGCAAAGCGCGAGTCATCCAACCGCCCTTGATACTGAAGCTTCCGCTCCGCATCGAAAAGAAAAACGTGTGGCGTGGCTAGGCAACCGTACGCCAAAGCAGTCTTTTGCGTCTCGCCATCATAGAGGTAGGGGAAGTTAAACGCCTGCTCCTTTGCGTGGCGTTTCATCTCGGGGAAGCTGTCATTGTATTTGGAGTACCCCAGCTCATCCGGCCGCAGGGCTGCGGGGTCATTCGGATTGATGGCCACCACTCGCAGACCTTTGCTTTTGTAGTCACGTGCCAGTTGCTTCAACCTCTCTTCGATGGCCTGGGAGGTGGGGCAGTGATTGCTGAGGAAAGCCACCAGCAGGTAATCAGCGCCCGCGTATTCCTTCAGCGTGTGCATCTCTTCATCAATGCCCAGCAGCTCAAAATCAGGCGCAGGTTCACCGATCTTCAATTCATGAAACCCTTCCGGTTGGCCGGTGCTTTTTTTCGCCTTCGCTTCCGTCGGGGCCTGGGCTTGCAAACAGGCAGGAGAGAGCCCGCCGAAAAGGGCCGCAAGGAGAAGAAGGCAGCGTTTCATAGAAGAAAAAGGAATCAAGCCACGCGCTCCGCACCGCAGCTCCAGCAAAGATCAAACGCAGCCGGATTCGTTTCATTGCAACCTGTGCAGGTCCATTCAGGCCCTTCGACGGTCGCGTTCTGAAAATGCAGGCGGATCAATTCCGTCGCAGCCTCCTTCTGGGAATCGTCCAGCAGACAAAGTGCGGGGTCCAGGGGATTTTTGTAGCTGTACCCGGCTACGCTCGGCCCTAAGGTGCGGGTGTTCTCATTCTGGATGAAACACGCGATGCCTTCCCCCTCCAGCAAGTTTCGGGCGAAACTCACGCGCGTGAGATCAGGGTCCACAAAGATCGGTTTCATGGTCGCTAACAAACAACGCGCACGCCAGAGCTCAAACGCATTTCCTGGAACAAATCACAGACTGGAGTTTAACTTGCTGCCGCCCTGCCTTGGCTGCGGCGCGTTAGTTTACCGTGCTGTGTCTCAGGGCGTGCCCTGTGACCGCCCCGCGCGCACTTCTCGATACCGCTGCCGAAGCGCCTTCAACGAAGCGGGGAGATTTGGCTCATCCACCGCCGGTATTTCGCCGCCGCTTTGCAAAAGCTGCAACTCCCGCTGGAGATGCGGCAGGTCATCTAGGCGTACTTTTTCCAGTGCCTGATTCGCCGCCTCCTGCACGGCGGCTATGTACTGTGTCCTCAACTCTACCAACGGATCTACTGGCGGTTTCGCAGGGGGCAGTGTGATGGGCTTGATGACCACGGTCTGGTTAGGCGTGGGCAGATCCTGCATCGGAGGCAGCGCCCCCAGCACCTCCGCCGGGATCGGTTTTTCCGGAGCCTCCATTTCCTCCACCGTCGCCATGGGTAGGGTGTTATCTTGTTCGATGACGATCTTGTCCTTAAACAGGATCAGCAAAATCAGGCTGGCGACACTGATCAAAGAAATCATCACATGCAGCCCCGTGCTGAAAGCCTTCCACACGAAGGCATCCAACCGCTGAAAAAAAGACGGTTCGTAGTGCCTAACCACGGGTTGCAAATTCCCAGGCACCACCTTCGGTGGTGGAGCCGCAGGCGGAGTGGCAGGGGCGGGCGGCTTGGCACCTGGGGCCACCACCATTCGGGAACGAGTGGTCGCGCTCTCGCCCTTCTCCTGTTCACCATGCAGGGCCGCTCGCAGCGCGGCTGCCACCTCGGAAGGTTGCGCAAAAGGGCGAGCCGTTTCTGACTCCAAAGTCCGCCGGATCACCGCCGCAAACGCCGGTGGCAGATCACGCGCCAGCCGTCCATCAGCCCCAGGCGCACAGCGGGCAAACATCCAGTGCAAAGCTGTGCCCAGCGCCTGAAGGTCCCCCTTTAAGCTGCCGTAGAAAGGGCGCAACCAGGCGAGATCCCCCACCTCATCCTGCGCCATGCCGATGCAGGTCAACTTCACATGCCCCTCAGGCGTCACCCACGTCGAATGGATATCCAGCGCGCCGTGCGGCATCTGTTGATCATGCAGGATCTGCAAAGCTTCACACAACTCCAGGGCTAGAGGGAAAGCGGTCTTGGGCTTGAGTTGACCTTCCTCAATCAGCGTGGCTAAAGGCCGACCCTCCACGTGCTCCATGACCAGATAAAACTGCCCGGCAGGCGTGTGACCAAAATCATAAACTGCCGTGATCAGAGGATGCACGAGACGCGCCCGGCGGCGCAAGCGCTGCTGCAAAGCCTGCGCCAGGTCCTCGGGTGGCGGTGGGATCACCTCAATGACCACAGGCCGATCCAGCGCCGACTGGCGACCTAAGAAGATGGCATGGTCATGCCCCCTGTGCGTTTGCCGCTGCACTTCATACTGAGGCAGCCACGCGCCTAACTCGTTCACCGAGGGGAAATGGGGGGCCAGAAGGTCAGACATGAGGGGGGAGGATCAGCAGCAAGTTAGACTCCCTATTTTAGTCACGTCTGCCGGGGAATGCCATGGCACAATCTGGAAAATCAGACCCCGGGGAAAAACAAACGAGGCCCGTTTTTTCACCACGACCTCTAAGGAGGCAAAGCTACCTAACAAAAAAGGCGGGGACTGCCTGCGCAGTTCCCGCCTTCGGAGATGAAACCCAGAGATGAACTTAGCTGTTCAGAGCGACGGCTTCAGGTTTGATATTTTTGTGGAAGTCGGGTCCCTGCACCGTGGCGGCTACATAACCAGCGCGGATGACAAAGTCACCGAAGTGCTCCCCATCCAGGCGCTCCTTGGCGTAGTGCTCAAGGATCGGGTCCAAGAGGGGTTTGATGTCTTTGGAAGGCACGTCCTTGCGGAAGAGCTTGCTAAGACGCTCACCCGCGTGACCACCGCCCAGATAGACATTGTAGCGGTCTGGACCGAAACCAACGAAGCCGATTTCCGAGATGAAGGGACGGCCGCAACCATTCGGGCAACCCGTCATGCGCATGGTGATGGAGTCATGACGCAGGCCCACTTCTTCCAGCTTCTCTTCGAGCTGGGTGACGATGGTGGGCAGGAAGCGCTCGGCCTCGGCCAGGGCCAGGGCACAGGTGGGCAGGGCCACGCAGGCGATGGTGGAGAGGCGCAGCGCGCTCTGCTCGTGACTCTTGGCCATGCCGTATTTTTCCAGCAGGGCTTCGATCTGGGAACGCTTGGCCGGAGAGACCTTGGCGATCATGAGGTTCTGGTTCGCCGTGAGGCGGAAATCCCCGTCATGGATCTTGGCGATCTCACGAAGGCCGGTGCGCATGGGGTAACCTTCGGTATCCAGCACACGCCCCCCTTCGACAAAGAGAGTGTAATGGGAGTCACCGGTTTCATCTTCCACCCAGCCGAAACGGTCGCCATTGTCCGCAAAGACGTAGGGGCGCACCGGGCCGAGTTTGTAGCCGAGGTATTCGTTCAGCTTGGCCAGGATCCACTCTGGGCCGTGGTCATCCACGGTGTACTTGAAGCGGGAGTGCTTGCGGTCCGTGCGGTCCCCAAAGTCACGCTGCACAAGGACGACTTTTTCTGCCACGTCCACGACCTGCTCCTTTGTGCAGAAGCCGATGACATCCGCGATGCGGGGATAGGTGGCTTCGTTACCATGGGTAGAGCCCATGCCGCCGCCAACGGCGACGTTGTAGCCGACGAGTTTGCCGTCTTCGACGATGGCGATGAAAGAGAGGCAGTTGGCGAAGATGTCCACGTCATTGCTCGGTGGCACGGCGATGGTGATCTTGAACTTACGTGGCAGGTAGGTTTTGCCGTAGATCGGCTCCACTTCTTCCTCGGTGCTCTGTACCTTTTCTCCATCCAGCCAGATCTCGTGATAAGCACGAGTGGCGGGAGTGAGATGGGCGGAGATGTCCTTCGCTGCCTGGAGCACGTCGGCGTGCACACTGGACAGGTAGGGGTTCGGATTGCACATCACGTTGCGATTCACGTCGCCGCAAGCGGCGATGGTGTCCATGGCAGCGTCATTGATCTCCTTGATCGTGCGCTTCAAGTTGGACTTGATGATGCCGTGGAGTTGGAAGGCTTGGCGGGTGGTCAGCTTGATGGTGCCATTGGCATAGGTATCTGCCAGGCGGTCCGTTTGCAGCCATTGTTCGGAGGTGGAAACACCACCGGGGACGCGGATGCGCAGCATGAAGGAGAAGGCTTTCTCCAAGCGATGCTTGCGGCGGTCTGGGCGCAGGTCACGGTCGTCCTGCTGGTAGCTGCCGTGGAATTTGATCAACTGCTGATCGTCTTCGCAAAGGGAGCCCGTGGACAGATCGGCCAGACCTTCGGCGATGGTGCCGCGCAAGTAGTTTGACCGAGTCTTGATGCCTTCATTGGCAGAGAGTTGCTTTTCGCTCATGGTATTTGGAGGGGGTGGGGTGTGAGCTCCAGGGGATTAATAGACATCGCGCTGATAGCGCTTCGCTTTCTTGAGGTCTTCGATGTAGGCCTCAGCGGCTTCGCGGGATTTCCCGCCTTGTTTTTCGACCACGGTGAGGAGGGCTTCGTTCACGTCGTGGGCCATGCGGGTGGCATCTCCACACACATAGAAATGGGCACCTTCTTCCAACCAGGCGTAGAGCTCCTTCGCACGCTCCAGCATGCGCTGCTGCACGTAGATTTTTTCGGGTTGGTCGCGGGAGAAGGCGACGTCCAGTTTGGTCAGGGCCTTGCTGGCCAGATGGTCTTGCCACTCGGTCTGGTAAAGGAAGTCGTAGGTGTAGCGTTGATCGCCAAAGAACAACCAGGATTTACCCTGCTGCTCCAGCGCGGCGCGGTGCTCCACAAAGGCGCGGAAGGGGGCCACGCCGGTGCCCGGGCCGACCATGATGATGGGGGTATCCCCTGAGGCAGGCAGGCGGAAGTTTTTATTCTGGTTGGTGTAAACCGGGACGACGTCTCCGCGCTTCACCAAATCTGCCAGATACGTGGAGGCCACACCTTTGCGCTGTTTGCCAAAGGATTCATAGCGCACAGAGGCGATGGTGAGATGCACCTCATCTGGATGCGCCAGCGGGCTGGAGGCGATGGAATACAGGCGCGGAGGCAGCGGACGCAGGAGGGAAACCAGCGCCTCAGGGGACAGGCCCTTGGAGGCAAAGTCCTCGATGGCATCCACGATCCAGCGACCATGCAGGTAATCCTTCAGCTTATCCTTGGCGCCTTCACCCAGGAGGGTGGCCAGTTTCTTGGACTTGGTGAGTTCCAGCAGCTTGGTCAGTACCGGGCGGGAAAGCGCGGTGATGTCCAGGTCTTCACGCAGGGCATCTGCCAGCGTTTTGTTGCCAATGTCAGGCACGCTGGCCTTCTCGGTGCCGACCAGCTTAGCTGCCTTCAGGATGCCTTCGACCATGTCGGGGGCATTCACCGGGATGATGCCCAGGGAATCGCCCGGCTCATAGGTGAGGCCAGACCCTTCCAGGGAAAGCTCATAGTGCCAGGTTTCCTTGGCCGTGCCTTTGCCATTCAGCAGCACACGCTCTTTCAGTTCAGCGCCGAAGGGGTTGCTCTTGTCATGCTCAGCGGCTGCCGGAGCAGCGAAGCTGACGGTAGCCGCTGGTGCTGCCGCCACGGCAGGACCAAAGGCCGCCAAAGCGCCGTCTAACCAAGCACGATGCGGTTTTTCATACTGGAGGTCGCAGTCCACACGCGGGTGGATGCGCTGGGCACCGAAGCTTTCCAGCCGGGCATCGAAGTCCTTGCCCATCTGGCAAAATTTCTCATAGGAGGTGTCGCCGAGGGCGCAGACGGAGAAGCGCAGCTTTGGCAGGCTGAGGGTCTCACTCATGAAGGCCTTGTAAAAAGCGGTGGCCGTCTCAGGTGGCTCGCCATCGCCCCAGGTGCTGATGATGACCAGGAGGTTTTCCACCTTGGCCAGGTCGGCAGGCTGGATATCCGCCATGTTTTTGACCGTGGGGGAAAAGCCGCGCTTTTTCGCGTCCTTCGCGGACAGATCTGCCAGTTTTTCCGAATTTCCCGATTCCGAGCCATACAGGATGGTCAACTTCGTCGCCGCAGCAGCGGGTGCTGGCACGGCAGCGGCAGCGCCGGAGTCCCCTGCGGAAAGATACCCGGCCAGCCAAAAGCGCTGGGCAGGGGTGAAACTCGCCATCAGGCCGTCCAGGGCCCGACGCAGGTCAGGGGAAAAAGGGGAGTGCTCGGGAAGCATTTCTTGAGTGTTTCGCAGAAGGGTGGGACAAAAAATACGCCAAGCCGGGGCCTAGCGGGCATGCAAACTAGCCAAAATCAGCGTCTCGTCGAGTAAACGTGTGATTTCGCGGCCCTCCAGAATGCAATTTGGCGATAAAAAGGCGGAATTCAGCATGGCCAAACCTAGCCACACCATCCCCAGGACCGAAAGATGCAGAACGGCGAAAAAGCACAGGATACAGACACCTGTCTTTTTCGCCGTTGCTTGGTTAGACCTGCCTCTGAGGGCCGGCTTTACTCAGACTTGCACTCGCACAGCCATTCCATCTTGCTGCACTTTTCGCAGGTGGAGGTGTCATATTCCAGACGTGCGACGATCGCTTTAGCATCGGGCGAATTTTTGTACTGAAGGATCAGCATGTCGCCGGATTTGATGACGGGCAGGATGAAGCCTTTGGCGTCTTTTTCGACCGTCAACTTGGTAGGTTTGTCACGGTCCCCGGTGAGGGCCACGAGACTTTGCGCTTCCACGGCCACGGGCTTCATGTCCTTGTCCAGGAGGGCGATGTGGAACTTGTCCCCTTTCACGGTGACTTCGCCGTGCATGGTTTCATTTTTGCTGAATTCGACGATGCGGCCTTTGTTAGGCCCAAGTTCGACACCGCCGTGGGCGAGCAGCAGGCTGGTGGTGGCGGCGAGGATGAGGGAGGTGATAAATGATCTTTTCATGGATGGTTCTATTTTTTCGGTTGGTTCTGAGGTTCACTGCGCTGCGGGAGCATGGCTACCTACAGCAGATTCGGCGGCCTTGCGGCCAAAGAGGTAAAAGACGGCGGGGGTGATCATGAGATCCAGAAAGGTGCTGCTGACGAGACCGCCAACAATCACAACGGCCACCGGATGCAGAATCTCCTTGCCCGGTTCATTCGCCGCGAGCAACAGCGGGATGAGGGCAATGCCTGCACTGAGCGCCGTCATCAATACAGGCACCAGACGCTCAAGCGTTCCGCGCACGATCATCTGGCGGGTAAAACTTTCCCCCTCATGCGACATGAGGTGCAGGTAGTGGCTGATCATCATGATGCCATTGCGTGCCGCCACGCCGCCCACGGCGATGAACCCAACGATGGTGGCGATGCTGATGTTATCCACCAGAAGCCAAGTGAGAGCTAGCCCGCCCATGAGGGCCAGGGGGATGTTTAACATGACCTGCAAAGCCAACGACAGGCTATGAAAGTAACTGAACAGCAGCAGCGTGACGACCCCGAGAACGAGGACAAAGTAAAAGCCGATTCGCTTTGCCGCAGCCTGCTGCGCCTGAAACTCGCCCTCAAAGCGCAGGAAGTATCCTTCAGACAGCTTCACCTTTGCCCGCACCGCCGCTTCCCACTGGTCCACGATGGACTCCAGGTCACGCACGCCGGTATTCGCCCCGATGACGATGCGGCGCTGGGTATTTTCGCGGTTGATAACGTTGGGCCCCTTTCCTTCCCGGATATCGGCGATGAGGCGCAGGGGGATGCGAGGGCCCTTTTCCGTTTCGATAAGAAGCTCCCCGAGTTTTTCGGCGGAATCCCGCCAGCTTTCCGGCAGGCGCAGGACCAGATCCACCGTGCGCTGCCCTTCCCGCAGCTCTGCCAGCGTCTTGCCCCCCAGCAGGGTGGAGACTTGTTCATTGAGGGTACCGGGCTGCACTCCATATGCGACGGCGCGCTGCCGATTTACTTCAATTTTAATTTGGGGAATCGGGACCTGGGCTTCGAGATTGACATCCGTGAGGCCAGGGATCGTTTTCGCGAGATCGCGCACTTGCTCTCCCTTTTCGCGCAGCACTTCCAGATCCGGGCCGAAGATCTTCACCACGATCTTGGCCGACACACCGCTAAGCATGTGGGAAAGCCGATGGCCGATGGGCTGGCCCACATTCAGGAAGGTTCCTGGGATGGTCTTTAGCTTGGTGCGGATCTCGGCAAAGACGATCTCACGTGCGCGGCCACCTTCATGAAACTCGACATCGAATTCATTCACGCTCACGGGCATGACGTGGTCATCTTTTTCCGCACGGCCTGCGCGGCGGCCCACGCTTTTCACCTCAGGGATGCTTTGCAAAAGCCGCACGCCCACCTCGCCGATCTCATTGGACTGGGCGAGCGAGGTGCCCGGTGCGCTGGCCAGGGAAATGGTGGCGCTGCCTTCATTGAAAGACGGCAGAAATTCCTTCCCCATGATGGGATAAAGCATCAATGAAGCAATGAGCAGCATGCCTGCGACAGCGATGACTAACATGGGCGCACCCAGCGCCACACGCAGAAAGCTGTGCTGCACGGCCCACTTCATGCCGCGCACTAAAAAACCATCATGATGCCGGGCCTCGGGCTTCTTTTTGATTTTCAGCAACAAGGAGCACAGCACAGGAATGACTGTGAGGCTGACCACAAAAGATGCGGCCATGCTGGTGATGGTGGCGATGGCGATGGGCGTGAAAAGACGACCCTCAATGCCCTCCAGGCCTAACAAAGGAAGAAACACCAAGATGATCAGCACGGTGGCGTAGAGGATGGAATTCCGCACCTCTCCCGAAGCGGTGGCGATGACATTCAGAACCGGCTTCGGCGCTGCCAGCGAGGCATTTTCCTGAAGCCGACGATAAACGTTCTCCACATCCACAATGGCATCATCCACCACCATGCCGATGGCCACAGCGAGGCCACCGAGAGTCATCGAATTCACACTGATGCCGGAGGCTTTAAAGATGAGGATAGTGACGGCAAAGGACAGCGGCATGGCCATGAGCGTGATGGCTGTGGTGCGCAAATTCAGCAGGAACAAAAACAGGATGAGGGTGACCATGATGGCCCCGTCCTGGATGGCTTCCTTGAGATTGCCGATGGCGTGTTCGATGAAGTCACCTTGGCGGAACATGATCTCGGCGGTGACTCCCGCAGGCAGGCTCGGCTTCAGCTCTTCCAGAGCGGCTTCGATCTGTGCGGAGAGCTTCAGCGTGTCAAAGCCCGGGGCCTTATCAATGCTGAGCACCACGCCCATGGTACCATTCACACTGGCATCTCCACGCATGGTCTGCACGGCGTGTTTCACCTCCGCCACATCGCTGATGAGAACGGGGCGGTCTTCCACCGTTTTGATGACTGTGTGGGCGATGTCTTCCAGCCGTGTGGTCATGCCCAAATTGCGCACCATGATCTCGCGAGGCCCGGCCTGGAGGTAACCACTGGTGGCATTGCCTGCGGCCTGGCCAACGGCCGTTTCCACTTCTTCAAAAGTGACGCCAAACGCCGATAACCGATTCGGGTTCGGCTGTACCTGGATTTGCTGCACTCCTCCCCCGATGGTCAGCACCTCTGCCACACCGCTGATACTCTGCAAACGCCGGCGGATGGTCCAGTCGGCCAGGATTCGCAGGTCCGCCGGCAGCACCTTACCATCCGTGCTTCGCAGCCCCACCAGCAAGATTTCTCCCATGAGAGATGAGACGGGAGTCATGCCTGGTTTAGCTCTGGCAGGCAGGGTATTCAGCACCGTCTGCAACCGTTCCTGCACAAGCTGGCGAGCCCGATAAATATCCGTCCCCCAGCCAAACTCCGCAAAGACCAGCGAGAGCCCCACATCGGAATTTGACCGCAGGCGATCCAGACCACCGACACCTTGCACGGCGCTTTCGATGGGCTGAGTGACCAGCACTTCCACTTCCTCAGGCGCGAGGCCGGGGGATTCCGTGAGGATAGTCACCGTGGGTTTGGTCATGTCTGGCAGCACCTCCACAGGGAGCTGCGTGAGCGTTTGAAAACCAAACAGCAGCACCAGCAGGGCCACCATCAAGATGATGGGCCGATGATGCAGGGAAAAACGGATGAGTTGGTTTAACATAATGTTAGGCCGCCACACGTTTCCGAGTCACCAGCAAGGTCACCACCAGCAGCACGAACAAAAATCCCGTACTGGCTGCGAAAAAGGTGGTCAGCATGTTCCAGCCAGAACCTTCATCATGGTCGTGATCCCCATGCCCCCCCTGGGCTGCGGCGATCTGTTCCTTCGACATCTCCGTGCCGTCCTCATTGTGCGGGTGCCCATGGGCAGCATCCATGGCCACTTTGAGTGAGACACTGCCTTTGCCAGCAAAGGCAAGGGCGTAGGCCCCACGGATCACCACTTCATCCCCGGGGAAAAGCCCGCCGAGGATCTCCACAACCTGGTCGTTTTGCGCGCCTAATACGACCTTCGTTTTCACAAAAGCGTTCTTTAGGTCGTAGTCCTTGATGTACACAAACCGCTGTGCCGCATCTCCCTGTACGGCTGCACGTGGAATGGAAAGCACCCCGTCACGAGTGCTGACGACGATGCTGAATTCAGCCTTCAGCCCCGGCCGCAAAAGGCCTTCTGGATTCGGAACATGAAACGCGGCTTCCACCGTGCCCGTGGTTTCATCCGCCTCGGTGCCGATGTGAGCCAGCTTGGCCTCAAAGACCTTGTCAGGCAGCGCACTGAGACGGATGTGAGCAGACTGGCCGACTTGTAACCGCCCCGCCAGATGCTGGGGTACTTGGGCCGAAGCTTCCACCGTTTCCAGATTCACAATCTCCATCAAGGCCTGATCCGGCGAGATGGGCTGCCCCACCGCGATTTCCACCTTAGAAACCGTACCCGTAATGGGGGAGGTGAGCATCACCGTAGGTGGCGGATCACCAGGCTGGCGGCTTTCCACCCAGGCGACTTCGTCTCCTTCATCCACCGCCTGATGGGGAATGGCGAGCACCGAGAAAGCACGGCCCGGAATGCGACTGCTAACGATGGCTTTTTTACCCGGCAGGACCTCAATGTGCCCCAAGGCAAAGATGGTCTCCTCGAATGTGGTTTCTTCCGCCTCGGCGTACTGAAGTTGCAAATTCGCCACGGCGGATTCTTCGAGAATGACCGTGTTGCCGAGACGCTCGGGATCGGCAGCCACCGCTCCCATCAACGGCAATAAAAATAACCAAAAGTAGTGTTTAAAATTCATGAAAAAATGATGTTTAAAGATTCACACCCGCAGCCTTCAGCAGGCGCATGGTTAGGAAGTAGAGGAGGATGGTGAGCATGATCCCCGTCCCAAAAGCAGGCCAAAAACCACCAAGCTTTTTGATGAGCCAAGGCATCAGCAAAAACATGGGCAAGGTGGGCAACACGAACCAAAAAGTGCCAAAGGCATGTCGCCCGATGAGGGCTGAATCTTTGGTCTCCAGGTAGATCCAAATGAAGGCTAGCAGAGACGTCAGAGGCAGGGAGTGAATGATGCTGGCAGCGGAGTTGTTCCGCTTTGCGATCTCCGTCACCATCACGATGACACCGGCACTGAGGAAAAGTTTGATGAGATAGTAAGTCATGATGATTCTATCAATGGTTAGGCTTCAATGCAGGCGATTAACGCACCGCCCCGACGGCTGCATCGTAACGGATGCGCGCGAGGTGAAAGTCCCGGCTGGCATCCAGGACGGCGGTTTCGAGTTGCAACCGCTGCTCCCGCGCACGCAGCACGGTGAGGAGATCTGTTTGACCCGTTTCATAGGCCTTTTCCAGCTTATCCGTTTGCTGCTTCACCAGGGGTAAAAGCTTGTCGCGCGTCTCGCTCACCAGAGCGGCATTGGCCTCCATTTCCTGGCGGGCCGTTTCTGCTTCACTGGTGATTTCGGTAGCGAGCGCTTCCGTCTCTAGCCGCGCCCGTTCGATGCTGGCCTTCTTCTCTGCGATCTCTCCCTGATTGCGATTCCACAAGGGCAGAGGAATGGAAAAGCGAAAGCCTACAAAACCCGTGCGTTCCGTGTTGCGCGAGCTCACATCCTGCTGCTCACGGGCGGCAAAGAATCCGGCACTGACATCTTGATAACGGCGGGCATGCGCCAGCGCCGCCTCCGTCTGGGCCGCCTCGGTTTTGGCCTGGGCCAACTGATAGTCTGCACGCTGCTGCCAGGGCACACGACCCGGCATGACCAGAGCGGGGAGATCCCCTGTGAGCTTCAGCGCCTCTGTTGGACGGATGCCTAACATGGGTTTTAAGCTTCCCTGAAGACTCACCGACTCGATCTCCAGGCGACGCGCCTCCAGTTGCAGTCGCTGCGCATCCACCTGCGCCTGGGCCGCATCCAGGGGCGAAAGTTCCCCCGCCGCTGCCCGGTCTTTGGCAAACCGGGAGAGTTTGTCAGCCAGTTGCGTCTGCTGCTGGCGCAGTGCCCGCTGTTTTTCTAAAGCCAGCAGCTTCACGGCAAGGCTACGCGCCTCAGCGATGAGGCGTCTTTCCACATCCTTCACCTCCAGTTCCGCAGCCGCGACGAGCTGGGCGCTGTGCTGTTTTTCCAGGGTTAGACGGCGAGTGAGTGGAAAGGCCTGATCCACTGAAAACTCGGTGGAACGGGGGGAGACACGACTCTCGTTTTGAAACTGCACCCCCAGAGTGGGATTCGCCAGTCGTCCTGCGCCGAGCTGGCGCCCCCGCGCCTGCTCCACAGCCAGGCGTGCAGCCTTCAGTTGGGGGTGATGATCCCGCACACGCGGGGCGATTTCAGAAAGAGAAAGGGCCGAGGCCGATGAACTGGCCGCTAGGCAGAAAAGGAATAAAAGGGAACGTGACATATAAAAGAATTCGAGGTGGTAGGCGGGTCAAAGACCAGCCTGGCAAAGACAGCAGAGAGCGGGTCATCATCGTGGATGACGGCCTCAGGTCTGGACCTCAAATTCTCAGTGCGATGGAGCGTGTCAGCACCTCCGGCCATCGTCGGCCAATGCTTTGCTCCCGGGGTGGGATCAGCGCGCGGCTAGCCGTGTCGTCTCCGACTTGCAGCAGCGTCAAGGATTCCAAAATCGCGACCACCGCGAGGACGGGTAGAGGGGCTGTCGAACTTTGGGTGACTAACTGCTTGGCATCCCCCGGCTCTTTCAGCGGCGCATGTTCGTGAGTGTCCTCACGACTTTCATCGTGGTGATGAGAAGGATCTTCATCGTCATGATGGCAGGCCACACCATGGGGACCGTGGCAATGATCAAAGGCGGTGATCTCCACCTCCCCTCCACAGTCACAGATGTAGCCGCGCATCAGCCCGAAAACCTGCGCCCAGCCCAGCGCGAGAAGCGCGAGGAAGGTGAGGATTTGGTAACGAGCTTTTGAGCGCATGACAGAATAACTACGTCTATGACAGGGCCTGTTGTCAAATGTTCATCACACCCTTAGGCAGGATGAAAAACTTGCCTTAGCCCCCTCATTTCACCTAAAACAGAATCATGTATAGGCGCTGCGTTTTCCTTTTCCTGCTTTTGACTCCTTTTGCCTCTGCCCAGGAGTTACCCCCGGAGGCACGCCGCTATCATGAGATGCTGCTGAGACGCCCCCAGGCGGGCACTTTATTTGATCGCTTTCATGATACTTGGCTAGAGTCGGCCCCGGCGGATTCTCTGCTAAGTTTCCTGCAACAGCGGAGCAAGCAGCCTGAAGCCAAAGCGGCAGACCACCGGCTTTTAGCCCTCCTGCATGCCCGGCGGGGTCAAGATACCGAGGCGCTGAAAGCTCTGGAGGCCGCTCTGAAGCTTTCTCCAAAGGACCCGGATGCCTGGCTGGAAAAAGCCCGGATGCAGGCACGCGTATCCGACTTTGAAGGAGCATTACAAAGCCTGAAGGCAGCGGCGGAGGCCAACCCCGGTGAGCAACTGCGAATTGACATCGCCCGTCAGCAAGGTCGCGCCCTCCTTAGACTGAACCGCACTCCCGAGGCATTGCAAACTTGGTTAGACCTGGCCAAACAGCATCCCGAAGATTTGGACTTAACGGAAGACATCGTGGAACTGATGGCGGAGGAAGGTCTTTATATAGAAGCCGCGACGGAGGCCAAAAAACTGGTGGAGAAAACTCGTGACCCTTCCGAAAAATTGGCGCGTCAGTTGCGCCTGGGAGATTTGCTACTGCGGGCTGAAAAGCGCGATGAAGCCCTCAGTGTGCTGGAAGCAGCCCTCAGCCAAAGCGGCCAGGACTCCTGGGTGGAGGCGGACGTGCTCTCCCGCCTGGACGAAGTTTTTCGCCGGGAAGATGACCTGGAAGGACTTAAAAAACGGCTAGAGACGTTATCCACCACTCAGGCCCAGCGTGTGAATCTAGGCATCGCCTATGCCCGTGTGTTAGGGGAACTGGGTGAGGCCGATGCGGCGGCCACGCTCTTCCTCGAATGGCTGGCCCGTAACCCTGGACGCCGAGATTTGCAGGAAGCCTACATCGCCCTGCTTGAGGATTTGGATCGTATTCCCGAGGCAGCCACTCAGGCTCAGATTTTAGCCAAACAACATCCCGAAGATAAAGAGCTGCTCATCCGCCTAGCCAGCCTGCAAGAACGGCAGAAGGACCTCCCCGCCGCTCAGGCCACCCTGGCGAGTTATTTAGAAAAAAGCGCGGTCAATGGCTTGGCCCCTGAGAATGATCACCTGCGCGTCGCACGCCTTTTTGAGAACTGGGGGCTCAAAGAGGCGGCAAAAAGCGCTTATGAAAAGCTCGTCTCCGCGCATCCGCAGAGCGTCTCCGCCCAGGAGGGTCTGGCCCACTACCTGCACCGCAGTGGCGATGATGCCGCCGCGCTACTGATCTGGAAGGGCCTGGTTCAAAAAGGCGATCTGGAGGACATCCTTCGCGCAGGCCAGGCCCTGCTCGCCCATGGCCAGGCCAAAGAAGCACAGGCCCTACTGGTCACACGGGAAAAAGATCACGCCACGCAGCCACGCTACCTCGGTCTGCTGACTCAGCTAGCTCTGACTAACAAAGAGTCTGCCAAAGCTGTCCTCTGGGCGCGGGCACGCCTGGCCCTCACGGGTGAAGCTTCGGGACTGCAAGAAGCCGTCAAGCTGGCCCATCAGGCCATCCGAGATGCAGAGGCGGCACCCACCATCATCGCAGAGCTGCAAAAGCAACCGAGTTTGACCATCCCTGATCGCTGCCTTTTGGCCGAGCTGCTGGAGGAAGCCGGGCAATCCGCAGCCGCTGAGACGGCCCTCCAGGCACCCCAGGCCACCCCCGCTCAGCAACTCATGTTAGGCACGCAGCATGTGCGCCTGCTGGAGCAACGCCAGGAGTGGAAACGGGCCGCTGAGGTGCTGGCGCAGGTGATGCAACTTCCCGGCGGCATGACCAGTGACCGTGCGCAGCAACTGGCGCGTCTGCATCGGCGCACCGGCGCTTTTGACGAAGCTCTCACAGCCCTGGCGGAATGGAAAAAAATCTCTCCCGGGGCCGTGCAGCCCTGGCTGGAAGAGTCCAGCATTCTCATGGAGCAGGGCAAACAAACGGCTGCTCTGGATGTGCTGCGTGCTGCATCCCGTAAATTCAGCGAAGACAAAGAGATACTCAGTACCCTCGCCAGCGCACTGGCCTCTGCCGGCAAGATGGAGGAAGCACGCATCGCCTACATGGCCCTCTATGAGGAGACGGAAGATCCGGTGGCGCGTCTGCGCTTTTTGACGCCGCTGGCGCAGATGACTCAATACGCGGGCACGCTGCCGCGTTTGATCGAAGACTTCCAGCAGCGGCAGCGCCAAAATCGTGCCAGCCCCCTGCCCTGGTTAGCCCTAGCCACCCTTCATGCAGCCACGAACAATGATGAAGAACGCCGACGCTGTCTGTATGAGGCCTCGCGCCTCCGCCCGAGGGACCTCGCTCTGCTGTCGGAGATCGCCCGCATCGAGGAGGAAAACGGCCTGTATGCCGAAGCTCTAAAAACTCTGAATGCGGCGGCTAGCCTGGATAGCACGCCCACTACCCGGCAAAAGATCGCCTCCCTCATGATCAGCAACGGCGATGAGGAAGCGGGCTATCGCCTCATGTTTGAACTGGCAGGCGTGGCTACGGCAGATGCGCGTGCCATTGAAACCATGGCAGACACCCTTTGCGAGCATGGGCAGTGGGAGCGTGCGATCGAGCTCCTCACGCCACTGCTGCCTCGCTTTCCCAAAGACTACCGGCTACACTACCTCCATGCAGTGGCTCTAGAAGAAGAAGGCCGCCAGGGCGAGGCCATCGGCGCCTTTGTGCATCTGCTCAGTCTGCATGAGGAACTGCCCGAGGTGCTAGCCGCCCCTCCCTCTGCCACTCAGCAACCTCAAAGCTACAGTGCCCAACTGCCTAATTTACCCGAAGGCACCGCAGAGTGGATGCAGCTCCCCCATGTTTCCCACACTGCTTATCAGCACCGGCAGAAACAACGCGGCAGCTGGGGCTACGGTTTCATGCAGGTGAACCGACCCACCACCCCGGGCCTCCCCTCAGGCTGGGTGCAGCAGCCTGAAAATGTGACCAACCTCTCCGCCATGGCTCTGTATCACCTCATCCAGATCGGCCAGGGCATGAAGGAAGAGGAGCGCAGTGGGCTGGTCAAACACCTGGAAGTCGCAGGCATCCGCGAACCCGCCCTGCTGCTAGAAGTGCCCATGTATGAAGGCCAGCTAAGCATCCCGCCAGACCTGCTGGAGGCCCACCCTGAGCACCAGGCTCTGCATGCGCTTTGGCTCCTGCATCTGAACCAATTTCCTGGGGACTTTCTTCCTGAACTAAAACGCTGTGTGGCCCTGTTTAAAGACAGCTACCCCATGCTCGCCTTCCAAGCCGGCGTGGGCGCACTGGCCCTCAATGAACCGGAAGCCGATGCCCTCGCTTCCCAGGTGCTCAGCCAGTCACAAAATATCCCGGAAGGCAATGGCAACACATTCAATGCCCTGCTTACAGCCGTGCAGCGCCGTATCATCGCCTCCAATGGAGGCCCGCCCCTCTCGCCGGAGCTCTCTCAGCAGGTGCTTACACTGGCTAAGACTTGGTCCAAAACTCTCTATCAAGGGCCAGATACCAATCAACAACCCTGGGGTGCTTATGCACTCATCATGGTCTTCAAAGCATTGGGGAATGTGGAAGATGTGGCCGACCTGCTGGAGAAAGAAAATGCCCAACAGCTTAGCCGACTCTCTTCCACCCCCCGGAATCAAAGGTATCCCACCGGCTACTATGAGCCGCAGCCTTTGCCTGCTCTGTGGACCAACCTAGGTCTTGCCCCAAGCATGATTGAGCTCGTTCAACAATTGATGCAGAATAACCAATTCTCTTACAACGGCTGGATGAGAAATGGTCCCGTGGATGACGAGACCCAAGTGGCCCTGACCAAGATCGCCTCGCATCTGAAAACCCCAGAATTGCAGATCTTGATGAGCTGTATCTCTGGCCCCGCTACCTCGGCCAAAGAAAAGCTGACGCAGTGGCTGAAGCAGCCGGGACTGACTCCAGATCATTGGCTCTTTGCGGCCAGCATGGCGCAGATTCTTCAGGACCAAGCCCTCCAGATAACCTTTCTGCGAGAACTGCGCACACTCGGGCTGGACCCAGCTCTGCAATCTCCGGTGGACAACGCTGTCCTTTTCACAGCACTCCAGCAGGTGAATGCTGGCCAGCCGTTAACCGCCGAGGACAAGCCCTTCATTTTAGAGAGCCTGGAGCGCACCCGCCAGGCGATGTCTGCCAGCCAACAGAACATTTCTTTGATGGATGTGGCGGCTACCCTCGGGTTCGCGGAGCAAGCAGAACTCATCCAAAAGGCCACCGCGCCACGTGCGCAAACGGCCCGCAACAACTCCAGCGGCAATCCGTTTTCACGTTCTCACAGTCGCGGTCAACCCAGCTCTCTGACCAAACTTGAGAAGTTCCTAACCAATAAAAATTCCGACGCCACTTGGACTGAGTTTCAACAGCGGGTGCGGCGGATTGGCGAGATCTGGCTGAGTGCAGACTGGAGCAATGCCGACAATGAATTGCAGTCCCTACGCAAGATGCTGGATGCGCAGCAAGCTACCGGTCCTCTCATGGAAAAGCTCAAGGCGAATCCCGCCAAAGGCTGGCAGCAACTGCAACGTGAAGCCGCTTTCTTAGAACTCTTCGGGCTGGAAAAGGAAGCCGTCGCCGCATATGAAGCCACCCTGGCTCTGAAGGCCCGCAACAGCGAAGTCCAAACCCGACTGGCCATTCTCCTGAGCCGAAAAGACATGGACAAAGCCCTGCTCCATCTGAGCGCCATCCCTCGCCAAGATCTTAATCTCGCGCTCCAACGGCTCTCGCTGGAAATGAATCCACGCTCCCAAAGTGGCCGCGTCATCGAACACCGCTTGGCCGTCATCCGATTGATGGCCGCCTATATCGAAAAAAACCTGGACCCTAAACGACGTCTGGAACCCTCCCTCCTGGGCGTCTTTGCCCAGATGCCTAATTATGCCCAACAAGGCGAGTATGGAAACGTCTCCTTTCGCGGCCTTCATGAAGTCAGTCGCGCCGCTCAGAATCTGAGCGAAGCGGCGCAGAAGGCCAAAGACCAGCTAAGTGCTGCCCATGGCGAGCTCTGCCTGGCGCTGATGAAAATACCCATGTTAGCTCAGTGTGGTTTTGGTCCTTATGCGGGCCTTGCGCTAAAGGAAGGGCAGCCCACGGAAATGCTCGAAACCCTCGCTCGGGACATCCTCAACCGTCAAATTTTAGCCCGCCGTTATACCCCGAACATCGGTTATTGGTTTGGCCGTTCTCCCACGCGCTTCGGTGAAAATGGCAACCAAATCGCCATGCCGCAGCCTGAAGACATTTTGCTTCGGGGAATGGTCGCGCGAGGCGAAAAAGAGAAGATCGAAAGCGACTTTTTCTCCTTGGTCAAAAGAGCCCTCGGTTCCACTACGGAAAAGCAGATGCGCGCTTACGCTCAGCTCCTCACCTGCCCAGAGGCCGAGTTCCTCGCAGTCGCTCGAGACTGGCAGCGCAGTCACGCCGACCGCGGTTACTCCGGCACCAGCCAAGAGATCACCCGCATCTGGGGGCAGCGCGGTTTCAGCACTCCCATTCATGAGATCTACCTGGAACGTCTAAAGAACCCTAATTACGGCATCCAGACTCAGGAACTCACCACCTACATCCGCATGATCGCGCAGACAGGCAAAGCTGACGAAGCTAGTCGGTTCATAATCCAAATACGCGATCTTTGGTTAGGCAAAGATCGTGAAAAAAGGCGGCAGGACCTGAATCAATTTGTCCAACAACAACTCACCAATCGCCGCCATTTCTCACCCTACAATCCTAGCTCCACCTCCACTCGCTGGCAGAACTATTTCTCACTGTTGAGTGAGGTCATTCGGCGCGGGCCTCAGAGCATCGGCATCCGTGCAGCGCAGGAAGACGGCCTTATGGATGAACCCGGCCTGTTTTCCCAAGTGTGTGGAAATCTCTTTGATGAAGAACAGATCTTTGGCCCCACGGCTGAGCTCTTAGTGACCCTGGACGCGCTCCATTTCACCGGCTCCGCCCGCGACTTCCGCCTTTGGTTTAACCAAAAGGGCAATCAATACACCGCTCTCCAGACCCTGATCAATCGGATGGATGATTCAGACCCGAGAATCAAGAAAGCTCGAGATCAACTGCTGGAGGCGCTTAAAACACGACAGCCGCAAACTTTCGGCACAGATCTATTGACGTCCCTGACCTCGTCGAACTCTCAAAACCAAGGCCAGGTTTTCAAAGCATTTCTCATGCGCCGCGGTAAGGAACTGCCAGATCTCCCTGCCATCGCCAAGCTCGAGCTATCCGCTTTCATCGCTCAGCAAGGATCTAATTTTACCCGTTTCTTCGATGATGAGACCCGGGCCCTCTTGGAGCCACTGAATGCCGCAGAGCGTGAGTGGGCCCTGGAAAAAGCCGACCTGATTTTGGCCGCCAGCACCTGGGAACAGACCCGAATGGATGACTACAACAACGACGAGCTTCTTTCCAAGATCCTCCAAGACGTCGCCTTCGTAAATGTCGAAAAAGCACGCAGGCTGCTCAAGCATTGCCTTGTTCTTCTCAAACAAACTCCGGCTCAAATCCAGGCAAATGCAAATCAAGATGGCCCTGTCTCTCAACTGCTGGCCAGAATGGGCCGTGTTCCACAGCTCATGAGGGAAGTCTTGGCCATCGCTGAGGCCGAAAAATTCAATGGCGAATGGACCCGACAGTATCTGTATGCCTTGGAGGGCTATGATATCCTCAACCAACCCGCGCACATCCTCGCTCTTTTCACTGGCACGCCCTTTGTTGAAAAGGCCGAAAACTTTCGTGGACTCGTGATACCAGGGGGTTCCGAGGGCCTGGCGATGATCCGCCTGCTCACTCAATTGCGTAGCCGGAATAACACTAAAATTCTCACGCTTTTAACCACCACTCTGCAAGAGCGTCCCTCGCCGACGTTTGGCGAAAAACTGGCCCGCGCTGCCCTGGAGAGCTCCCCCACAGCGTTGGAAAACTTTATCCGCGCGAATCAGGCAGATCTGCGTCTCTTGCCAACTGCTGAGGCGGTGGGTTTGCTCAATTCACTCACTTCGACCAACTCCAAGTATGCGGAATTGCACCTGATGTCGGAAGAATTGCAAGCCACCCTGCTGCCGCTTTTTCAAGCACGCGCGGCGGAAGATAAAAAGGTGCTGGAAAGCTTCCTGGATGCCCCCAGTCTGGCATCTTCAGGTCAATACCTGGGGAACAATCAGGAGCTGGCTCCGAAGCTGCGCCGCTACATCCGTGTCTCCCCCAAAGAAGCTCGGCAGGTCTATGAAAAGCTGACCCTTCTCATTGCCGCAGAATCTCGCACACAGACTGGTAATTCCCCTTCACATACCCCACTGAGTAATTGGTTGAATCAATGCGCTGTCATTCCAGAACTGTTTCAAATGGCAATGGAACGCGCGGAAAGTGAAGGTCTGCTGAATGAAATGGATTGGCTGAATAACACTCTAGGATCACTCCATGTAGAAGGACAAATGGACCAGTCTGCCAAACTACTGGCTTTCTTTAACAACTCCCCTTTTCTGAATGAAGCACAGACCTTCCGCACCTATTCTCTGATAGGAAACTCCAAGAGCTCTTTTCTCGCCTATTTGGCTACGATCATTAAAGGCAAAAAAAACTTCCCTGCACTGATCTTAGAATCGTTAGGAGAAAGACCTGAAACCTTTGGAATCAAGCTCCTGCGCTGCCTTCTGAATGAACAGCCACGAAAGGAACTGGCGGCTTTTGTTAAAAGCCACAGCGATGAAATCACCCAAATGCCAGCAGTTTCCCGGGCCGATTTTGACCTGCTGTTAGAGTCAGAGCTCAGCCCCCTCATCGTCTATGCGGGTGACTCCCCCATTCTTCACGTACTGCTCCAAAAACAGCGGGAAAGAGCGGAAGACACGCGCATGACCTTGCTGACTCTTTCAGATAACGAGGGCATCCAAAATCGAAGCCAGAATAATCTGCTAGCTCAGGATCTGGCTTTGATCGCGCAGCACAATCCCAACGGCGTAAAGAATGTAGTCCAACATCTTGTTAGTCTGCTCTCAAAGACAGAATCAAATGATGCGAATAAAAACAACCCTGTAAGAACGAAATTGGGCAGCTTCCTGCAAAATCTCAAACTGGATCCTGGCCTGTGGCCCTGGATGGCTCAAGAGGCGCAAAAACAGGGTATTGATCAGCATTCAGAGTGGTTGGGTGTCGCCTACTGTGGCAACTACTTTCAGGGGCGCGAGACGGATAGCGCTTTCATTCTCGATGCCTTCGCACGCTCCGGTTTCTTCCATGAAGCCGCCGACTTTAACCCTCTTCCTGGGTTGGGCGGCACTGCCTATTCAAGCCTGCTGCATTTTTGCATCGCCCGACTGAAGCTAGAGGATATCAACGCAGATCTTCAGGACTATTTAGCGCAGCAAAAGTCCCGCACCTTTGGCATGGACCTCCTCTTGGCTTTAACGGAGTCGGATCGCAACCAAGCACTCAATGATTTCGCCAAGCGTCGTGCGAAGGATTTCGCACTTCTTCCTGCGGAATCCAAAACTCTTTTGATGACCGCCCTGGAAGTCTCCTGGACATCTCTCCGCACGTCTCAAGAATTTCCCCCCGAGGTGCGCGAGGCACTGCAAAGCGTTTTAGAAGCTAGGCAAAAGAAGGAAAATTCACTTCTAGATTCGTTGCTGGCGGCAAAGGACTTGGGAAGTCTGAAAATGCCTGAACAGCTTCTCTACAGCAACACCAAGACCTTGATCCGCAAACTGGTCGCAGAGAAGAACCAAGCTCAAGCGTTGCAGGTCTTCAATAAAGTATCGGAGTTACTGGAGGCCTCGCCCATGTCTAGAAACATGATACCCGCGCCATCCGATAACACGGGCAGGACGCTACGATCATCCTTTTTGTTAAACTGCATCACCCCTGCTGACTATGAGATGTTGGCTTTTGGCATCCAGGCTTTCAATGCGGATAAGTCGGGTCAACTCGCCCACAGTGGTTGGGCGGTGGACTATAACTGGGCGTTTTATCTGCACCAGCGCTGGCAGGCCTACGGAGGCAGGGCTGACCCGGCTTTGGCTTTGGAGAAACTGATGGAGGAATTGCACAGTTGGCTCAAAGACGAACCTATTCCCCTGATGGCGCTTGCGTTTCACGGCTTGTTGACTTACGCGAGCCAGGCTGACCGACAGGCCTTCCTCCAGTGGTCAGAAAAACTGCCCGCCGCTCATCCCTGCAAGGCTTTGGCCCGTGAACTGGAAATCGCCGCCAAACTTTACTTGGAGGCTTATCCGGAAGGGATCAGTCCTCAGGGTACCTGCGCCATCCGTGGCCATACCGCCCATGAACCGTTATGGAGCCACTACCGTAAAGTCATCATGAATGAGAAGCTGAACCCGCAGGTGCGTTTAGCCCTGGGTCACCATCTCTGTGTGACTTATCCCTGGGCAATACCTGGGGAGGTGGTGATGCCCCTCACGCGTCTCCTGGCCACTGAAAATCTACAAGGACACGCGGTGAAGAGCAATACTCTGGCTGCGGTGATGCGTTGTTTTGGCCGCTTGCCTGTGACGGCAGAATGGAGGGAAACCGCACAGATGCTATGGGATGGCTGGGTAAAAAAGCAAAATGCCAAAAGAGATCCCTCTGGCCGGCCTGTGATGTTTGGCGTGAGCTTTGAAGCCCGCTTTGCCATGCTGCATCTCGCTGGCAAGATGAAGAACGATGCCTGGATTGATGTCATGCTGAGCAAGCAAGCATCCTACATGCTCCAAAACCGCTCCATCATCGCCGTCCTAGTGGATGCAGGCTACCCTGAAAAGGCTGCGGCCTTGCTGAAAGAACACCACGCTTCCATGCACGCCTGGCAGTCCGGCATCTACACCTGGCACCCAGACATGCGTAAGCAGCTTCCCGCTTTCCTTGCGGCCTGCAAGGACCCGCAACTCGCCCTGCTGGGGGAACTCATCGTGCTGCAAGCCAGCGATCCACACCCCGCTCTATTACGCGCCTTTAAAGAACCGGAAACGCTGGCCAAACGCATCGGCAAGCTGGCACCCAAAATCCTGAAGACTCGCTTTACGCATGACGACATCCAGATGCATGCCGTAAGCATGGTGGCCAACTACGCACCGCTCGCTGCCCTGGATCATTTGGGTGACTGCTGCACCGAGGCGTCTAACAAAATATCCGTCCAAGACCTGATCACCCTGGAGGACTCCGGCATTCGCGCGATGCAGGAATATATTCTTTCCACTCATTTTGTGAGACAAGCCCTTCAAGGCAACTTGAAGCCGTGGATCGAAGCTATCACCACGCTGACGCAGGGTGAATCTGCGGACTCTTACACCAGCCGCAGCACCCTCACCGACTTGATTAACTACCCTGCCGATGCCATCACAGCCCTGTGGGAACGAGGCGAAGGTAGGAATGCGAAACTGTGGCTGCCTTTTTTTGAAAAGTACCTCCTTCTCGGTCGGGCGCAACAAAGCTATCAAATGGAGACCGCCATCAGCTTTGCCTACTTTCTGGCCACACAGACGGAAGGTGGGCTAGAAGCCTGGAAGAAGACTTTGTCCCCCCAGCAGATCAAGCAGTATGAGGACATGCTGTCCAAGAATGACCGGATTTTAATCCTTGCGGACTCTTATGTGGGAGAGAAAGGCAGCCCCGCACGTCTCAAAGATGAGCAGCGGGTGAAGCTCATGGTCAGCCTATTCCCCTCTCTCCGTCGAACTCAGAACTACCCGCTTCTGGAGAAGATCCAGAACAAGTATCAACTGCTCACCCATGCCGAAATGATGGCACAAGCGCAGGCCCTTCATGAGTCTGGTAATCCGAAATGGATGAGGACGTATCAGCTTATTGAAAGCTCATGGACAGCAGGGGCAGCCGCAAAAGCGGAGCCGCTCTTCGATCTCATGCTGGCGGATAAAGACCTCAAGCCCATGGATAAGAACCTCATTTTGATGCGCAAGGCTGCCTTCCAGATCCGCCTTGGGAAGAAGGCTGCCGCCGCGACTACCCTGACTGAAATAGACACGGACAAACCCGCACCTCTCATGCCTGAAGAGATGCAGAATCTCCAGCGCATGCTCAATGCGCTGCAGTAGCGTCTTCACCTTCTTATTCGTCCTGGCTCACTCGGCTCTGCACATCCACGGGGGAGTCGTGTTCATCCTGTTTCTCCACAGGCTGGACTTTGATCTCCACCGTGACGGGCACGGCCCGCAGGCCTTCGATGATCTTTTGCAGACGCTCAATGGAGATGTCTGAAAGCGTGGGGTTAGCCACGGCCTGCTCAATCTTTTCCAGCCCGGCAGTGAAGGCGCTCATCTGCCCCGTGATGCGGCTGACGGGATCATTTTCACCCCCACCTCCAGCGAGGAGATTGCGACCGAAGGTGCGCTTGATCTCCATCCACCGGACTTGGTCAGCCTCACTGGCCAAGGCATTGATCTCGCGCCATTTCAGCAGGTTCGCCTCAGCGGATTGGCTGAGTGTTTGTGACTCACCCCGGTAGTGATCCTCAATGAGAGACTGCACCTCCGCCGCCGTCATGAGCGGCTGGATCTTCTCAGAGATCTTGTTCATGTTGCGGTAGCTGCCCTGGAGCTTGAAAGGCGGCTCCGTGCGGTAGGCATCCTCCATGGCCGCGCTGCGGATGTACTCTTGATTCACCCGCAAGATGACTTCGCGCACCTTCAGCAGCTTTTCCATGACCGCCACGCAGTCATTGATGTCTTCGGCGCTTTGATTGCCCTCAAACTCAATGCCTTCGCGATTGCCCGTCATGGCGATCTTCAGTACGGCCAGCGCATCTTTGTGGCTGCGGGCCGCCACGCGTGCCAAGGCCGGATTGCTGGTGAGTGAGTTCTCAATGTAGCTGTCTTTAAAGGCCGCTTCATGACCGCCGAGGATGTCGCCCAGGTTGTAAGTATCGGCACGGTTGGCCAGCATGTCCGGCACTTGGAATTTACCGCCGACTTCGGTGTAGGGATTACCTGCCATGACAACGGCAACCTTGCGGCCACGCAGATCGTAGGTCTTGGCTTGGCCCTGGAAGACACCTTCGATCTTGCGCGTGCCATCGCAGAGAGAGATGAACTTTTGCAGGAACTCGGGGTTCGTGTGCTGGATGTCATCCAGGTAGATCATCACATTGTCCCCCATCTCGAGCGAGAGGTTCAGCTTCTCCACCTCCTCACGGGCGCTCGCATTCGGGGCCTCTGCGGGGTCCAATGATGTGACCTTGTGACCGATGGCCGGACCATTGATTTTAACCAAGGTGATGCCCAGGCGGCTGGCCACATACTCCATGAGCGTGGTCTTGCCATAACCGGGGGGTGAAATGAGCAGCAGCAGGCCCATGCGATCCGTGCGCGTGTCGTTGCCCACAGCACCGATCTGCTTGGCCAAATTCGCCCCGATGATGGGCAAGTACACCTGATCAATGAGGCGGTTGCGCACAAAGGAACTGAGCACGCCAGCCTTGAACTGATCCAGCCGCAACTCGGTGCGACGCTGCTGGGCGAGGTCGTGCTTCAGCTTTTGAAAACGCTCATAATCCGGAACAATGCTTTGGTCATAACGCTGCAGGCGCGCGGTGAATTCGTGGTAATCCAGCTCCAGCTTCGCCTCCTGAATGCGCGGATGAGTGCCGGTGAAACCCGTGAGCGTGGCGCGTGAAGGAGGTGAAGCAGGCAAGGCTACTGGAGGCTGATCCTTCAGCACCAGCAGCGCTGCGGCCTCCACCAACAGACCAAAATCCGTGGTCGAATGCAGCGCGCGCAGCCAGTCGAGAGCGATCTCAAAAGCCAGCCAAGGCTGAGCGGTCAAGGCTTCTAAACTGGCTTCAAAGTCTTGAGCGGCTCGTTTCACTGTGAGCTCCTTGCGGAAGGAACGCATCAGCTCCACCGCCGCACTGGAGCGCGTGACCGGCAGCGTGGGATGTTTGCTGGAAAGATGCTGAAGCTCATCCGTCAGACAGGCTGCGACAGCCGTGTGGAGAGACGGTGAGGAAGTATCGCCAAGCTCATGGATGCCTGTGAGGCGACTGCACTCCGTGGCGACACGGGCCGCCAGGGCCGCATTCACCTCCACGGTTGCATGGCCTAACAAATCACGCATTCGCCCCTTCGCCATCATGCGGGCGGCCAGGGCCTGTTTTTCAGCCGAGTCTTCCCAGCCATGCCAGACCAGCAGGGCCAGCCCTCGCACTTGAGGGGAATGTTTTAGCAAGCCCAGAGCAGCCTGCATTTCCAGCAGAGGCTGTAGGATCAGCGCCGCATCATGGTCATGCACGCCTTTGGTATAACCTTCATGGTAACGCGGGGCCATGAAGTCCGGAACGGCCTGGGGTGAAAAAGGCGTGCCGGATTGCAGGAACTTCCACGCGAGATATTCCGCCCGGTAAACGCTGTCGTTTTCAGAAACCACCGCCTGGTTCCACACATGCCGCAGCGCCTCCAATTCAGGATGCGTGACGGCCTCAAAATACCGGGTGCCCGTGAGATGAAAGGCGAGACCTTCATCACGCGGCAGGATGGTGAGCTCCAGGGGCTGGCGATTGACGCTGAACTTGTGCTTGCCGAGCTGGATCAAGTCCCCGCCATTCACAAACAGCTCCGCCTTGTCGCGGATCTGCTTCAGCGAGTCTTGGTGGAGGGTTTTCAGCTTCGTCTGAAGTTCGTCTGCGCGGACGCTGTCGCCCATTTTGCGCAGCTCTTCGATCAAGTCCCGCAACTTGGCCACCATGGCGTCCCCTGCGATCCAGGCATGCACTTCCTCCGGCTTGGCAAAGGCCGCCAGGCGATTGCGCACGCTGGTGAGGATGCGATCTGCCGACTGGCCTAACGACTGCGCACGGCGATTGCGCGCCTCTACCAGAGACAAGCGACGGGATTCAAAGGCACTATTGATTTCATCCCGCTTGGTGGTGAGCTCGGCCGCGTATTCATCGAAATCCGAAAAGCGGCTTTCCAGTTCCTCGATCTGCACCATCACGCGAGTCAGAGATTCATCGCACTTCTCCGGTGTAGTCGCCACTTCGAGGAAGTTCAGCACGCTCTGATTCAGCAGGCTGAGCTGGGCCTGGAACTGCGCGGCCCCTTCCACCTTGGCCAGATCATTCCGGCGATTTCGCAGCACGGAGCGCACTTGATTCAGTTGCGCAAACAGCGTGGAGATGGCCTCGATGATGCGGGTGGTCTCCGTGGCATCTTTGATCTTTAAACTGCTGACGATGCCCGTGAGCATTTCCAGCTCGCTGCTGGACTTCGCCAAAGCTTCTTCCACCTCTTGAGCCTCAGTGACTTTGTGCAGCGTGGGCACGCGTGTCTGCTGCTCAGTGATCTGCTGGCGATAGGGGTCCAGTGCCTCGGGCTTCAGCAGGAAGGCCACGCATCTTTCAGAGAGCTTATCCGTCGCCTCCGCCACACCTGTGTCCATGCGGGCGATAGTCTCCAGATCCACGTAGCGCACATCTCGCAGGGCGATGATTTGGCCTCGCAGTTCACGCAGCGTGGCCAGCAGGTGGACATAGGCCAGGATGTTATCGGGATCACTCCCGCCGGCCGCGCTGAGGCTTTTATTGACCTGCGTTTGCAGGGCCTCGGTCTGGTCTGCCGCGGCTTTGCGCATGCGGCGGACTTTCTCAAACTCACCCAGGGCTGCCTCGGCGGTGGTCTTGATTTCAACAAGGGATTCCTTGAGCTTTTGCGCCTCTTCACGATCCACCCAGAAGTAACTGTCGGCGATGTCACCCGCGCTGCGGGCTAGCTCGACGTAAAGTCCTGAAAAGGAATCGTCCTTCGCCAGCAGCGTCAGCACGCCATTGCACTCGGCCATGCAGCGGACGATTTCGGCATTGCCGATCTTGCTGAGAAAGGTCTGCGACTTCGCATGCGGGCTGTCCTGCTGCGTCACAAAGGGCGTGCGCCAAGACTGCACCAAGTGGTGCTTGCGTGGCTCCTCATCACCCTGAAAAAGGATGAGCTCACCCGATGGGAAAAGGCTATACCCATGGCAAATGATGGGCGTGGCAACGCTCTGCGTGATGAGGTTATAACTCAGCAGCAGGTAGGAACCGCTCTCCAAATGGCTGAAGACAAAGAGCGTGTCCTCGCCATTGGCAGCAGCGATGCGGCGCTCGAAACGCATGGGCGGCAGGCCCGTTTCAAAACGCTTCACCTCACCGGTTTGCAGCACATACCCATGCGGGAAAACGAGGCCGTGACCATCCGGCAGCAGCACGCAGGATTCAGCAATGCTGTCAATGCGATGCGCCTCACGCGTGCGCTCATTGAAGACCAGGTAACGCCAGTTTTTTTCCTGATAAGGCAGCACCTTCATCAGGATGAGATTGCCCACGATGGCGTAGTGGATTTCGGCATCGTCCAGGGTCTGGTCCGCATTGTCCACGGGCTCGTTGTAGATGCCGCGTCCAGTCTCCGTGTTGTTTTCCACCTTCACGGTGAGGTCACCGCCGACGGCTTCCACAAACACCCGGTCCTCAATGCTGATGTGAGGATGCAGGCCGTGGCGATACATCTCACGCCGCGCCCGTTTCCACTCGAACTCCTGATGCGTGGGGAAAGCAAATTCGTGGTCAAAGCGATTGCCCAGGTATTTGATCGTACCCGCCTCGTCATCAATGAGCCACTTGAAGGTCTTCACCTCCGTGGCCCCACGGCCCACCTGCATGCCCATGTAGAGATGCGGGCCGATGCGGTGAAACTTCAGGAAGGACGCACTCTTGTAATAACGATAAAGGTAATCAAAGTCCTCCGCGAAACCCTTGTCTGCGAGTAGGTCATCCTTGTTCGGGTGAAAGCTGTGGTCATCCGCCTGGAAGTCATAGACAGCAAACACATCCGCCACGTGCATCTGCGTGCGCAGCCCCAGGTGGACATTGTAGCCGAACAAAAAGCGTTTCGGCCCGATGGCGACCATGTCCCGAGGCACACAGTTGTTTTCCGTGGTCAGACGCGTCGTCGCCAATAGGGTCGTATCAATGCCACCGAATTCCGCTTTGCGATCCGCATTCAGCAGATCCAGACGGCGTTGTAGTTCTGCACCATGCTTGTCCAGACGCTGACGAATGACTTCGTAAGCGCCCGCTTCCAGCTTGGCCGCAGGAGCCTGGGGTGTAGGGGCAGAGGTTGGCGTATCAGCCATGACGAATCTTTAAAGGGGTTGTCAAAATGGGGGCCGTTAGGAAGGATGCGGCGTGTGCTGGTACGGAACCCCGTTGGGGTTCCTCCAGAGAAGAGGTGGCGGCGCTCTTGCGAACCAGGGTAGCCGCTGCGCGGCAACCCTTCGCTAAGGTACGGTGTGCCGTTGGCACACAGCAGAAATGTCTCCGGCACGATGAGATAACCATGATGCCCGCAGCCACCGGCCCTGTCCCCCAAAGCCCAAAGGGCTTTTGGATTCCAGCGAAGGGTTGCCGCGCAGCGGCTACCCTGGTGCTAGAAGCCCAAGCGCACCAATGAAAGAGGAACCCTGAAGGGGTTCCGTCCTGGTCGGTCCACGCCATGCTCTGACGCGGCCGACGGATCTGCCCACGGCCACTCCAGGACCATGGCCAGAGCCGGATCCTATCGAAGCCCCCAGCCATGGCAGGAAAAGCATTCATATTCCTCAAACGGACCTGTGATTGAAAGGAACCCCGCTGACGCAGGGTTGATGAAATGTCACTTCTTGAGGGCCTTCCCGGCCAGCAGGCCGCTCACGGTCTGCTCGGCCAGACCAAAACGGGAGGCCGCACCAAACATGCCCGTGAGCTTGTTCAGGGTGGTTTCATCCGGATTCAGGCTAATGAGCTTGGCAAAGAGAGCGCTCAGGGTGAGGTTTTTGGTATCTTCACTGGTTAGGCCAAACTGATCCACCAGGGTCTTGAGCTGGGCCTTGAAGTACTCAGGGTCGCCATTGAAGAAGGTCTCCTTCACATCGGTGAGCGTGCGGCTGCCTTCGACGAAACGGTCCACCGCCCGGGCATTGCCGATGGCGTTGGTGATCTTGTCGAAGAACTGGGTTTCGCCGCCGACGATCTCGATCTTCGCGGACTTCATCGCTTCGCCCAGCACGATGGCCTGCTGCTGCGCGATATCCTTCTGGATGTTGATCTGAGCGAGTTCGACCGCCTTGTCTTTTTCCAGGGTGAGCTTGAACTCTTCGTGCTCGCGACCGGCATCTTCCAGCAGCTTCATGGCCTGAGCTTTCTTTGTGATGCCATCGGCCTCGGCAGCCAGTTTGAGCTGAGTGACCTCGGCATCCACCGTGCCCTGTTTTTGCGAGGCTTCGGCTTTGGCCATGAGCACCTGGGCTTCGCCCAATCCCTGGGCAGCAGCCTGTGCGGCCTTGCCTTCCGCCAAGGCTTTTTCAGCCGTGGCTTCACGCGTGGCAGATTCCTGCCGGGCCTCGGCCAGGGTCAGCATTTCCTGAGCGCGAAGCTGGGCAGATTCCTTGGAGGCATCCGCCGCCTTGATGGAGGTGTAGGCTTCTTGATCAGCGACCAAACGAGCGGCTTCCTTCGCGGCTTCGGCTTCCTTGATCTTCTGGATCAACTGTTCCTGGGCGTTCTTTTCCGCATTGGTGAGGGCCACCTGCTTCTCGCGGTCCGCCGTGGCAAAGGCCTCGGTGTCCTTGATCTTCTGCTGCTCGACGACGACGGTTTTTTCCAGCACCACGCGGTCTTTAATGACCTCCTGGATGTTCTTCTTCTCCACTTCCACGGCCTTCTCTTTCTCGATGGTCTTCAGCGTGGTGATGCGCTCGCGCTCGATGACTTCCAGGTCGCGGTCGCGGGTGACACGTTCGATCTCGACAGCATCCGTGCGCTCCTTGTTGCGCTGGGCCACCAGCACCTGGCGGTCTTTGTTCTCGGTGGCGATGGCGATCTCTTCATCCGTGGCGATCTTCGCACGCTCAGATTTCAGGCGTTCTTCAGACTGCACCTTCAGCGTCTCGGCCTCTTCACGCGCCTTCACGCTTTCGACATCGCGCTTCTGCTTGGCCTCCGTTTCGGCAAGCTGACGCTCCAGTTCCAGGATGGCCTCGCGAGCCTTCACGTCCTGTTGCTTGATGATCTGCTCCTTGTCGCGCTGGATGTGGTTGGCCAGCTTCGCCTGGGTGGCAGTGAGCTCGGTGATCTTTTTGATACCCTCGGCATCGAGGATGTTTTGAGGATCCAGGTTTTCGAGCTGGGTCTGCTCCAGGAAGTCAATGGCGCAGTCGTCCAGGGTGAAGCCGTTCAAATCGGTACCGATGACCTTGAGGATCTCAGTTTTGAAATGGTCGCGCTCATTGTAAAGCTGCACAAAGTCGAAGCGCTTGCCGACGGTTTTGAGAGCTTCAGAAAACTTCGCATCGAAGAGGGTGCGCAGAGTGTCAATGGCGGAGGCACGCACGCAGCCGATGGACTGGGCCACCCGCTTCACGTCCTCATCAATCTTGTTGATCCTAACAAAGAATGCGACCTTGATATCCGCCCGGATGTTGTCCTTGCAGATGAGCCCTTCCGTGGCCTTGCGCTCGATCTCGATGCGCTTCACGGAGATGTCCATGTATTCGGCCTGATGGGCGATGGGGATGATCATCATGCCATTGAAAGAGACCTTCGTTCCACCAATGCCGTTGCGCACGATGGCTTGGCCCTGCTGCACCTTTCGAAAGAAACGCGAGATGAGGATCAGGATCCCAAAGACGATGAAAAGACCGATCAGTGCCGCAAAGGCAAAGGCGGTGATCTCTAGACCAAATACGGCGAGAGGCGGGTGGGTAGCATTCATGGGAGTGTGTGAGGTTGAATGGATTGGACGTAATAATAGGAGCCTTCGGGAGACGCCTCGAGGACACGGATACGGTCCCCTTTCTGCAAAGGAGATTGGCCAGGCTGTAGCCGGGCATTGATGAGCGCAGGTGCGCCCTCTTGCCGTACTTCTACCTGACCATGCTGATCATCCAAAACGGTGGTGGTGACCACCCCGGCCTGCCCCACGATGGCGACACTTTCCGTATCCACATCGCTCATGGCCGCGAAGAGTTTAGCCACCGGGTAGGTGATCAGCTTTGTTGCAGCCAGGCTCAAGATTCCGCCAGGAATCAGCAGCAGAGCAGCCGTGGCGAGACTGCGTTCACCCGCCTCCCCATTGAAGCGATAATTCAGGATCAGGCCTGCCAGCCAGAGGAAGAGAATGAAGAAGCTGCCCCAGATGGCGATGGGCACCTGCGAGAAGCCCAGGAACTTCCCTGCTGTGAGCATGGCCCCACCGAGAGAACTGCCGCCGTGATCCGCTGAAAGGTCAGGCATGTCCGAGCCACCATCAAGAAGATCGAGATCAAAATCCAGCGCTCCCACCATGACCATCAGCCAATAAAACATCACCATGCCTAACAACGCAGTGAGCGGTAGGTGATGGGTCGCAAAGGCTTCTTGAATGAGTTCGATCACAGCTTGAATGGCCGTGATTTAAGCAGGACGACTCAAAAGGTGCATTATAAATTCACTGCATCTTTCTTGGAGCCTCTCAGGAGGAAAAGATTCAGCCTGCTTAAGGAAGGTCAGTCACCTTGATCAAGTTCACCGCACCCGACTGGATCGGGCTGGTGGTGGGCGTATCTTCCAGCGAGACGGAGGGCAGATCTGGCAGCAGGAAAAAACCATAGCCATAGAGCGTGCTGCCACCCTTTGTGATGATGCCCTGATACGTCACCACACGCGGCACCTGGAGAGGGGCGATCTCGCGTGGGTTCGCATCCAACAGAGAAAACTTGCCCGTGAAGGTGCCCAGTTTCGGATTGAAAGTCAGGGTGGTATTCGCCGCCAGAGGCTCAGAAGGCTGGGCTTTACTTCCGGCCAAGATGTCCAGCTCAGTCCCTGGCGGATTTGAGACACCGCTAAGGCTAGCCCCGGTGAATCTCAGCACCGCATTGGAGACACCTGGATCCAGGTTCAAAACCACCTGGGGTGAGACAGGTGGATTGTAGCGACCACCAGTGATAAGCAGATCCACAGGACCCACGCCGTCTTTGTAAACTCGCGCTTTAGGATCCGTACTTTCAGGCTTCCACCAACTGATTTGCCCCAGCTGCGGATCCATCGAGTTGTTCGCATCGTCTTGATCCCCCTGCGAATTGATGCGGATTGCGCCCACCACTGAGCCCTGAGGCTTGCCCTTTTGCAGTGAGAAGAGCATCAACTGGCCGCCTAGGCCCAAGTGGCTAGCACCGGTGAAGGTCTCGCCATCGGGCGTCCTTCCTGAGATCAAGGTCTTGCCATCAGCAGCGACGGTGTAAGAGCCAAAAACTTTGCCCGCAGGTATGCCGACGGGAGGTGCGAATAGGTCCATCTGGAAGGTGTAATAACCATCGTAAGCGTCCGCAGCATTCGCCTTGCTCCATGGGTTTAACCAACCGTTGAAGCCAAAGCCATCTCCATTCGCCCCCAGAATTCCGACCATCAACTGTGGCGGGCCGATGAGGGTAAAGGAGAGCTCCAGGGAAGCAGGGGTCGGTTTACCCGCACGTGGGAGGTTGATGGCCCCCGTCACCTGAGGAACGCCGACCGTGGAGGTCAGCAGGCCTTTGAAACTGTACGTTAGGCTGCCCATCACCACCTTGCCGCTGTAGGTGCCGGTAGCTGTGGTCACCAGATCTATCCGCCCCCCCAGGCCGCCATTCAGGCCATGGCGGGGCAAAGCAGCGACGAAGGTACCCACGGTGTTTTGCGGTAGAGGTGAGATGAGCAGGTTCACCGTGACCTTCGTCGTCCCTTTGCCGTTGCCCGCGCTGAGGGTGACGGCGTAGGGGATGACGTTGCCTGCTTTATCGGCTTTGAATGCTGTGGGTCGGCCTGTGATGCGGCCCGTTTTGGCATCCACCTTCAGCCCAGGGGGCAGACCGGTGGCCCCATAGGTGGAGGCCGGTTTACCGGGGATAGGCAGCGCGACAATCTCGGCTTCATAAATGGCAGCGACCTGGCCCGCAGGCAGCGAAGCCCCTGCACTAAGAGCAAGCTGCGGCGGCTGATTAAAGATCTCTAACTGATGGGTGACGTAGGTCTCCTCACCAGCATCAGTCGTGAGCTTCACACTGTAAGTTCCATTATGGCTGTTTACGGCGAGAGGAAAGATATTTAACTTCGCCGTGCCCAGACCACTAAAACCGGCTGTGCCATTGCCGATGACCGTGCTATTCCGCAGCCATTGGTAGCCCTGCACCGGACCACTCACGATGGGCGTCAGGGCGGCCGTCTTGCCCTCGGCGAGGACCAGCGTCTGCACGCGTGGATCCACCACCACGAGATCCGCCGAGGCCTCGACGAAAGCACCATCTCCCATCACGCGCACCGTGTACATGGCCCCGTCAGACAGCAGCGCACTCGGCACAGAAAACGAGGCCGTTTTGGCATTGGCGATGGCCTTGCCATTTTTGTACCATTGATAGGTCAGCACACCCGGGCCAGCAGCGGTGGCATCCACATTGAAGCTGGCGGTATCGCCTACCTCCACCAGCAGGGAGGCTGGGCCGTCATTGATGACAGGCGGCTCGCCCTGGTTGCTCAGCGTCAGCGTCCAGGTGCGGGTTTCTTCCACCAGGCCCGTGGGGTCCCGGCGCACCCACTCAGTAGGGTCCGTGATCACAGCTGTCACCGTATGCGTGCCCTCTCCCAGGTTCTGGCTGGGAACATTGAAAGTGGGGTTGGAGAGACCGAGCAGCGCCACACCGTCAACCTTCCAGCTCACGGTCAACCCCGGCCCGGTGGTGGGTGCTTTTGGCACAACGGAAAAGGAGAGCAGCGTGCGCTGCGTGACAGTCTGTTTTAAACTCACGGGCGAATGAGAATCCACCGGGGAGACGCGGCTATAATAGTTCAGCACAAAGGCCTCGCGCGTGACAGCTCCTGGGGCAGCTCCGAGGAAACGCATCAGGGCGGCATCATGCGGCCTGAAATAGCCGACCGAGCGGTAGTGCGCCCCTTCAAAATGCCCCACTTTGTTTGTATAAAGCGGATCATACTCAGGCGTGAAGAGGGGCGTGCCCGGCTCGATCCACATGTTCCAGCGGATCTGCGAGAGTACGGTCTTCCTGGTGGCATTGGGAAACTCGCCATCGGGATAACCAGGAGTGTCGAAATCGTACTCATCCGCCAGCTTGGCAAAGGAATGACCTACCTCATGTTCCACTAGCTCAGCACCAAAGGAATCCAAAGAAGCCACCGCAATAGGCCCGCCGGAGCCACCATAAGTCTCATCATTCACAATGACGATGGGGATGTCATACTCGGGCACGTGTTTGTTGAGTAATGAGTAGGCCCGGCTAGTGCCTGCGGAGGACAAAACCAAAAGACGCTCAATCTGCGGATGAAAGCCTGTGCTAAAATACGTGTCGCGGGTGTAGGCGGGATTGCCATACGGATTGTCCGTACCAGACTGGTTCGAGGCAATCTCAATGAGGTAAACATTGAAGTAGGAGCGATAGCGGCTCCAGGGCTCCTGAGCAAAAAGGTAAGCCAACACTCCATCCACATGCGTGGAGAATTTGCCCGCATCCAGTTCTGCCTGAGTAAACCCCTCCGACAGGAAGACCATGTTCAGCCGCTGGCTGCGCGGGCCCTCTGCCCCCACAACCTCCAAAATAGAAGTCTGTGCCTGCGCCATCCCCAGGGTGAGGAAGAGCAGTGTGAGGCCTAACAATGAATGCAATGTTTTCATGGAGGAAGAAGGGAAAGGGAACCGAGAGGCAGATCCCGTGCCAAGGCACCAGGGCCTGTGATACGAGCAATGTCCAGCCGGGTGGCATCGGCACGGCGGGGAAGCCGCAACTGAAACAGAACCGGGCCGGGCGGGGTGTAAGTCACGGGTTTGGGCGTGCCATCGCGTGCATCCAGCACCGTGCAGAGGTGGTCTGGCGCGGGCAGCAGTTCCTCGGCCAGGACCTTGCCGTCAGCAGAGATCAGGCGGCAGCGCAGCATCCCAGTCCACTCTTCCTGGCGGCGGCGCGGGGAGGCAAAGTCCCCCTCAATGTCCTCGGCATTCTCCAGGCCCAGTTTGGCCCCATCCAGAGAAATCAGGTAAGCACGGCGGAACCGGGCGGGATCTAGCGGGGGGGATGAAAGCGGAACTGGTGCCGCAGAAACAGGCCTTGGCTGAACCTCAGCCACCTGTTCCGCCACGGGTGCCTCGGCGCTAACAGTGTTTGTGGCCATGTTTACCTTTGCCGGGCCGGGCTTTAGCCACACCATGCAGGCCACACCTGCCAGCAAAAGCAGGAGCACCAGAAGGGGCAGGATGTGGCGACGCATGAGAATAGGTAATCTAACCGATAAAGGAGCCCATGTCACCTCCTGCCTTTCGGGGGCGGAGTGGCACAAAGAACCATTCTTTGCCTGAAACGCTGTTTTCGCGCCTCTGTTACTCCATTTCTCGGCGCAGCTCCTTCACCGTGGAAAGAATGTGGTCCTCCACTGCCGGACTCCAGCGGGTGGGGTGGGTGCCCCATTTCATGGCGTCACCGCCTTCATAGCCGCCCTCTTTCCACACGCGCAAACTGGGGATGTAAGTGGGCACATCATTGGTGTAGGCACTGACCCAGACGATGGGGTCCTTGAGCTCCTTTTTCAGCCGCAGGGAGTAGTCCACCACCACTTCTCCTCCCAGCGTCACCCAGGTGAGGTCCGGCCCCAGGCGCAGCACCTGCACAGGGTACGGGTAGGTCTGCGGCAGGCTGCCATCGGCCTCCAGGCGGGCCAGCACGCGCTTCGCGTGGTCGGCATCCAGACGGGTTTTGGACTGCATCTTCTCCTGCAACTGCTCCCGGTCTGGCAGGGTGTCATAGGCCAGGGGGATCTCCCGGTAAGCAGCGCGGATGTCGCCCGTCAGGGGTTTCATGCGGGTGGTCAGCGCCGTCTCCACCGCCATGGCCAGGGTGCGGCCATGCGTCTGCGCCAGCTCCATCGTCCGGCGCGGGTAGGGATTTTGGTCCCCACTGCAGCCGTTCATAAACAGGGCCGTCACACCGGGGTGGGCCTGCTCCAGCGCCTGCTGGGCGTAGCCCGCGTAGTCGCCGCTGAATTTCTGGTGACCCAGGGTGGTGCAGTGGCAGGCATAACCAAAAACGTAGGCGAGATCCTTCCCCTGCGCATCCGCTGCCTTCAGCACAGGCACCGAGTGATCCACGGGACCATCCGGATTCGGAAAGTTATCGTAGCCTCCTTGGGCATTGGGCATGCGGCGGTTCATGGCAAAGCCGCATTGGGCCTGGCTGAAGTGCAACGTGGCCGGCACCGCTTTTTTCAGCGCCTCCCCCACCAGGGCCACCAGTCGGTCCTGCAACTGCGCCGTGTAGGCCGCCGCCTCCTTTTCCCGCTGCGCCGGGTCATCTGTCCCGTGCGTGCTCGTCGTCCGCAGTTCCGGGCCGCTGTGCGTGTGGCTGGCATTGATGGCCAGGCGCGCCGGGGAGATGCCGTACTGCTTTTCCACCTCCGCCGCCACAAACAGGCGCACATTTCGCGGCACGCCGATGAGATCCATCGTGATGAGGGCAAATTTGCCGCCCTGGCCATCTTCTATCACCAGCGCCTTGGCAAAAAGGTCCAGCTCCACCCCTTCCGCAGGTTTCGTCCGTCCGGCATAGCCCGCCATCCACATGAGGGTTTCTGGGGTGATTTTGACCGAGGCCACCCCCACCTTCCAGGCTGGGGCAGGCACCGGAGCCTGGGCTACGATGAAGGCGGTGACGACGAGCAGCAGGACCGGGAGGAGCCATTTCATGGGTGCAGGAAAGATCGCCCCCACCCGTCTTTTCCTTGCAGCCTGTGGCGGAATCCCGCAGCCCCATGGCCCACCCGCCCCGCCTTTCCGCCAGAGAATCCCCCTCTTTCCCCCGGCGCGGGGGCAGTCTCTTGTTGAACTCACCCACCCCCTGCGCTTTTCTGCGCGTATCACCACTCTCCCTCTCTCTCACACATGAACTACGACCTCATCGTCATCGGCGGCGGGCCTGCGGGCTACGTCGGAGCCATCCGCGCAGCGCAACTCGGCAAAAAAGTGGCCTGTGTGGAAAATGACCGCGCTGGGGGCACCTGCCTGAACTGGGGCTGTATCCCCACCAAAGCTCTGCTGAAAAACGCCGAGCTGTATCACACCCTCACCCATCGTGCCGAAGAGTTCGGCCTGAAGATCGGCAGCGTGGAGTATGACTGGTCCAAGGTCATCGGCCGCAGCCGTGGAGTGTCTGACAAGCTGAACAAGGGCATCGAGTTCCTCTTCAAAAAGAACAAGGTGGACTACCTCAAAGGCACTGCCAGCATCCCAGCGGAAGGCAAGGTGGAAGTCACCGCCGCCGATGGCAGCAAGACCACCCACGAGGCCGCCAACATCCTCATCGCCACCGGGGCCAAGACCCGCGACATGCCCGGCTTCCCCTTCAATGGCACCACCGTCATCGGCAGCAAGGAAGCCATGACTCTGGCCACCCAGCCGAAGAGCATCGTCATCATCGGCGCAGGCGCCATCGGCATCGAGTTCGCTTACTTCTTCAACGCCTACGGCACCAAAGTCACCGTGGTGGAAATGCTGCCTGACGTGCTTCCCGTGGAAGACACCGAAGTCTCCAAAGTGGTGGAAAAGAGCCTGGCCAAATCCGGCATCCGCATCCTCACCAACACGAAAGTCACCGGCACCTCCGAAGACGGCAAGGGCGTGAAGATCACCGTCGAAGGCGCCGCCAATGAGACCCTGGAGGCCGATGTCTGCCTTGTCGCCATCGGCGTGAAGCCCGTGCTGCCAGGCGGCATCGAGCTGAAGCTGACCGACCGCGGCTGGCTGCAGACGGACGACCGCTACCAAACCAGCGTCAAAGGCATCTACGCCGCAGGCGACATCATCGGGCCACCGTGGCTCGCCCACGTGGCCAGCTATGAGGCCGTGCAGTGCGTGGAAGGCCTCTTCGCCAAGCACAAACCGAAGAAAGTCACCGTCTTCCCAGGCTGCACCTACTGCAACCCGCAGGTGGCCAGCATCGGCCTCACCGAGCGCGCGGCCAAGGAAAAAGGCCTCAAGTTCAAGGTGGGCAAGTTCCCCTACGTCGCCAGTGGCAAGGCCCTCGCCGCCGCTGAGTCCGAAGGCTTTGTCAAAATCCTCTACGGTGAGCCTCACGGCGAAATCATCGGCGCGCACATCGTCGGCAGCGAAAGCACCGAGATGATCGCCGAGATCGGCCTGGCCATGAACCTGGAAGCCACCTGGGACGAAATCGAAGCCACCATCCACGCCCACCCCACCCTGAGCGAAATGGTGAAAGAAGCGACCGAAGTGGCCAAGGGCCACCCGATCCACGTTTAACCCATCGAATCAACGATGAACCTTTTGGGCAGCCCGACGGAAGTGATTCTATCGGCTGCCCAAACTGTTTTAGGGCGCTTGGTCTGTTGTTATGGAGCCTGCTGGCGGGCGATGCTGATCCCCGCCATTCCCCAGGCCATTCTTGAGGGCGAGCCTGACATGCTCCTTGCCGTTCTACTGCAACCTTGGATCTCATCCCCGTCGCCTTCGTCAGCCTGGTTTCAGCCACTGGCCTCCTCGTGTATCTCCTTTGCATCGCCTTCACGATCTATTTTGTCCGTGAAGAGCTTTCGTTCAAATGGCTGCTGGTCCCCATGCTCCTCGTCGCTGTGCATACCGCGCTCATCGGCTATCGCTGGGGGATTCTATGACCCATGCCCGCTCCTATTCAATCCACGATGAAGACCATCTTTGAGTATCTCATAGTCTCGGTGATCGCCATCTTGATGGCCTGGGTGGGTTACTGGCTGATGGGAAAATACGACCCAAAAACCATACACTGGACCAACTTTGAGTGGGAATGGCGGTCAGTCCTTTGGTGGATCTGGTCATCCGTCATCTCAATCGTCACCTGGGTGTATCTCTATCGTATTTGCCGCGACCTTCACTGGCTGGTTCTACCTGCCTTGGGAATCACTAGCCCCATCATCGGCGCCCTGCTGTTCGTGATCCCATACTTTCTTTTTCCTTTCATATTCCTTTGGGGTTATGCCCCAGTGATCTTCCCGGTGGGCCTTGTCACAGGGCTGATCATTTCAATCGCCACGCTGCCCTTCCGGCCCAAAGGCGTGCTGCGGGGCAATGTGGGCCCGGATCTCTTTTCATGAAAACAGAAAACCTCTGCGCATCATGATTCGCATCACCTCCGGCGGCGACGCCAGCCTCATTGGATTGATCAGACTGACAGCCGCAGGCTGGCACTATGTTTTGTCACCTTCCTACCGTTTCAAAAAACACCGGGAATGGAGGAAGATCGCTGGAACCATGGGGGTGATTTATGGCGTCGCCTCGTGCCTTCTGGCCTTCGTGTTTTCCCTTCTGATTCCCGTCATGGCTTGTCTGGTGACTCACTATTGAACAAGCACATCCTCAATGCTGCGGAAATCCGGCGCTCCTATCAAGAGCAAACCCATGAGTTGATCGCCACAAATCCCCCCTCACCCGAAATTCTTCCGGATGCGTGGTTCGCGCATGATTGCCTTGCTGAGGGTCTCGCCCAGGGGGTCGGGTAAAAATTGCTCCAGGCCCAGGCGCAGGACGAGGGCATTCGGCAGGGCCTGGGGGCGGAGGGTGAGCAGGATGTCCACCGCTTCCTTCACCAGTTCCGCACCGTCCAGTTCCTGTTCCCACAGGTCTTTGATGATGATCACCAGCGCCACGGCCGCGCTGCGGGAGCGGCCCGCCCAGCATTGCAGCACCAGAGGTTCACGTTTCGTCTCGGCCGTGTAACGTAAAATAGCCTCCAAATGCGCCGCCGTGGGCCCCTGGCCATGATTTCCCTGCAGGGTCAGCACATCCTCAAACACCATGGGATGGCTGCTGCACGCCTGAGTCAGGTCGGCCTCGGCCTGGATGGGCTCGCGGATGCTGACCACATGCCAACGGCCCGGCTCCTTCGCCAAAAATGGAGTGATCTGGGTGGCCGAGCAGATGGCGAGGTCGCGCTCTAGGCGCTGGATGAACATGATCCATCCTAGCGGCTAACGAGGAGGAACGCTAGGAGAGTCTTGGAGAGAAAACCATCCTGGGCCATTTCAGTCCAGAAGGCCTCGTTTCGTCGCCTTGACGCTGGCCCTAGGGTCGGTTAATACTCCGCGCCCCTTTCCCCTTTGTCATGATCGAGAACTATCTCCCCGTCCTTCTGCAAGTCGTCCTCGCTGGCGGTTTTGCTGGCGTCACGCTGCTGATTTCTGTGCTGCTGGGCAAGTCTGCCAAGCGCAACACGATGAAGGACAGCGCCTATGAGTGCGGCATGCTGCCCCTCACGGAAGGCCAGCCCCGCTTCAGCGTGAAGTTCTACATCGTGGCGATGCTCTTCGTCCTGTTCGATATCGAGGTGGTTTTCCTCTACCCCGGGGCCATCATTTATCGCGACTACCTCTCCGTCTTTGGCCTGGGCATCGCCTGGGCCGCCCTCGGTTTCATCAGCATCCTCGGCGTGGCTTTCCTTTATGCCTGGCGCAAAGGGGCGCTGGATTGGAAAAACTGATTTCTGCCCCGGATGATCGCCTACCTCAGCCTCTACAAGCTGCGCCCTGAGGTGACCGAAGAAAAGCTGGAGGACATGATGTCCCGCGCCCGCATGGCCCTGCTGCGCGTGCCAGAGGTGCTGACGGTGAAAACCGGCAAGCGCGTGAACCCCAACGACCCCTACCCCTGGTTCGTTTACCTGGAAGTGGAGAGCATGGATAAACTGGCCATCTGCCAGGATGATCCCCACTACATCAAATTCCGCGAAGACGTGCTGAAGCCCAATGTGGCCGAGCAAGAGGCCACTGCCTTTGAGATGGAGCCACGCAAGGACGTGAAGTACTCCTAGGGCTACCTAGGGCTACCTTTCTGCCCTTGAAACATGAGGCCCCGCGCACAGCAGGCTGCACGCGGGGCGGGTGATTTTCTCTCTGGGCCAGGACTCAGTTCGCGCGGCGAATCAGCATGGGGCTGGGCTGAAGGTCATCAGCACTCGGAGGCTCAGCACCGATGTTTGGACTCACCGTCGCAGGCAGCTCATCCTCCATCTTCCAGGGGCCCAGTTTGGTCGCTGCAAAGGTATCAAAGGGCGCATACATCGTGATCACTTCTCCAGAGCGGCGACTGCCCTGCTTTAGCGAAAAGCGAATCTGGGTCTGGGAAAACTCTGCATTGGCTTCATCAATGGTGAGGTTGATCGGGGCCACCGTGTTATTGATCGGGAAGGCGAATTGAGTCAGCACCACACCCCCATCCGGCGTCACCTCCATGGTGCGGTCCAGGCGACGCTGCAGCACCTTCCAGCGGGCATTGCCAGTGGTGGCCCCCATGCGCAGGATCTCCGCCACGGTGAAGGGGTCCAGCGTCAGTTCCGCATACGTCACAAGGCTGAGGCCCGAGGCCGTCCCGCGGATGCTCACACTCTCCACCACTGAGAACAGCGGGGCAGATGGAATCGCCGTCGTGGGCTGGTTTTTAAAAGTCACATTCAGTGGCAGGGGGCGATTTGCCGTAAGGCTCCGGGGAAAAAATCGTGCCGAACCTGTGCGCACGGTCGCATTCGCAGGCAGCAGCTCCGTGGTGCCTGTCTTCACACTGCTCACATCCCACTGGGCGGTATTGATGATGGCAAACCCACGAGCCCTTTGGGCTAAGGAGACGACCGAGAAACTAGGCTGTGTGCGGCTGTTAAAAAGGCTGCCGTTCACCAGCGTCGTGGCACCTGTGATGGCTGCATTCGGGATCGTGAATCGGATCAGCTTGGGGGATACATAGGTCACTGGTGCCGAAACTGCCATGCCCAGGGACGTGCGAAATTGGATGTGTGTCACCGTGCGCACTTCGCCAAACACTGCCCCGCCAAAAGTGGTGCTATCGGCTTCGAGGTTCGCCAGCACCGAGTGGCCCACCGGGGCTGCCGCAGGCACATAGGAGGTGATGATCGGGATGCCTTTGGGCGACACCACATTTTGAGCCGATAGTTGGTTAGCCATGCCGAGGGAAAAAGCCAGGAGAGTCCCGAGATGGAGAAGGAAAGAGCGTTTCGTTTTCATGAGCGTGTGAGTGTGTTTGAAGCTAAATTTCAGAGTGTTCCAGCCCGCTATCAGGCCTTCGTTCACAGTGCAGATGCAGGCCGCTCAGCGAACTTGCGCAGATTCATGAAAAAAAATTCGCGTGACCTTATTCCCCTTGATCATCCGCTTGTGGCCTGAAGAGCAGATGGACTCAGCCCAGGGTGCCTGCGCTGCTCGCTGGGCACTCTGAAGGAGCGCGAACGTGCAGCTGCACGACTATCCACCGCATCATCACGCAAAAAAAACTCCGCCGGTTTCCCGGCGGAGTCTGGAGAGGGAAAACACCCCGGTTTTAGGGAAGCGGTGGCTCGTAAGTGAGGCCGTCACCCGTGATGAAGGTAGGCAGGAAGCCAGGGTTGGTCAGCGTGATCACGATGTTGGCGTGAACCGTGTTGTTGGGGTTGCGCAGGGTGACGGCAATCTCTCTCGCCTGGTTAGGCCAGTTGGTGGGCTCGATCACCGTGCCAGTGGCAATGACGGTGGCGGGATCACCCTGCCATTTGCGGAAGCTCATTGCACCAGTGGTGATGTCGGAGATGAAGTCATACCCGTCAAAAAAGCCCGTGACGACATTAAAACCCATCCAGCGGGACGTCATGAGGTTACCATTCAAAGTGAAGCTGGGGGTGGAACGCAGCATCTCACGCGCTGTTAGGCGAGCGGCGGTGACGGCGATAGGATAACCACCTTCGGCTTCATTGAAAGGACGGGCAGTCACCGTGCCACCATCGCGGGTCAGGATCGGGCGGCTCCGGTCAATACCGATGCTGTAGATCACACGATAGTTGCTGCCGGCAGGCAGGCCCAGCTCGCCAAATCCACCGGGCACCACCACTTGGTTGCTAGTCAGTTGCTCCACACCATTCACCTTGATGCTCACCATGTTATACTGGCTATTGTTAAAAAAGGCGATGCCCAGATTGCTCACCGTGAAGGTGCCCGTGGAGAGGCTGGAGGGAGCCAAGCTGCCTGTGCCACTGACTAACTTCAGACGGCCTGTGCGCGCGCCCTGGGGCACCACCACTGAGTAGCGGTTGTTACCCAGGGATGTCAGATTTTGACCTTCCACAAAGCTGCTACCAGGGCCAGTGAAAAACACCTTGTAGTTAGGCGTAAATCGGCTGGACAGATTGCTGGGTAAGCGGGAGGCAAGGTTGATCAGCTTACCTTTGTTAATCTGGATCAGTTTGGCAATGGCAGGGTCCAACTCCGGGCGGGAGACGGTCACCTCGACGACTTGGCCGACACTGGCTTGAGCCGGGCTGATGGTGATGATGCGGCTGAGCAGGAGAGGCGCAGCCTGGACGGAGGAAGCCACGGAGGCCAGGAAGCTGGCGGCGATGGCAAGGAGGGTGGTGCGGCGTTTCATGGGGATCGGTGCGTTAGATTTTGTAGATTGGGTGGGCAGCTCAGAGCCGCCCTTCACAGCCCAGATGCAGGTCGCCGTCAGGACTTGCGCAAAATCCGCAAAGTTTTTTTCTCAGGCCTTTTTCTATGGGAAAATCACCCTTCTAAGGCCACGGAACACCCCTGGAAAAAAATAATGTTAATGGAACAGCACCCGCTTTGCACCTTGGTAATCCATGCCTGTATGAGCGCGCTCCCCTACCCTGTCGGCCAAAAGGTCGTCTGCATCCACGCCCACTTTCCAGAGGCCGCTCTGGAAGCCTTTGACCGCCTACCGGAGCAAAACGGCGTTTACACCATCCATGAAATCTTTTGGGCGAACGAGCACGCTACTGATCGCCCCATGCTGAGCGTGCGCCTCACGGAACTGCCCCCCATCCGCCAGGGTTGGGGCGGCTTCTCCCTGTGGCGATTCCGACTGCTGGAGGATGAAAAGGAGCTGCGCCGCCGCGAACGTGTGAAGGAGCAGCAACAAACCTCCGAATCCTAACCAACGTTAGAACTTGAGGGTGATTTGCCCAGCCACCAAATGGTGGCCCTCACGGCCAGCGCCTTCCCGTCCGGCCATGCTGTATTGCAGCTTCGCCTGGAGGTGGCGGCTAAAGCGGTAGCCCACAGAGAGATCCGCCCGCCAGCCGTCATTGTCCCAGGCCGTGTCAGTGCCTGGCAGATCGCCGAACCAACTTTGATTCCATCTCGTCGCCACCCACCACTGGGGGCCTAACTTGCGCTTCACTTCCACAAAGCCGCTCCAGACTCGGACTGCCGCTGCTCGATTGGCAATGCTTGAACCCACAAAACCAAAACCACCCGCATTGGGCGTCTCAAATCGGCTAGTCATCAGCTCTCCCCACACCTGCCAGGGACCATGAGCCCATGAAGCGTCCACACCCAAAGTAGTCTGGTTATAGTCACGCCGTCCCTCATCCAGAAAAGGTGCCCCGCCTATGATCACCATGGGAGGGATGGTCGAGGCATCTGTCAGGTAAGGCCCATGGCTGTAAGAAGCGCCCAGATTCCACTCCGGGGCAGGCCGCAGGCCCACCCTGCCCGTGTAGGTGGTGCCCTCCCAGCCACCCTGAATCGCATCCCAATTTCGCGGAGCCGAAGACAGCGCCGCATTCTTCACTTCAAAGGCGTAGTCCACCGGACCCACTTGGCCAAACACCGACGCCCCCGTGGCATACGAAGGCCCCCAGATGATGGGCAGCCAAGTATCACGATTGTCCGGTTTGAACCGACGACCGGCGATGCCGCCCAGCGGCACGAAGGTCTCATCCGTCACCGGCAGCATGTCATTGTATGCCATGGGGGCAGTGATGAAGGGATTGTCCCACGACAAGCGGCGGCCCGTCCAGGAGCCAAAGGCGGTGGCAAACTTACCTAACCGGAAGTTGATCCAGCTTTTCTCCAGAGGTTTCCATTCGAGAAAGTATTCGTCTAGGCGCGTCTGCCCATCCGAGGCAAAACCGGGATCAAATCCCCGGTCCACCCGCATCTGCACATGGCCACGCAGATGTTCTGTGGCTTGGAGGTTTAGGAACAGCGTCAGGCGCGGATTGAAAAACAGATCGTCATCCGTATTTAGCAGGCCCATGGCCGGTGCATCGGGTGCGTACAGCTCCAGATCCATCAGACCCGAGAGATCGGCCCGAAACATCTGGTTAGGCGTGGCCACCGTCAGCGCCTCATCCACCGTCTCCAACACGGACTGGGCAGTGGCGGAAACCGTGCTGAAAAGCAAAAGGGCGAGAAGTTTTTTCATCAGACGGGGGAGGGGGCAATGACGATGCGGAAAGCGGTGACAGCATCTGCAAAACCTTTCAACTTCAAAGGTTCTAGAGGCACTGAAGGGAAATTGGAAGACAGCCGTTGATGAGTAGCTGCATCCACCACGATCTCCCCCGCCGCCGCGCTGCTGCACAGACGGGCTGCTAAATTCACATGCTCACCCACCACGGTGTAATCCGCACGGTTTTCCGCCCCGATGCAGCCGGCCACAACCGTGCCCGTAGCGATGCCAATGCCGATGCCCATCGGCTCATGGCTTTCCGCATTCAGCCGCTGGCGTTCGGCGATCATCTCCAGGGCACAGCTCACCGCATTCTGCGCATCGTCACCATGGCTCGCCGGGGCGCCGAACAGGATCATGATGGCGTCTCCAGCGAACTGGTTGATCACCCCATGCCAGCGATAAACCACCCGTGTCAGCGCCCCCATGTGATCATTGAGCAGGGTGATGACCTCGCGCGGGTCCCGCCCTGCACTGAGAGCGGTATAACCACGAATGTCGCAAAACACCACCGTCACCTGGCGCAACTCCCCACCGAGCTGGATGCTGCCCGCCATGAGCTGCTCAGCCACGCGTGCATCCGCCACCATGCTCAGCACGGAGTGGTAGCGCTCCTTCAGCTCCAGTCCTGCCGTCATGTCATTGAAGGACTCCGTCAGCGCGGCCAGCTCATCTGTCCTCCCACGCTCCAGTCGCACTTTTAGATTTCCCGCTCTCACCGCATTGGTCGCCGTCACCAGCTCGCCAATAGGCTTCGACAACTGCGCCGCAAACAACCACCCCGCCACGGAAGCCAGCAGCAGCGCCACAGACCCGATGCCGACCACGCGCCACTGCAATCCTTTTTGTTGGGCCTGAAGCTCCTCCAAAGAAAACACACTCACCAACCAGGCGGCAGGAAAGCGAGACGCCGCATTCAGCAGATGCGCATGCGCCAGGTAGTCCGTCCCCTCCTGCTGAAAGGAAAACTCCACTTGCTCCACCGTCGGCTCCAGAGCCTTCAGGGGTGCGGCGGCGGCCTGGGGGAGGCTGGCCCCGAGAAGCTGCCCCTGCGTCCAAAAAGCCGCCTGCAAAGGCTGGTTTCCCTGGCCGCCCAGCACCGGCATCAGCCTCCGTACACTTTGCCCCAGGAACAGGGTGCCCACGGTCTGGTCAAAGTTCCGAATGTGCAGGGCCAGCACCCGATGCAGATCCTGCCCGCCTTCAAAACCCGGCAGCAGGACAAAACCCACCTGCGCCTGAGTTTGCTCTTCGGGCAGGGTTTTAGAGACGGTTTCCAACTGCACCGTCAGGGCCCTTTCAGCCGCCTCTTGGAAGTGCCCTGAACGACTGCCCTCCGGCGGCGGCATCAGGCCAGTCTGGGCACTGGCGAGGCGAAAAAAATCAAACTCTGCCAGCCGCAGTTCATCTGCTGCCACTTGGTAAGTTTCTGGGTCTCCCTCCTCAAGGGCGGCAAAGAGCCGCACGGACTCCGCTAGCCGAGCCGCCTGCTTCCGGGCCAGTTGCAGCTGCGCCTCCTGCTCCACGCGAAAAGCGGCCATCTGCTGGCTGAAAAGCGTGTCCACCATGCTCCGGTAGGACGCACTGTTTTGCGACTGCGCCACCATCAGCACTGCCGCTGTCGTGCCGGCGACCACTCCCAGAATGGCCTGCTGAAGCTTGGCACGAAAGGTCATGGCACAGTGGGGAAATTATCGTGACAACTGAGCGGAGGCCGTCTTTCCCTCCGTCACCGTCACCTGACCCTGCACCGTTTTTTCAGAGGGCAGCAGGGCTTTGATCTGGTAGCTGCCCGCAGGCACGCCGCTGATCTTGAATCGCCCCTGCGCATCCGTCACGGCAAACCAGGGCGTGTCCAGTACCAGCACCCGGCAGCGCATGTGCTGGTGGATCTCGCAGTAGATTTTGACCAGGCCCGCTTTGTCAAATTGGATGCGAGGGCTGGGCTCATTCTTGCGAAAGCGCCCCAGGTCAAAGCGGCGGATTTTGGAATAACTAAAAACGTTGTGAAATTCATCATCGCCATTGGGGAACTCCGCACTCGCACCTTTTTGCAAAGCCACGAGAGATGGACGAAACTGGTAGCCGCGTTGCTGGATCTTCACCACTTCACCTGTGCGTGTTTGTGGATAATCACCCGTGCTGGTTTCCAGCCACACAATGGCCACCCCTGGCTCTTCCCCTTCGATGGGTTTCACCGTCTTCGGTTTGTATCCCGCATCCACCGCCGGTGGGCGCTGGCTATCCAGCACCACCGTGCCCTGCACCCCACCTGCGGCCATAGCAGACAGACTCCAGGAAAGAACGATCAGGGGTATGAGAAGCAGAGCCTTCATCGCGGGCTATGAAAGCCGCGTTTTCACTCCCTGCCAACTGCGAAGGTCAAAACGACCAACGCACATTCAGAGCACCGAAGGGAGCTGGGTCGAGATTTTCATCCACCCGCACGCGCTCTTGCTCATCGCGGATTTCAAATTCACCCCCGAAATTGATCCCCCCACGCAGAGATACCGTCAGTTTATCCGTCGCTTTCCAGATGATGGAGGCCGCACTCTGCCAGCCTGAGACTGCAAGGGTATTCGTCCCATCGTTGCGGTCCAGATCCCAAGAGCCACCGCTGGGGTAAAGGCTGAGGCTGAGCGTTAGTGGCTCACTCACCTGGTAACCCAGCACCATGAACGGTGGCGTCACCTGCACAATCCAATCTCCAGGCCGCCAGATGAAACCCAGCGCCGGCAGCAGCGTGCCATCCTCGTTCGCATAACTGGCGAAGACACCGCCAGCAATGGTGAAGGTCTTCGTAAATTCATACCCGATCAAGCCCAAGGCTGAGATCTGGAAATCATCCAGCGAGATGCCATTGAAGTCTGTGCCCAGACCTGGAGTGACGAATCCCAGCCCCCACCAGTCACTGGTGGGCGAGTTCCAGAAATAGGCTATCTGAGCTTCAAGCGTGTGCAGGTCCAGCCTGTCACCTGGATCAAAGTTGATCTGCGTGAGATTGTAGCCCAGCGAGGTGCTCAAACGCCCGCCTTCACCCACCTTCGTGCTCCACACCGGGATGATGGTGCGGACTTCAAACATTTCCAAACTGCCCCGCAAGCTGCCATCGAAATCCTGTTGCCCGATGAAGGTGGTATCCACCATGTAACCGGGGCGGCCAAAGCCAAAAGCAGCCGGGTCGATCAGTTCAGCCGCAGGCAGAGAAGCCGCCAGAGAACAAGCAGCACAGAGGGAAAGCGTGAATTTGAGGGGCATGGCTTTTTGAGCAACGCCAGCCCCCCACTGATGGACGCAAAGGAATGTCTTTACGCCGCGCCCGAATTACACCCGACTCCAGCGCTGGAAGGTTTCGATGGCTTCATACTCCGCCAGCCCCAGGGCATCGTAGTTCCGGGCGTTTTGCCGGTTTGATTCTGGCGAGGCCAGTTCCAGGCTGGAAAGAGAACCGTAACGGGACAGCGCGCGGCCTTTACGCCCGAGCTGCATGGGGCTGAGCGGCACCGCCATGTCAATCTCATGTGCCGCGAGCGGCTTCTCCTTGCCGCGATAAAGCCACAGACTGGTATTTCCAGACCAGTCTTCCGTCTTGCAGGCTTTGAGGGCCGCCTCCAAAACTTTAAAGCAGATACCCGCCACACTGCTGGGGTCTGCCGCATCCCCCGTCGCATAGATCTGGTGCGGTTTGTTTTCCCGCAGCAGGGCCGCCAGGGCCTCCACGTCCGCTTCCGTGCTTTTAAAGCGGCGGTAACGGCCCTGCTCATAAAACGGCAGGTCCAGGAATGTCACATGATCATTCGCCACATTGCAGGCGTGGGCTGCATCCCGCAGTTCCCCACGCAGGATGAGGCCCTTGAGCTGACGCAGCACAGGGGTGTCTTCGCCAAATTCACCTTTCTCCTCAAGCAGGCGCAGCACCTCACGGGCATAGGCGGTCTGGTTTTGCCAGGCCGGACTGTCTTCCACGATGCCTGCCAGCTCCAGCAAAGTGCCGGCGAATTTGTCCGCCTCGCTGTCGGCAATGCGCAGGCTGCCACTGGTCAGCGCCACGATACGCACATCATGCCCTTGCTCGACAAGTCGCTCGATCGTGCTGCCCATGGCCACGATGGCGTCCTGCGGCTCAGGGCTGAAAACGAGCACGCGTTTCGGGTAAGGCGTCGCCCGTTCAGGACGGTAGGTATCGTCCTCGTTCGGCTTGCCACCCGGCCAGCCCGTGATGGTGTGCTGGAGCTGGTTGAAGATGCGGATGTTGAGCTGATAAGCCGGACCTTGTTCCGAGAGGAGATCGCTGAGGCCATGTTCATTGTAGTGCTCATCCGTCAGCTTCAGCACCGGGCGCTTCGTTTTAAAGGCCTGCCAAGTCACCGCGCGGCGGGTCTCACGCGGCGTCCAGGAAACCGGACCAACGAGCCATGGCAACTTCACCCGCGTCAGCTCGCGAGAGGCACCTACATCAATGAAAAAACGGGCATCGGGATGATCCTGCAAAAAGGAGGCGGAGATGGCCTCCGTGACTTCGCCTTCTACGGCCTTGGCCACCATCTCGGCCTTGTTTTCACCCCAGGCCATCAGCACCAGCTTCTTGCCCCGCAGGATGGTGCCCACCCCCATGGTGATGGCAAAATGAGGCACATTTTCTTCACCGCGAAAGTCAGCCGCAGCGTCCTGGCGCGTCACGCGGTCCAGCGTGATGCGGCGTGTCAGAGAGTCCCGGCTGGAGCCCGGCTCGTTGAAACCGATGTGGCCCGTACGCCCGATACCGAGGATCTGGAAATCAATGCCGCCCGCAGCATCCATCTTTTCTTCATACTCACGGCAATGGGCAAAGACCTGGTCCCCAGGAACGAGACCGCTGGGGATGTTGATGTTCGCCTTTGGGATATCAATGTGATCAAAAATCTGCTCCCGCATGAAGCAGGCATAGCTTTCTGGATGGTCACCCCCGAGGCCGTAGTATTCGTCGAGGTTGAAGGTGATGACGTTTTTGAAGCTCAGGCCCTCTTCCTTATGCAGGCGGATCAACTCGCGGTAAAAAGGCACGGGCGTGGAACCTGTGGCCATACCAAGCACCACATTTTTCCCCTCTTTAGCACGCTCTTCGATCAACGCCTTGACCTCGGCTGCGAGGGCCTTTGCTGCCGCTCCAGAGTTGGGAAAAATGTGCGTGGGGATGTGCTCGTAGGACTCAGCAAGGGTGCGGCGGGACATGGTCAGAGGCGGTGGTTGGGGGAGGAAAGTCGGTTGTTCGTTTCAAACGACCCGCCAATCCATACGCGGATTCTGGCGATGTTTCATCAGCACTCAACACCGAACCTTGACCCACGGCAGTATCTGCGTGTGCGGCTCACGTATTCCTGTGACTGAAAGCCAGGGCACAGCCCCAGTTTAACGATTGCGCACCACTCCCACGGTTTTGCCGCAGGCCTCCCGGACTTTTTCCCACTGCCCTTCCTGGATCCACTCGCGTTTCGCCATCCAGGTCCCACCACAGGCGACGATGCTGGGATTTTTCAGGTAACTCGGCAAATTGTCAAAGCTCACCCCACCCGTAGGGAGGAACTGCATTTTCGGGAAGGGTCCAGCAAGAGCCTCGATCGCACTGATGCCGCCGAAGGCATGGCTAGGGAAAAACTTCACCAGCGAAACCCCCAGATTCTGCGCCTGCATGATCTCGGTGGGTGTGACGGCTCCTGGGATGACCAGCACGTCCCGGCGGCGGCCATGACGCAGGATGTTTTCATCCAACCCAGGCGTGACGATGAAACGCACCCCGAGACGCCAGGCCGCGTCAAATTGCGCCAAGGTTGTCACCGTGCCTGCCCCCACGATCATGTCCCGCCGATCAATGATGCGTTCCAACGCGGCGAGTGAGTCTGGCGTACGCAAGGTCACTTCCACAATCGGCAATCCACCTGCCACAAGAGCATCTGAAAGAGGCTTAGCCGTCTTTAGATCATCAATGACGACGGTAGGAATGATGCGGTGGTGGGCGAGGAGATCAATGCTCTCGTTCATAAAGTGGCGGGGGTATCACAGAGTCTTCCCCCTGTACCGGGATCCACTACGCAAGTTACACAAAATCTTCACACAACAGAGAATGCTCCCTGTCACATGAGTGCATCATCCATTGAGGCAGACTCATGATCACTCCCTTCCAAATATTTAGTTAGACTAGATCCCCGTAGATCTTTTTAGCAAAGGCCTCTGGCAGCATCCAAGACCGTTTTCAAAGCCGCCTCTTCCCCCTCGTGAAACCCCTCAGGCTCGACTGACTTCGGGGTCATTTTCCGGCCACAGAACTACCGCCAGCAGCATCTCCCTATAAAAATGCTGGAATGTACCCCCTTCACTCGTAGTCTTACGCTCCCCCAACCCGCCAACTTTCCCCCCGCTATGCGTCAACTGCTTTGCAGCCTGATTGGTTTTTTCGTCGTCTCATCCCTTTCTGCCCAAACTCGCACCTGGACGGGTGCCGGTGCGGATGACAACTGGGGCACCGCAGCTAACTGGGGCGGCACCGCCCCAGTGGCAGGCAACAGCATCGGTTTTGCGGGTACCACCCGACTGAATACCATCAATAACCTGGCAGCAGACACGAACATTGCCGGGATCTTTTTTCTCTCAGGCGCAGGCACCTTCAACCTGGCTGGAAACCGCATCACGCTCGGCGGCAACATCACGCAAAGCGGCACGGCGCTCCAGACCATTGATCTGAACATGGTCCTGAGTGCGACACGCTTTTTCACACAGGGTTCCGCCGCTGCGACGACGACCGGGAATATTGTGGTCAATGGGGTGGTCAGCGGTTCAGGCGGCTTGGTCAAAGCAGGAGCCAACACTTCCAATACCACTTTGCATAACACCCTGACACTGACTGCTGCCAATACTTACACGGGCGGCACCTATGCCTCCTCCGGGTCATTGACCCTCTCCGGAGCAGGCTCCGTCCTCAATAGCAGCGGTATTTATGTAGATAACGGGGCGGCGATCGGCAGCATTTATTCCATGGGCGGGCGCTTGCTCCTAGATAACTCCGCAGGGAATTTGAACCGCCTGGGTGACACCACACCTGTGTACCTCCGTGCGATCGGCAACCTTCAACTCACCGGCAACGCCACAGCGGACACGACGGAAACGATTGGCCAGATCAATCTGGGCAGCACGGTATCCGGGGGGCGTGGCATCATCACGCTGGATGGCACTGCGGCGGGCCGCCTGCACACCCTGGCAGCAGCGGGCCTAACACGCAATACCACCAGTACCCTGCTGGCCCGTGGAACGAATTTGGGGCAGGCAGATACGAACGCCACCCGCATCACCCTGGCCTCCACCAGCGGCCTGAGTTTTGTTGGCACCAGTTCCGCCAGCGGCCTCACACCGGGATCGGTCAAAGACATTCGCATTGTCCCCTACATGGTCGGAGACATCACCGCGACTGGAAATGGATCCAGCTTCGTCACCTATGACGCTGTCAGTGGTTTGCGTCCATTGGCTGCCAGCGAATACACGGTCCTTTCTGCGGGCTTCGTCAACACGCCGACACCTGAAAACACCACCGGTTTCAACGGCACCATCACTTCGGCAAGTCCCACGGTGAACTCCCTGCGGTTCGTCCATACTTCAACAACCACTCTGGCTGGTACGGGGACGCTGTCGATTGCCAGCGGCGCACTGGCGAATTTTGGCACGGCAAGCACGGCCATCAACGGGTTCAGCAGCATCACTTTTGGGGATGGCACTTGGAACGAAGGCGTCATCACTTCCCAAGGAAGCGTCCTCACCATCAATTCTCCGATTCATGTCACGGGCGGCGGTGGCATCACCAAGGCTGGGGCCAGCGAAGTGGTACTGACGGTGGCCAATACTTACACCGGTGAAACCAACATCCATCAAGGGCGGTTGACCATTTCGCATCCGAATGCCCTGGGCAGCACCAGCGGGCGCACCGTGGTGAGTGCCTTGGATGGCGGGCAGTTGGCGTTGAGCAACAACATCTCTGTTGCTGAACCCATCATGCTGGTAGGTGAAAATGGCGGCTTTGGTGCAGCCCTGGTGAACCTGTCCGGCACCAACACCCTCACGGGCTTGCTGTCCATGACAGGGAGTTCTCGAGTGAGCATTGGCGGCATTTTGAACGTGACCGGCGGCATGAATGTGGTCACGAGCGCGCAGTTGGTCATCAATGGCAGCGGCACCCTCAATTTCAGCGGTCAGCCTGTGGTACTGGGATCCACCGGTAATTTTTACATGGACTCGAACATGCTGACCACTCTGGGCTCAACAGGGCACTTCTGGAATGCGACCCGCGTGTCAGCCAGCGGCACAGGAACTATTTTACGGATGATGGGTGAGAATGCACTGCCGGAACGCAGCGAATTAATCCTGGGCGTCAACTATGCGCTGAATGGCAACCTGGATCTCAATGGCTTCAACCAACTCGTCGGCTCTCTGTATTCGGGCTCTTCTGGCACTGGAACGACGACGACCGGGACACGTGTCATCACTAGCGCCACGCCTGCCACTTTGACCGTCAATCAGTTCACCACCACGACGTATGACGGTTTTTTCAGCGGGGCTGTTTCCCTGGTCAAATCAGGCACCGGATCCCTGGCGCTCATGGGTAACAATACCACGACGGGTACGACCTCCGTGAACAACGGCACGCTTATTTTGGACTACACCACCGCCGCCAATGGCAGCAAGCTGGCAGATGGAGCGGCCCTGAATCTGGGCACCGCCACCTTGCAACTGGATCGCACCGCGACGTCGGCAGGCTCCCATGTGGAAGTGGTCGCCTCCACCACGTTGCAGGGGGCAGCAAACATCACGCGCCTCGGTGGCACCTCCAGCCTCCAGCTCAATGAGATCACCCGCGAGGGCGGCACCCTGAATATCGCTGCGGCAGGCATTGCCACCACGGATACCCTGAACAATGGCGCGGGCATGCTCGGCACTTGGGCCACCTTCGGCGGCACGGATTGGGCGGTGAACTCTACGAATGCCGCAGATGGAGCCATCACCGCCTTCACCGGTTACAGTGACATCAACCGACTGGGCACCAGCGCGGTACCGAACACCTCTGCGGCCAACGTCCGCATCATCAATGGCGGAACCGCAGGCAACATCACCCTGGCCGCCGCCGTCACGGACATTCAGAGCCTGAACATGACCGCCAATGGTGGCACCACCACGATTGACCCTGGCACAGGCGAAATCCTGCGCCTCGGTGCCCAAGGCGGCATCCTTCACGCCACTGGGGCTAGCGCCCTCCTCATCGGCACCGCAGCCAATGATGGCACCCTCACCGCAGGGGGCGCACCGGACACCGCTGGGGAACTCATCATCCAGCGCTGGTCCACCAACGATCTCACCCTCCACTCCACCATCGCCAACAACGGCACGGGCGTGGTCTCCGTGACCATCGGCGGCAGCAATGGCACGACAGGAGCCACCCGCCTCACCGGCACCAACACCTACACAGGCCGCACCACCCTTTTAGCAGGCCGTGTCATCATAGACGCCGAAACGGCCCTGGGACTGAATCCCGCCGCCTTCGCAGCAGATCAGCTCACCCTCAATGGCGGCACCCTTTCCACCGCCACGGCCTTCTCCCTCGATGATACCAATCGCGGCATCACCCTGGGAGCCTCCGGCGGCACCCTGGAGGCGACCTCGGCAGCGAACGCCCTGGCCCTCACCGTCGCCGTACCCATCACGGGCAATGGCCCTCTGAACAAAACCGGCACGGGTGATGCCCAGCTCAGTGTCGCCAATAGCTACACCGGCCATACCTACGTGAATGCAGGCCGCCTGCGCATCAGTCATTCTTTAGCCCTGGGCACCTCCGCCAGCGGCGTCACAGTGGCCAGTGGAGCAGCCCTGAGACTGGAAGGCACGGGCCTAACCTTGGCCGATCCGATTTTCATCGCCGGTCAGGGAGCCAGCAGCGCCGGGGCTTTGCAAAGCAACACCAGCGGCAACAGCATTGTCTCAGGGCTGATCACCATGCCAGCTACGGGCAGCACGCGCATCACCGCCACCAACACCGGGCGGCTCTTTGTCACGGGCGGGTTCCGCAGTGCCGCCTCCAGCACCTCAGACTCCCTCATCGTCGTCGGTGGTGTCACCTTCTCAGACAATCCGGTCAACATGTATACAGGCCGCCTGGAACTCGTTTCCGGCACCAATCAGCCCACCATCGCCGTCGCAGGCAACACCTACGGCGTTTTGAACTCCGGCTGGGGTGCCCTTTCCCAGGTCACCGTGAGCAACGCTTTCAGCCCCACAGGCGCATTGGAGCTGGGCTATCACACCACTTTCAGCGGTGCCTCACCGAACACCACCTTCAATCTCAATGCCACCCAGCAGACCGCCTCTGAGCTGCGCACCGGGGCCATCTCCATCGGCTCCGGCGGTTATGCCACACCTACCCGCATTCTCACAGGCACGGCAGGCTCTTCACTGACCCTCAATCAAACCACCAACAGCCTCTTTGATGGCAGCCTCCAGGGAGCGGTGTCCTTGGTCAAAAACGGCGATGGCATTCTCAGCCTGCAAGGCAACAACACCACCACAGGAGACACCGTCCTGAATGCAGGCGGAATCGAACTCCGCAATTCTGCGGGAAATGTGCAATCTGGCACCGTCGGCACCAGCACCACCGTCGGCACTGGAAACTTTACCACCGTCCTCACAGGCCTAACCAATGCCACGACCACGCTGCTGGTGGGGCAACCTGTGACTGGCGCGGGCATCCCTGCGGGTTCCTTCATCGCTTCCATTGATAGCAATTCCCAAGTCACCATCCGCTCCACCGTCGCAGCCACCGCAGGCAGCACCAGCGCCACGTTTGGAGCTGTGACCGGAGCCCTGACCAATAGCACCCTGGACTATCGTGGCGGAGCCCTCAGCTTTGGCGTCACCACGGCTGCCACCACCTTGGGCGGCATCAAAGGCACGCAAAATCTGAACCTCACCAACGCAGGCAACAATCCCGTGGCACTCACCGTCGGCGGCAATAACCAGTCCACCCTTTACAGCGGCGCCATCAGCGGCAGCGGCTCCTTGATCAAAACCGGAACTGGCAGCCTGGAACTGACCGCCGCCAGCACCCACACAGGCGGCATCACCGTGAACAACGGCTCACTGCTCGTGAACAATAGCAGTGGCTCTGGCACAGGTTTCGGCACCGTCAGCGTCCTCACGGGAGCCACCCTGGGCGGCACCGGCAGCATCGGCTCCGCCAGTTCCACCGCCAGCATCACCCTCAATAGCGGCGGCACGCTGCGCATCGGCACCAGCCATGGTGGCACCGGCGGCAGTCCGGCAGATCTCGAGCTCGCCACCAGCGGCCTCGGCACCCTCACCCTCAGTGGCACCGTGCAGTTTGATCTCTTCTCTCGCTCCGCTGGAATCAACAGCCTCGAAAACAACGACCTGCTGCGCCTCACCTCCGCCACCGCCGTCAGCCTTTCCGGCACGCTGGAGGTTCTCAACAGCACCGGCAGCGATACCACCACGTGGGCTGCGGGAGATTCCTGGAGATTGTTCGACTGGAGCGCTGTCAGTGCTGAAACCCAGCACAGCGGCAACTTCAGCAACCTCATTCTCCCCACCCTCAATGCTGGGCTCGCCTGGGATACCAGCGCCCTCTTCACCACCGGGTTCATCACCATCACGCCTGAGCCCGGCCGCGCATTCTTGCTCGCCATCGGCGGGTTCAGCCTTCTGCTGCGTCGTCGCCGCCGGGTGGGTTGAGCCCCTCCCACACACGCCGCTTTTTCGGCCGCAAGCGCGTGGGCCCGCCCCGTTGCTTGCGGAAGATGTCGAAGACGATGTCGGACCCATCCACCTTCATCTGGTGGACCATTTGTAGCAGGGTGCCCAGCCGCCCTTTCGGAAATCCGGCTTTGTTAGCAAACCAGCCCAGATACTCCGCTGGGATGTCGTAAATGGGCACCCCATAGGGCGGATGATTCTGCGGCCCATACTTCCCAAAGGGCATGTGAGTCCGCCCGATCTCTTCGAGATCGCGTTTCATCTGGGCGGCTAGGTCATCCATATCCCCAGTGTCCAGTCGGCCGTTTTCAGTGTCCAGTCATTGTTGACCGTGGATGCCCAAGAGGCGCTGGATTGCCATACACAAACAAGGCTCGCCCTGATGATTGCCCGAAAGAAGCCAGAGCCGCATCACTCCAGCGCCCACACCTTCACATTGTCCAGCGCGACTTCTTCGCCATCTTTGCCACCCATACGAAAAACGAGGCCCGGCTTTTTGACTCCGAAGTCGGGTGCGCTGGCCTTTAGAGATTCCTTACCCGTGACGTGGGCGACGACGTCGTTGCCTTTGCACTCCAGCAACAGGGTGTAAGTCGTATCAGGCGCGAAGTCCGTCTTCGCCGTGGCGTGGGTCTTTGTTTTGGAAGCTGGATTTGACTTGTCGTTATGCTCGATCAACGACCAGCTTTTGGGCGTGACCACAACGGAAAACAGGTGGCCTTTTTTCTTCAGTTCCCCTGGAGCGGGATCATAACCGAGATTGATGACCCGCATGGTTCCCAGCTTGAACTCCATCTGCACCGCGCAGTCCTGCAAAGGCAGGCGGTAGCGGAACGCGCCGATGTGCTTGTCACTGGATTTCTCGCCGGCATGAAGTTGACCTTCGACAATGCGCAGGCTGCCCGTGTTAGCATTCCAACCCTTCGGCACCTCGGGGCCTGAAAAGGTCTCCTCCAGCAAAAGCTTGCCCTTGTTTCCCAGAGTGGGTTCCAGATCTGCCCCGAGGGCGGGCAAGGCAGCAGCAGCGAAGGCGAAGAGAAAGGAGGTGATTTTCATGTCCAGGTCACCCATGCAAACGCCGACGATCCCGGAATCTATGCGGCATTTCCCCGTCTCTTTGGAACCCCTCCTTCCCCGTACGCGCCGCATCTCCCAGGAATCGTCCTTGAGAAAAGCTGCGAGGGAGGCGATGAAAGCCGCCCCCGTTTTCCACCGCCATGTCCGAAGTCGCCGCCAAAGCCCCCCACGAAGTCAGCCGCCGCCGCACCTTCGCCATCATCTCCCACCCGGATGCCGGGAAGACCACGCTGACGGAAAAGCTACTCCTCTACGGCGGGGCCGTGCAGCTCGCCGGCAGCGTGACGGCGCGCAAGAACCAGCGTGCCACCACCTCCGACTGGATGGAACTGGAAAAGCAGCGCGGCATTTCTGTCTCCTCCACCGTGCTCCAGTTTGAGTACAAAGACTGCGTGGTGAACCTCCTGGACACCCCCGGTCACAAAGATTTCTCGGAAGACACTTACCGTGTGCTCACCGCCGTGGATGCCGCCGTCATGGTCATTGATGCCGGTAAAGGCATCGAAAGTCAGACGCTGAAACTCTTCGAAGTGTGTCGCCGCCGTGGCGTCCCCATCTTCACCTTCATGAACAAGCTGGACCGCCCAGCGCGCCCACCTTTGGAACTGCTGGATGAACTGGAGCGCGTGCTCGGCATCGCCGCCTGCCCCATGAACTGGCCCCTCGGCGATGGCGTGGACTTCAAAGGCGTCTTCGACCGCGAGTCCAACCAAGTGCATCTCTTCGAGCGCACCGTGGGTGGTAAATTCCGTGCGCCCGTGAACGTCAAAGGCATCGAAGATGAAAGCGTGCGCGATGCCCTGCCGCCCCTGGTTTACCAGCGTGTGGTGGATGAGCTGGACCTCCTGGAAGGCGGTGGTTCCCCCTTTGATTTTGAGCAGGTGCGCAAAGGCCAGCTCTCCCCCGTTTTCTACGGCAGTGCCATGAACAACTTCGGCGTGCAGATGATGCTGGACCGGTTCCTAGAGATCGCCCCACCGCCAGCCCCGCGCATGTCCGGGGAGGATTTCATCGAGCCGACCAGCCCCGCCTTCAGCGGCTTCGTCTTCAAAATCCAGGCGAACATGAACCCGAAGCATCGCGACCGCGTGGCCTTCATTCGCATCGTCTCCGGCTGCTTCCAGCGGGACATGACCGCCGTGAATACCCGCACCGGAACACGCATGCGGTTAGGCAACTCCCAGCGCCTTTTCGCCCAAGAACGCGAAACCGTCAATGAAGCCTGGGCAGGCGATGTGGTAGGCTTGGTCGGTAACTACGACCTGCAAATCGGCGATACCCTGTCTGAAGAAAATGGCGTCAAATTCGACGAGATGCCCACCTTCCCACCGGAGTGTTTTGCCTACCTGCACAACGAAAACACGTCGAAATTCAAACGCTTCCGCGATGGCTTGGACCAACTTCTCAAAGAAGGCGTGGCCCAGCCCTTTGAACTTCCCGATGCCGCCGTCCGCGTGCCTCTGCTGGGAGCCGTGGGTCCTCTCCAGTTCGACGTTTTGAAATATCGCCTCGAAAGCGAATACAATGCCGAAGTGCGCCTGGAATTCGCCCCCTGGACGCTCGTCCGCTGGCTGAAGGACAAGGACGCCGCCGAAGCGCCAAAACCTGTGCGCGGCCAGATCGGCCCACCGCGCCCAAACCTCGTCGCCTCCTATGACACCACCCTGGCTCAAGATGCCTATGGCAACTGGGTGGCCCTGTTCGGCGACAAAATCAGCCTCGGCTACTTCGAGTCCAAGAACAGCGAGAAATTCCACATCAGCCCGTTCCCCATCCAGTAACGCTGGCTGGAGGAGGGCTTCTTGTGTCGTTCTTGATGCATCTCTTTGACTCCCGTCGTTATAAAGGCGAGGATTCTTTTGAATAAGGCGTTTCCTGCGCCCGTCATAGCCTCTGCCACTCCTAAAACATGCCCGCCTCCACTGCGCCTGATCCTGGCGAAGTCCCGGACTCCGACCTGGTCAAGCGCTGCCAGGCGGGCGACACACGTGCATTTGACGTGCTCGTGAACCGTTACCGGGGGCGGATTTACGCCATGACTTATCACATGATCCAGAACGAAACTGAGGCCTGGGACCTCGCGCAGGAGGCCTTCATCAAGGCCTGGCGCGCCCTGCCGCGTTTCAAGCTGGATTCCAGTTTCTACACTTGGCTCTACCGCATCGCCCACAACGTCACTTACGACTACCTGCGCAAGAAACGCATCCAGGGTGAAGGTGAGTTTGACGACTCCCGCACAGAGCACAAAGCCGCCGCAGGAGCCGAAACCGTGCCGCATGGCGATGCCGCCCCAGACACCCTTTTGAAGAATGCGGAACTCGGGGACCGCATTCGCGCCGCCATCGCCCAGCTCAGCCCGGATCATCGGCAGGTGATCGTGCTGCGTGAGGTGGAAGGCCTGCCATACGAAGAAATCGCCGCCACCATCCCCTGCTCCCTGGGCACGGTGATGAGCCGCCTTTTTTACGCCCGAAAGAAACTCCAGGAACTGCTGAAGGACACCTATGAAAACGCCACCTGATGACCACGATCTGATCCGCTGGCTGGATGGAGAAATGGACGCCGCTGAAAGCGCGCGCTTCACCCTCCGGCTGGAGTCTGACCCCGCCCTGAAAGCCGAGGCCGACATGATGCAGCGCATGTGCGCAGACGTCCGCACCGCACTCCCGGTGGAAATGCCCGTGCCTTTTGGTGATTTCTTCAATTCCCAGATTCAGATGCGCATCGCTCAGGAGCAGCCAGCCCTCCCGGAGCCCGTGGCCCGGGCCAGTTGGCTGGACTGGTTCCGCCTGCCGGGCTTTGCCACACTCGCTGCCGTCACCGCTGCCGTGGTGGTCGCCGGGGTCATGATTGTCCGCCAGGACGCCACTGATGGCAGCGTCGTGCTCAGCAGCTACGCGCCAAATCAGAGTGTACAGGTCAGTTCCTTCCACTCACCAGAGGCCCACGCCACAGTGCTCATGCTCAATGGCCTGGAGGATGTGCCTGCGGATCGTAAGATCGTCGGTTACCACATTGAGCGCAGTGAGACGGAGCAAGAAATCGCCACCACCACTCTTTATGGGGAGCGTGGTGAAGTTGTGCTCGTCGTCGCCAAAGATGCCCGCAATCAGCCTCGCCTTCTGGCTGCTGCCAATCCACGCGGATGAGATCTCTCCTTGCCATCGCCGCCCTGGCTCTGACCGCCTTCACAGGGGCTCTCGCCCAAAGTGCCGCTCCACCTGCCACCCAGCAGTTGCCGACGGTCAAACCGGCGACGGATGGGAAAGTCTGGGGAGCGCTCATCTTCGCCTCCAATGAAACCCCTAAAGGTGGCTCCAACGAGCAACCTCCCGCGAAGTTGGCCGATCTCTCTCAGCGTTTGGGCAAAGTCTTTCCTTATAAGCACTACGAGATCCTGGGCCAGCATCTCCAGGATGTGTTTCGCGAATACGAATCCTGGGTGGTCCCCTCCAAGGACCTGTTTTTGAAAGTGGATTCCAAAGGGCCCGCCACAGGGGGTGGGGTGAATCTTCATCTGCAATTTTGGCGTGACCAGCAAGTCCTGGTTAAAACCGACGCCGTTTTACGCTCCGACAGCCCCCTCTTTATCGGCGGTCCGAAATGGCGGGATGGTCAGCTCATCTTTGTGCTGGTACTTCAGTAAAGTCTCAACTCGAGCCGAAGGCCCTTGCTAAAAGCAGGTGTGAAGATTTTTTCACGGAAAAGGGTTTTTTTTGCCTGCATGGGCCTTATTCATGCGAAAAAATCTCGTCAGGCTCTACAAAAGGGCATTTTTTCGCTGAAAATAAAGGATTCCTTTACACCTTTATAAGACATGATCGGGCATAATTTTAGCGGATAAAGGTTGAACGATGTGCGTTATTTGCCGTCCCAATTGGACCTTTTTGGTTTCCAAGAACGCCCCGATTCACTGAACAATGACAAGCATCAATCCCCTCTCCCCGAAAACGATCCCACGTGACCTCACGTCGGGGTTGGTCGTCTTCCTTGTTGCCCTTCCCTTGTGCTTAGGGGTGGCTCTTGCCTCGAATGCACCGCTTTTCTCAGGCATTCTAGCCGGTATCGTCGGGGGGCTGCTGGTGGGGATGCTCAGTGGTTCTCACACCAGTGTGAGCGGCCCTGCCGCCGGTCTGACGGCCGTGGTCGCCGCACAGATCGCCGCTCTGGGTAGCTTCGAAGCTTTTTTGGTGGCCGTGGTCATGGCAGGGGTCATCCAAATCGTGCTGGGCATCTGCCGGGCGGGTTTCATCGCCGCCTTTTTCCCTTCCAGCGTGATCAAAGGCCTCCTCGCTGCCATCGGGGTCATCCTCATCCTGAAACAGATCCCTCACGTCCTCGGTCATGATGCGGACCCCATGGGTGATAAGTCCTTTATCCAGCCAGACAATGAGAACACTTTCTCTGAGCTGGCTGAAGCCTGGTTTGACATCCAGCCCGGTGCAGCCCTGGTAGGTCTGCTTTCCATCCTCCTTTTGGTTTTTTGGGACAAGATCAAAGTCCTGAAAAAATCTCCCGTACCAGCACCGCTGGTGGTCGTCATCTTCGGTGTGGCGATGAGTTTGCTCCTCCGCAAAATGGGTGGGGATTGGGTCATCGAAACCAGTCACCTGGTGCAGGTGCCGGTGTCGAACTCGCCAAAGGAATTTCTCGGTTTCTTGATCTTCCCAGACTTCAGCGTGCTGGCAAATCCCACGGTCTATATCGCGGCCGTTACCATCGCCATCGTCGCTTCTTTGGAAACGTTGCTGAACCTGGAAGCCGTGGACAAGCTGGACCCCGAACAGCGCAGCAGCCCACCGAACCGTGAGCTCTTGGCCCAGGGCATCGGCAACGTGGCGGTTGGCCTCATCGGCGGCTTGCCCATGACCAGCGTCATCGTCCGCAGTTCCGTGAACATCAATGCGGGGGTGAAGACCAAACTCAGCTCTATTTTCCATGGAGCCCTGCTCCTGAGCTGCGTGATGTTTGTCCCCACCCTGCTCAATGAAATTCCCCTGTCTGCCCTGGCCGCCATCCTCTTGATGACAGGTCTGAAACTCGCCAGCCCGAAACTGCTGAAGCAGATGTGGGGCGAAGGCCGCACCCAGTTCCTGCCCTTCATCATCACCGTGGTCGCCATCGTTCTCACGGACCTCCTCGTCGGCATCCTCATTGGCCTGGGCGTCGCCATCGGCTTCATCCTTCACAGCAATGTACGCCGCCCCATCCGCAAGGTCATGGAAAAGCACGCGACGGGCGACGAAGTGCTCCGTATCGAGCTGGCAAACCAGGTGAGTTTCTTCAATCGCGCCACGCTGGATGAAACCCTGCGCAGCGTGCCGCGCGGTGGTCACGTCCTGCTGGATGCCCGCAATACGGACTACATTGATCCAGATATCCTCGATCTCATCACCGACTTCAAGGACACCACGGCCCAAGCTCACGGGGTGCAGCTCAGCCTGACGGGTTTCAAAGAGCGCTATCCGCAGCTCGAAGACCGCATCCAGTTCGTGGACTTTAGCAGCCGTGAAGTGCAGGATGCCCTCACCCCTCAGCGCGTGCTGGAAATCTTCCAGGAGGGCAACGATCGCTTCCTGAGCGGCACCCGCCTCAGCCGTGATCTGGGCCGCCAGGTGGATGCTACCTCCCTGGGCCAGTTCCCCATGGCCGTCGTGCTCGGCTGCATTGACTCACGCGCTCCGGTGGAGTTGATCTTTGACCTCGGGCTGGGAGATGTGTTTACCATCCGCATCGCTGGCAACATCGCCCGCGACAAAGTGCTGGGCAGCATGGAGTACAGTTGCGCTGTCGCCGGGGCTAAGATCATCTTGGTCATGGGCCACACCTCCTGCGGGGCGGTGAATGCGGCGGTGGATCTCATTTGCAGCCATAAAACGGCCGCCGAGGCCACCGGCTGTGTGAACCTGGACTCGCTGATTACGGAGATTCAAAAGTCAGTGGATCTCAGCACCTGCAAGACCCCAGATCAATGGCTGGCAGGCGAGAAAGCAGCCTATGCGAACGAAGTCGCTCGCCGCAATGTCTTGCGCACCATGCGCAAGATCCGCGAGCGTAGCTCCACCATTGATAACCTCGTACGCACGGGCAAAGTCGCCATTGTCGGAGGGATGTATGACATCTCCACAGGCAAGGTCTCCTTCTTCCAGACGCCTGAGTCCAGCTCCAACCCACTACCCATCGCCATGGCGACGGTGGTCTAAGGACTCTCGGAAGATCTCGATTCATCATCCAGGTGCTCTTCGGGGCACCTGGATTTTTTTTAGCGGGCCGGGCCGCGCTCGCCATGCAGTCCCAGCATCTGCCTCAGGGCCGAGAGCATATCCCCCACCTTTCCCCAGTAGGGGCGGCGTGGAGTGACCACCGTGACATCATGCTGAGGAAAGTGCTTCTTCAGCCCACCACTCGGATGTACGAGGATGCGGTTGCCACAAAATTCCAGCAGGGGGATGTCTGCGGCGCTATCGCTGTAGGCCCAGCAGTGGAAGCGCTGCTCATCCGTCAGCGCGGCGACTCCAGGCACCGAGGCTTTCATGGCCGCAATCTTCGCCTCACGCTTGTTGTTAGACCCGACTAAAGGCGGGCGCAGGGGCACGATGTTGCCGATGTGGAAACGCGTGGCCACACAGTGATCGAAATCCAGCACAGCGGCGATTTCTTCGGCATAAAAATCCGGGCTCGCCGTATTCAGCACCAGCTTCCGCCCTTGGTGTTTGTGCCGCAGGATCTCGGCCCGCATTTCCGGGTAGATCCAGGTATCCACACAATCATGGGCAAAGTCACGCGCCAGGCGGCGCAGGTGCGCGCGCTTCATCCCCCACAGGTAGGAAAGGAAGGCCCGCTTCGCCGTGGCGGTGCTCACCACCCCCACCGCACGACCCAGGGCATAGGGGACAAACCAGGCATGCAAGACGATACGCCAGGGATGCCGATGCAGCACAAAATTGCAAAACAGCGTCTGCGTATCAAACGGCAACAGCGTGTGGTCGAGATCGAAAAAGGCGTAGCGCATCGGGAGAAAGGCTCAACGCAGAGCCACCGTGAATTTGATCTTCAACAAGCAATTTAGCGCAATTCTTTGGGCAGCAGGTCCGACATCTTTTTGATACTTTCCGCCTGAGCCCGGCTGGTGATCAAAATCGCGTCTTTGGAGGCCACGACGATCAAATCCTGCACACCCAGCAAAGCGATGTGCTGCCCCGTCTGAGAAAAGACCAAGTTATCGGCGGCATTCATCTGGGTCATCGCACAGTTGTGCTGATTTCCCTCGCTATCGCACTTGAGGTAGCGGCCTACGGAGGTCCAGTTACCCACATCATCCCAGTCAAAAGTGGCCTCGATATTCAGCACCCGGGAGGCACGCTCCATCAACGCGTAATCAATGGAAAGCTTCGGCAGTTTGCTAAACTGGCGTTCCACCGTAGCGCAGAAATCTTTGGAACCGCGCAACTCCGAAACAAAGTCCGCCAAAGCAGGACAGTGACGAGACAGCTCACTGAAAATGGCCGGTATCGTCCAGATGAACATGCCCGCATTCCAGGTGAAATTCCCCTGCGCGATGAAGTGCTCCGCCAAGTCTGGATTCGGCTTTTCCCGGAAGCGCGCCACTTCATACACAGCCACCTCACTCACGCCCAGGACGGAGGCGCGCTTGCCCCGCTCCACATACCCGTAGCTCGGGCAGGCCCAGGTGGGTTTGATGCCCACTGTCACCAGGCTGCTCGCCGCCTCGGCACATTTGGCCGCATTGATCAGCACCTTCTGAAACTCTGCCACATTTTGGATCAAATGATCCGCCGGCAGCACCATCATCGTAGCGGAAGGATCCCGCGCCACCACCCAGCCCACACCTAGAGCAATGGCCGGCGCGGTATCCCGCTTCTCCGGCTCAGCCAGGATGTTTTCCGAGGGTAAAAAAGGCAGCAAGGCACGCACCGTTGCTTCCTGCTGCTTGTTCGTCAGAATGACGATGTTCTCCTTCGGCACCACGCCTTCCAGGCGATCCACCGTCATTTCCAGCAAGGTTTTGTCTCCAAACAACTTCAAAAGCTGCTTTGGCAAGGCATCCCGGCTGATCGGCCAGAAGCGCTGACCGCTTCCTCCAGCTAAAATGAGGGCGTATCGGGAGGGGGATGCTGACTGACTCATGCGCGCTGACGATGGCCCAATCGTGACCGGGAGCAAATTCCACTTTGGAGAATCTGCGGTGATGCTATCTTATCTGCGTTATGCCACCTGAATCCACTGTCGAAAGCCGCTACGAAACCTACGCCAGCATGATCGCTCCTGCCGCTGCAGGTTGCGCTCTCGGCATCCTCTTTGGCCGTGGCATGGGTCGCAGTACTTCAAACATCGTTTCCCTCACGCTCCTGGCCGCCAGCGCCGTAGTCGCCGCTCCTCTGATCGGTGACATCGTGTCCCGCACTGCCAACCGCCCGACTTCGGAGCGCGGCAGCCGCAAGCGCCTGGAAGGCATCCGCAATGGGGCCCTGCCGGATGAAGACCTGAAGGAATTCTTCGTGGATTCCCCAAACGCGCTGCTGCCTTGATCCGCGTTCGGTCCTTTTGGGCAACTCACCGCATCGGTATCATTTCATAATCAAAGGCTCCCAGAAGGGAGCCTTGTTTGACCTTGTGGCATTCGAGGCAGCTTTTGTCCGCTGTGATCGGCGCGATGATATGGACAGTATCATAACGGTCTTCACGAGGCGGTCCCACGAATGTTTCCCAGGCAGCAGGCAATCGCACCCAAGGGGCCGTGCCTGCCCGAATTTGGGCCACCGCAGCCGCCTCATCCTCTGAAAGCTTCCTCGTTTTCGCTGTGGTCAACTCCGCCTTTTTGGGCATGCGACCTTCAAAATAACGGTCGCCTTCTTCGGGGGTCAACCCAATGAGATTGACGTTCATGGGCCGAAAAGTCTTTTCTTCTAGACGGACGGTATGCTCAAACCAATAGCCTGATCGCTTGAATCGTCCAAAGCCAAACCCCTCGCTATCAACGAATGTTTTGACCGCCCTTGCGTGGGCTTCGGGAAAAGGGCTATTGGCATTCGGACCTTCCAGATAACCCACCAGCAACAATGGGATCACCAGCCATTCTGGAAAGATCAGTGTCAGAAAACCCAGCGGAATAGCGAGGATGGCCAGGCGTTTGAAAAACTTCTTCATCGAAAACGGAATGACTGGGTAGGACTAAACTCAATCCTACCCCTGCATCACCATCTCGGCCAGACATCACTGTTCCGACTCCGCCACGGTCACGCTGATGACTTCTTCAATGGTGGTATTACCATCCAGGACCTTGCGCACGCCATACTCACGCATCGGGCGGTAGCCGTCTTTGTAGGCCTGCTGCATGAGCTGGGCGCTGCTGGCCTTATGGGTGATGAGCTCGCCCATGGCAGGGGTGAGGCGCACGAGTTCGTAGATGGACATTCGGCCTTTGTAGCCCGTATGGCGGCAGGCTTCGCAGCCACCTTCTTTGGCCCGGTAAACTTGCGTGCGGATGGGGCCGGTGTACTTGAGTTCGCGGATTTTCATTTCCGCATCTGGTTCTGGCTCGCGGCAGACATTGCACAATAAACGCACGAGGCGCTGGGCGATGAAAGCACGCACGGAGGTAGCGACCAGGAAGGGCTCCACGCCCATGTCCACCAAACGCATGATGCCCCCGATGGCATTGTTCGTGTGCAGGGTGCTGAACACCAAGTGACCCGTCAAAGCGGCACGGATGGCGATCTCCGCCGTTTCCAGGTCACGCATTTCCCCCACCATGACCACGTTCGGGTCACCACGCAGAATGCTGCGCAGACCGGTGGCAAAAGTGAGCTCAATCTCAGGCCGCACCGCGATCTGAACCACCCCCGGCAGTTTGTTTTCCACCGGGTCCTCGATGGTGACGATGCGGCGATGCTCCGTATTGAGCTGGCTGAGGAAGGTGTAGAGCGTGGTGGACTTCCCGGAACCCGTCGGCCCCGTCACCAGGATGATGCCGTTGGGCTTTTTCAGCAGGACTTCGATCTCACCCCGCAAGTCCGTTTCCATGCGCAACTTGTCCAGGTTGAACTTCTCCTGGCCTAACAAACGAAGCGAAATGCTCTCCCCTTCCACACTTGGGATGGTAGCGACACGCACGTCAATGAGCTGACCCGCGATCTGCAGGCTGATACGACCATCCTGCGGCAGGCGGCGCTCGGCGATGTCCAGCTTGGCCATCACCTTCAAACGCGCGATCACAGACTGCTGGAGCTGCTTGATGTTTTCCGGCACGGGCACCTCACGCAGGCGACCGTCAATGCGGTAGCGCATGCGCAGTTTGTCTTCCATGGGCTCCACGTGAATGTCCGTGGCCTGCTGCTCTAGGGCTTCACGAATCACGGTGTTCACGAACTTCACCACCGAGGCTTCTTCATCATCCGCATCAATGATGTTCGCTTCATCCCGCTGCTCCAGGTCAGAGCCGTCCACGTCACGGCCTTTCAGGATCTCTTCAAAGGTATCTGCACCCACACCATAGAAGTCACGCATGGCATTCAGCAGTCGCTTTCGCGGGGCGATCTGCCAGCGCACGGGCGCATCCACTTCACGCGAGACGGCCTGGCGGCCGATGAGGTCAAAGGGATCGTAAGCGGCGATGATGAGCTTCCTGGCCCCGCCTTCTTCTTCCTCGATCTTTAGGGGCAGCAGGCGGTGCTTCAACGCCACACGCGGCGGCAGCAGGCGCTTCATCTCTGGTGCGTCGGCACTGTCCGGAAGTGGGACTGAGACGTAACCCAATCCTAGACGGACGGCGAGCTGGGAGAGGAAAGATTCTTCATCCAAGGCTCCCGTATCCAGGAGCTGATTCACCACCGAGGAACTCGGCGTGGCGGTAGGAAGAGGAATGCCGGAGCCGCCTGAGGCCTCCAGACATTGGACCAAGGCTTGGCGGATATTTTTCATCAGTCGTTGGCAGGGGCCTGGCCGTGGGTTTCAACAGGGAAGAGGCTGGCATCAATCACCGCCGCCTCGGAGGAGGAGATGGTGGGCGCGGGGAGGCTTCCGTCATCCGGCGTGTAACCGTATTTTTCCAGCAGCTCGATGATGTAGGCCGTGGCCACATTTTGGGAACCAAAGGTGCTGCTCACATTCGCGGTCAGGTCTTCCCGTAGAGTACCAGTGATGAGCGCGCTGCCCACCACGCCGAAGGAACCATCGGCTGCGGGTCCAGTGACCGATTCATCATCGGCCGACATGAGACGCCCCGTGAGGCTTTCTGCCACCCGCCAGGACTGCGAGCCCGCGCTGCCACCGAGCAGGAGGGAGCGATTCATCACGCCCGAAGCGGTGTAAAAGGCCTGGGAAGTGCCCGTGAAAGCAGCGGCGGCAAAGACGGCCTTCCGCACGCTGGCATTCGCCGCCACGAAGTATTTACCACTGCTCTCCGCCACAGCGTAAAAGCGCCCGCCTTCCTCCGTGGTCAGCACGATGGTGGCCTCGCCCCCACCAGCGGGCACAACGACGTAGCCGCCTGTGTAAAAGCTGAAGTTCACCGACTCTGCCTCAGGGGTAAAGCGCAGCTCATACACCAGCCACTGGGCCGGAGCCGCCGCCGCGCCAGCTAGCCAGAGCAAGGCAGCGCACAGGAAGGGAATAAAACGGGTGGTGGACGACATGCGGGCGGTTTTCTAGCCGAGATGGACAGCGTTGTCGAGACGGGCGTTGAATCACGCAGGTTACCTTTGTGCAACAATCAGATGATTGTTAAACGGAGTCCCCCCCCACAAAGGGGTGATTTGCACCTGCAAGCCCGCTTTGGAGAGCACGTCACGGAACTGTTCCGCATCGGGGTAACATGTCGGGGCCGCCTTCATCCAAAAGGTGATTTTAGCCAGATAGTCCCCCAGGACTGTGACGCGAAAGCGCCAGGAATCATCCCGCAGCCCGGTGCGGATCACCAGCTTCCCACCAGGTGCCACGCGGGCCGCAGCAGCGGTGATGAGGGTGTTTTGCTCCTCGGGCGTGAAAAATTGGAGGATGTCCAGGATGACCACATGCCCACTGAATTCTGGCAGTCCCGTGCGGGCATCCCCCGCAGAAAAACTAAGCCCCTGCTGACCTGACTTGCTCACCATGGCCGCAGCGCTGTCAATTTTACGCTGGTCGTAGTCAAAACCGATGACTGGTGCCGTGTGGCCGCAGGCGCGGAGGTAGTGCGCCAGGAGGCCGATGCCACAACCGATGTCCAGCACTGGCAGCGAACTAGACCCGATCTCCTTGACCACCGCTTGGTAAACTGGATCGCTGGCGAGCTTGGAACGGGTGTAGAAGAAATCCCATCGCCGGTTGCAGAGGGCGGCGATGTTTTCGAGTTGGGCCAGAGTGGGCGTCATGCCGTGACTTTACGCAGGGGATTGCCGCCTCGTCCAATGCGTAAGAGCAACAATGGTAACCGCCAGCCAAAACCAAACAGCAGGCGCGCGTGCATCCAGGTCAGCACACTGTTATCCCGGAAATAGCGAAATTGAGACACACCGCCCTCCTCCTGGGTCAGGTAACGGACGGTCGTGGGCACAGCCAGCATCGGTGCGCCCTGCCAAGCCAGACGCACGGCGATCTCCGTATCGTAGTCAAAGCGGCGCGCCCAGATGGTGCCGCGAAAGGCCCGCAGCAGCAGGGGGATGGGATACAAACGCATACCAAAAAGGGTATCCGGGATGCCCCAGTTCAGCGTCTCCAGATTCGCCCACATGTTGGAGATCTTGCGCCCCTGCACACGGAGTTGCGGGGCCTCTGGCCCGAAAACAGGCGTGCCCATCATCACTGCCTGCGGGTATTTTTGAGCTAAAGCTACAAAACGGGGAATGTCATCCGTGGGGTGCTGACCATCGGCATCCATGGTCAGGACATGGGTGTAGCCGGCTTCATGAGCCAGACGGGTGCCATGCAGAACGGCGGCACCTTTACCCCCGTTTTTTTCGATGGAGATCACCCTCAGCCCAGGGGCCGTGGCCTTCAGGGGCTCCAGCAGGGCCGCGCTGCCATCGGTGCTGCCATCCATGACCACCCACACTTCAGGCCAATGTTTCAAAACGTCGGCGACAGTCTGGGGCAGAATGCGCCCGGTGTTGTAGCTGGGGATCAGGACCAGGATCTTCATGCGGCAGGGGATTCCAGGGCCAGCAGGTAGCGCTGACGCAGTTCATCAATGAATGGTTGGGCTTCGCCTTGTTCAGGAAATCGCAGCGGCTCCCCCACCGTCATGCGCAGGCGTACTTTTTCCGTGGGCAGGTGCCAGAGAGACCAGCCTTTGTTTAAATAACGACTGTTCGTTTCCACATACACAGGCCAGACGGGGGCCCCGGAGTTTTTGGCCACCACCGCTAGGCCTCCCTGGAAGGGATTCAGCCTCCCATGCTCAGGGCGCGTGCGCGTGCCTTCCGGGAAAAGCAGCAGGCGTTCCCCTTTCTTTAACGTCTCGATGCACTGACGCAGCATTTTGTGAGTGGGTTCGTTTGGGATGAAGCCTGCGGCCGTCGCTCCCCCGAACAAAATCGGATTGCACATCAAGGATGCTTTCAACACGCAAGCCATGTGGTCAACCTCTGCCAGCACAAACACGGCATCCCACAGCGCGGGATGATTCGGCGCGACGATGATGCCCCCGGTCTGGATCCGCAGTTTCTCAAATCCCACATACTCGCATTCCACAATGTCAAAAAACCGTAGGACGCCTAAAAACCCTCGGAAAGCCATTTGTACCGCCCACTGCCCGATCGCCCGCGCCCGATCCCGGCAAAATAATAAAGGCAGGAGCAAACACAGCAACCCAAAGCCCGTGCCCCCGATCACCCAGTAAAGGAGGCTGGTGAACCAGGCAGTGATCAGGCGGAGGCGGTCCAACATGCAAAAAGGGTAAAACTCGATACGCTCTTTTGAAGTCAGCGTGTCAGGGATGTTGAGCATTCAAAATTGGCACAATCCGTAAGCATGGGGTAATGAGGGCGCCGATTATGTTGCAGCCTACCTCGCTTGTCCAAGCCCTTTCCGCGCTTCCTCACGGTCCTTCCTTTCGCTTTGTTGATGAACTGGTTTCCATGGAGGCTGGGGTCACCGCCACGGCCCGCTGGACCTTGAAAGGCGATGAAGCTTTCCTCGAAGGGCATTTTCCGGGCCAACCTCTCCTCCCAGGTGTGATCATGATCGAATCCCTCGCCCAACTCGGAGGAATCCTGGCCCAGAGTGATCGCGGAGACCAACCGCTGAAAAACGTCCGCCTCACCGCCGTGCGTCAATTCAAAATCCTGGGCAGCATTCCCCCTGGGGAGACCCTCACCATCATTGCCCGGCGGGATGCGGTGATGCCTGGCCTCGTCCAGATCAGCGGAGAAATCATCACCGCCGATGGCACCCGCCTAGCCACAGGCAGCGTCATCCTCAGCGGGGAAGAATAGACCCTGCCGACCTGACAAGGCATGGATGATTCTGCGTTCGGCGTAGGATGCAGCCCTGGCAGACGTTATTCATGGCTGAAACCATGCCTCGTCTGTTTGTCCTCCTTGCCCTCGCCCTGCCTGCGTCGCTTCCCGGCGCTGCGCTGGACTTTCAGCGCGATGTGCGCCCCATCCTGTCGAACCACTGCTACCACTGCCACGGCCCGGACGAGCAGGGGCGCAAAGGCAAGCTGCGGCTGGACATCCGCGAAGACGCCCTCAAGGCGGGCAAATCAGGCGAAGTGGCCATTGTGCCCGGCAAGGCCGAGGCCAGCGAAATCATCCGCCGCATTCTTTCCGAGGATGAGGACGAGCTGATGCCGCCGCCTCACGCGAAAAAGCCCATCACTGCCGCCCAGAAAGCCACGCTGAAACGATGGGTGGCCGAAGGAGCTGAATACGCCCCCCACTGGGCTTTTACCAAACCCCTCGCCGCTGCCGTGCCGGCCGGGGTTCATGCCGTAGATCACTTGATCCAGAAAAAGCTCCACGAAGCCGGGCTGAAACTAGCCCCCGAGGCCGATCCTTACACCCTGGCCCGGCGTGTCTCGCTGGACCTGACCGGGCTACAGCCCACGACAGATGAGCTGGAGGCCTTTGTCGCCGCCTTCAAAACCGAGCCGCAGGCCACCTATGAAACCTATGTGGACAGACTGCTGGCCTCCCCTGCCTATGGCGAACGCTGGGCCCGCCGCTGGCTGGACCTGGCCCGGTATGCCGATACCAACGGCTATGAAAAAGACCGCGAGCGCAGCATCTGGCCCTACCGCGACTGGGTCATCCAGGCGCTGAATGCCGACATGCCGTTTGATCAATTCAGCATCGAACAACTCGCTGGCGACATGCTCCCTGAGGCTACGCTAGCGCAGCGCATCGCCACTGGGTTTCACCGCAACACCATGCTCAATGAAGAGGGCGGCATTGATCCCCTGGAATTCCGTTTTCACGCCATGACGGACCGCGTGGCGACGACCGGGGCCACCTGGCTGGGCCTCACCCTTCAGTGCACCCAGTGCCACACGCATAAGTTCGATCCCATCACCCACACGGAATACTACGGCATGATGGCCTTCCTCAACAATGCGGATGAGCCCGACCTGGACCTGCCGGATGAAACCCTCGCGGCCCAGCATCGGGCCAATCTCCAAAAGGCCGCCACCTTGCTGAAAGATCTGCCATCTAAATGGCCTAACCAAAAAAGCGGCAACACTGCCGAAAAAGCCTTCGATCAATGGCTGACCACCGAACGTGCCCGCAATACGGTGTGGCAGACGCTGAAGCCCACGAAGGCCTCCACCAATCTGCCGCTGCTGGCCATCCACGCAGACGGCAGCGTCCTCGCCTCCGGCGACATCACCAAGTCTGACACCTACGACCTGACCCTCGCCCCCTCAAGCCAACCCGTCTCCGCCATTCGTTTGGAGGCGCTGCCTCACGAAAGCCTGCCCGCTCATGGCCCAGGGATGTGCAATTACGAAGGCCCCAAGGGCGATTTCTTCATGGGCGAGTTCAAGGTCATCGTGAACGGACAGCCCGTGAAATTTGCCTCTGCGACGGAGAGCTACTTTAAAAACAACTTTGGCAAAAACCCAGCCACCGCACAGCAGGCCATTGATGGCGATCCCCAAACAGGCTGGAGCTGCGCCGCCCGTTATGGCGAACGTCACGAAGCCGTTTTTATCCTCGCACAGCCGGTTCCTGCCGGGACGGAGATCCGTGTGATCATGCAATTTGGCCGTCACTACGCCTGCCCATTGGGCCACTTTCGCCTCTCGGCCAGCGCCGATGCGAAGGCAGTCGCACGTGACATGGGCAACGAACTGACCAGCCTCCTAGCAAAGCCTGAACTGACTTCGAATGATCGGCAAACGCTTTGGGAGCACTTTCTCCTCACCGCCCCCCAACTCGCTGCAGAGGCCAAGACTATTCGGAATCTGCGCACGGCACCCGCTCTTCCCATCAGCCTCGTCATGCGGGAGCGCCCGGCCAATCATCAGCGCCCCACCTTCCGCCACCATCGCGGGGAGTTCACTCAGCCGAAGGAACCTGTGCAGCCTGTGACCCTGGCGGTGCTGCATGCTTTTCCTCAACAAGCACCGAAGACCCGGCTGGAGTTCGCCCGCTGGCTCATGTCACCGGAAAATCCCCTCACACCGCGAGTCGTGGTAAATCGCCAGTGGGCCACGCTGTTTGGCCGTGGGCTGGTGAAGACGGTGGATGACTTTGGTTACCAGGGTTCCCTGCCCAGCCACCCCGAATTGCTCGACACCCTGGCCGTGGAGTTTGTTAGGCAGGGCTGGTCCATGAAGAAGCTGCATCGCCTGCTGGTGACGAGTGCCACGTATCGGCAATCGGTCCAGGTCTCCGATCTCAGCCAGGCTAAAGATCCGGAAAACATTCTCTACTCCCGCTTCCCTCGCGTGCGGCTGGAGGCTGAGATGATCCGCGATTCCATGCTCAAGGCCGCAGGTTTGTTAAATCCTAAGTTAGGCGGCCCCAGCGTCTATCCACCCCAGCCGGACAGCGTCACGGAAGTGGCCTATGGCAAATTCAAGTGGACTCCCAGCACGGGAGCAGACCGCTACCGCCGCAGCCTCTACACCTTCAGCAAACGCACCGCGCCTTTTGCCCTCTACACCACTTTTGATGCGCCTACGGGAGACGCCTGCCTGGTCAAGCGTGAAGCCTCCAACTCCGCGCTCCAGGCGCTCACCATCATGAACGATGTCATCTTCACCGAGGGTGCCCAGTCGCTTGGCAGCCTGCTGGCCAAAGAGGCCGACGGGGATGAAACCCTCCTTCGTCAGCTCTACCTGCGGGTGCTTTCTCGCCAGCCCGAAGCGGATGAAATCCAGCTTATGAAAACCTTCCTCCAGCAGCAGCGTGCGCGCCTCAAGTCAGGCGAACTCAAAGCCTCTGAGATTTGCGGCCAAGCCAATGCCCCTTCGCCTGAAGCCGCCACCTGGACTCTCGCCTCCCGCGCCCTCTTTAACCTCGACGAGTTCATCACCAAAAACTAAACGACGGTCATGTTTCACACCCCCACCTTCTACTCCCGCCGTCACTTCCTGCGTGATTGCACTTATGGTTTGGGCAAAGTGGCCGCCGCCGGTCTGCTGACGGATTCACTCAGCGGTGCCGCTGCAGCAAATCCGCTGAGCGCGCGCGGCCCTCACTTTGCCCCGAAGGCCAAACGGGTGATCCACCTCTTCATGGCGGGGGCTCCAAGTCAGCTCGAGACCTTCGACCCCAAACCCATGCTCACCAAGTATGAGGGCAAACCCATCCCTCCCGAGGTCATTGGCGGCCAGCGTTACGCCTTCATCCGGTCGGATGCCGCCGCTCTGGGTCCTCGTTTCAAATTCGCCCAGCATGGGCAAAGTGGGGCCTGGATCTCCGAGGTGATGCCGCATGTAGCGAAGATTGCTGATGAGCTGTGCATCATCCGTTCCGTGAAAACGGACCAGTTCAATCACGCCCCCGCGCAGATCTTTTTCCAGACAGGCTTTGGCCAGCCGGGCCGCCCCTGCATGGGCTCCTGGGCGCTGTATGGACTCGGGGCCGAGACGCAAAACCTTCCTGCCTTTGTGGTCATGTCCACCGGCTCAGGCCTCAGCGGCGGCACGGCCCTCATGTCCAGCGGCTTCCTCCCGACCATCTACAACGGCGTACGCTTCCGCAATAGCGGTGACCCCATCCTGAATGTCTCCAGCCCTGCGGGCATTGATTCGCGGGCGCAGCGAGACACGCTGGACCTCGTCAGCCAGCTCAATCAAAAACGCCTAGGTGCGGTGGGAGATCCGGAGATCGCCACGCGCATCGCTTCCTATGAAATGGCCTTCCGCATGCAGACCAGCGCCCCGGAACTCACGGACCTGCGCAGCGAGAGCAAGGAGACTCTGGAGATGTATGGCTGCGATCCTGACAAGCCCAGTTACGCCCGCGCTTGTCTCTTAGCCCGGCGCATGATCGAGCGCGGGGTACGTTTCGTAAACATCTACCACGAAGGCTGGGATGCCCACTCCAACGTCGAAGGCAACGTGCGCAACAACTGCAAGGAGACCGACCAAGCCAGTGCCGCCCTAGTGAAGGACCTCAAACAACGCGGTCTGCTGGATGATACACTGGTGGTCTGGGGCGGTGAATTTGGCCGCACCCCAATGGTGGAAACCAATCCCGCGTTAGGCCGCGCACTCGGACGTGATCACCACCCGCAGGCCTTCACCATCTGGATGGCAGGCGGCGGTGTCAAAGGCGGTCAGACCATCGGGGCGACGGATGAGCTCGGCTTCAATGTCGTGGAAGATCCCGTCCACGTTCACGATGTGCAGGCCACCATGCTGCATCTCATGGGCTTCGATCACGAGCGACTCACCTTCCACACCCAGGGCCGCGACTACCGCCTCACCGATGTCCACGGCCACGTGGTAAAGAAGGTCCTACTAAAATCAAGGAGTGAGGCCATCCCTGTCCCGCGACTGCGGGATTGAGAGGGCTAGAAGCCCTCACTCCTTGCATTGCTCGCCTGAATCCTCCATGCCGGGCGCTCTTGGCTTTTGATCTGCGTTTGCGTATAACTTGCCTAACATGCTGCGGTTTTCCCTTTTTATACTCGCCTTTTCTTCTGCTCAAGCGGTGGATTTTGTGGCGGACATCCAGCCCATCTTTGAGCAGCGCTGCTACGGCTGCCATGGCAGCAACAAACAAGAGGCGGCCTTCCGTCTGGATCACAAACCTAGCGCGCTAAAGGGCGGTGACTTTGGTCTGGCCATCAAGCCACGACACAGTGCGGATTCCATCTTGGTCCACGCCATCGAAGGCCGGAACCCGAAGATGAAAATGCCCCGCAAGGGAGATCCTCTCTCACCCGAAGAGATCGGCAAAATCAAAGCCTGGATTGATGCCGGGGCCGAGTGGCCAGACAGTGCCAGCGTCAGTCTGGAAACGAAAGTGGACCACTGGGCCTTCAAAGCACCCATCAAGCCAGCCTTGCCTGCGGCCATTCATCCCGTGGATGCTTTCATTAAGCAGCGGCTCACCCGCGAAGGCTTAAAGCCTTCTCCAGAAGCGGCTCCTGAAACGCTCATCCGCCGCGTTTCTCTGGACCTCACCGGCCTGCCGCCCACGCCGGAAGAAGTGACGGCTTTTGTGCAGGATTTTAAGTCTTCTCCCAAGGCCTACGAGCGCATGATCGAAAAGTTGCTGTCCAGCCCGCATTACGGTGAACGCTGGGGCCGCCACTGGCTGGATGCGGCGCGTTATGCGGACAGCAACGGTTATGAAAAGGACCCCATGCGCCACATCTGGTTTTACCGCGACTGGGTCATCAGCGCCTTCAATCGCGATCTGCCCTATGACCAGTTCATCATTGAGCAACTCGCCGGAGATCAGTTGCCAAAAGCCACGCAGGACCAAATCGTCGCCACCGGATTTCTGCGGAACTCCATGATCAATGAGGAAGGCGGCGTGGACCCCGAGCAATTCCGCATGGAGGCCATGTTTGATCGCATGGACACCATCGGCAAAAGCATCCTCGGCCTCACCATCGGCTGCACTCAGTGCCATAACCACAAGTATGACCCCATCAGCCAGGTGGAATATTATCAGATGTTCGCCTTCCTGAACAACGACAACGAGCCCTGGCGCGTCGTCTATACCAGCAGCGAGCAGATGCAGCGCGCACAGGTTTTACAAAGCATCCAGGACCTGGAAAACAAACTGAAGCATGAGCACGCCGACTGGCCTCAACGCCTGGAGCAATGGGCCGCCCAGGTGAAGGGCAACCAACCCGCCTGGACCACGCTGAAATTTGAAGACGATCCCTCCGGCGGTGAAAAAGCCATCCGTCAAAAAGACGGCAGTATCTTGGCCCAAGGCTACGCACCCACCAAGTCCCACGTGAAATTTGTCGTGGATCTAAAGGGCCTCGAGAGGAGCACAAGCATCCCCGAGAGGAGCGTGGACACTCCTGTCCGCCGTCCTGAGGAGAGCGTAGCCCCCACGCGCACCATCACCGCCTTTCGCCTGGAACTTCTCAACGATCCCAACCTGCCAGCCTATGGCCCAGGCCGCTCCATCAAAGGTATGGCCGCCCTCACGGAGTTCACGGCTGAAATCAAAGTCGGTGACAAGCTCACCCCATTGAAATTCATCAAAGCCACCGCTGATTACGGCGAGCCTGAAAACACACCCTTGGTGCCCTATGCCCGCGATAAGGAAGCGGACAAGGACAATCGTGTCACGGGCCCGGTCACTTACGCCATCGATGGTGATGCCAAAACAGCCTGGGGCATAGATGCCGGACCCGGCCGCCGAAATGTGCCCCGCAAAGCCGTCTTCGTTTTGGGAAAACCCCTGGTCGTCACTCCCAGTATGGAGCTCACCGTAGGCCTCAGCATGAAGCACGGCGGCTGGAACAGCGATGACCTGCAAACGATGAACCTGGGCCGCTACCGTATCTGCGCTACCGATGCCCCTGACGCGACGGCTGATCCACTGCCGCCATCCGTCCGCGCCTGGGTGGAGAAAAAAGAAGATGCCACCATGAAAGATGCGGCCATCCCCTCCCCTGTCTTTGCTTTTTTCCGCAGCACCCTCCTCGAATGGAAGAGCGTCAATGACGAGATCGAAACCCTCTGGAAGCAGCATCCAGAAGGCACCACTACCCTGGTGCTGGATGGTCGCGATGAACCCCGCATGACCAACCTGCTGAAGCGCGGGGATTTCCTCAAGCCCGGTGAACAAGTGACCGCTGGTGTGCCTGCGATGCTGAACAATCCCCTCCCCCAGGATGCCGACGGCTCCCGCCTCACCTTCGCCCGCTGGATGGTTTCCCGCCAGTCTCCCACCACAGCACGGGCCTGGGTAAACAGGGTCTGGCAGGCTTACTTTGGCATCGGGCTCGTGGATACACCGGAGGACTTTGGCCTTCAAGGCAGCCTGCCCAGCCACCCCGAACTGCTGGACTGGCTGGCCGCTGAGTTCATGGACAAGGGCTGGTCTAACAAAGACCTGCACCGCCTCATCCTCACCAGCGCCACCTACCGTCAGGAGAGCAAAGTCACCCCTGCACTGCTGGAAAAAGATCCCTACAACCGACTGCTGGCCCGTGGCCCCCGCTTTCGCGTGGAGGGCGAGGTGGTGCGTGACATCCAGCTCGCGGTCAGCGGTTTGTTAAATCCTCAGTTAGGCGGGCGCAGTGTCATGCCCCCGGCCCCTGAGTACTTGTTTGAAAAACCCGTGAGCTATGCCCCCTTTCCGTGGAAAATTGAAGGAGATAACCAAAAGTATCGCCGCAGCGTCTATGTCTTCCGTCGCCGCAGCACCCCCTTCCCCTTCCTAGGTACCTTCGACGTGCCGAATGGAGAAACCGCCTGCGTGAAACGCGCCCGCAGCAACACGCCGCTTCAGGCTCTGATGACACTGAATGAAACCCTCAGCATGGAGGCGGCGCAGCATCTGGCCCAGCGCATGGAGAAAGCTGGCGCGGGCGATGATGCCAAAGCCATCTCCCACGGCTTTACCCTCTGCACCTCACGCCCACCCACGGTCAAAGAAGCCGCGCTGCTGACGGATCTGCTAAAACGCCAGCGACAGATCAAAGCCGCCGACGAAGCGCCTCCAATGGTCGTCGTCGCCCGGGTTCTGCTGAATCTCGACGAGACGATCACCAAGGAATGAGTCTCTTGGCTCTCAAGCCACCATCACTTCAGCCTCTTCGGTCTCGCTGGGGCCTTTGGAAGGCGGCTCGGGCGGGGTGAAAGTGGCCATGGAAAAGCGCTTCATCAGGGAACTGAGAGAGACATATAGGAAGCCACCGAGGAACAAGGCGAGGAAGGGCAACGAGCCCCACTGCTCTTTCTCCACCGCCATCCAGAGCAGGTGGCCAAAGTAACCGACGAGGGCCAGTTCGATCCACAAACACAGGGATTTACCCGCTTTGTAGCGGAAGGATTTTTTCGAGGACTGCGCCTGGGCGCGGCTATTCACGCCATACTTCGGCGTGCGCACAAATTCAGACTCCTGGCCCAAAAGCGCCTCAATGACCGCCTTGCCGTTGTTGATGGACATCCCGATGCCCAGCGCCATGAAAAGCGGAATGTAGGGGATGGTCTGTAGCCAGCCCAAGCGCCGCTGCGCTCCCTGAGCGGTGAGGTAAAAGGCGATCACCGCCACCGTGGCAAAGAGGAACACCGGCAAGTCCACAAAGACCGCCTTTTGCCAGGAATTCACTGGCAGGAAATCCACCGGATACAGCAGCACCAGGGTGCAAAGAGTCAGTAAGTTCGCAAAGTTTGAGGTCAGGTGAGCGGTGGCCTCCACCTTTTTCATGAAGGGCTCATCGCTGCGCCAGACCTTGCCCAGCACTTTTTTGCAAACCTGCACGGACCCCTTGGTCCAGCGGTGCTGCTGGGATTTAAAGCCATCCATGTCCGGCGGCAACTCTGCAGGGACGATGATGTCATTCAGGTAAATGAACCGCCAGCCCAGCATCTGCGCACGGTAGCTGAGGTCCAGATCTTCCGTCAGCGTGTCATGTTTCCAGCCGCCTGCTTCATCAATCACGCAGCGGCGCCAGAGGCCCGCCGTGCCATTGAAGTTACAAAACTCACCCTGCCGGCTGCGGGAGGTCTGCTCCATCATCAGATGCCCATCCAGCAGGATGCCCTGGAGACGAGTGAGCAGGGAGAAATCCAGATTCTTGTGCCCCCAGCGCGCCTGCACGATGCCCACTTGGGGATCCGTAAAGTGGTGGATGGTCTGCATCAGGTAGTCCGGCTCCGGCTCAAAGTCGGCATCGAAGATGCAGATGAACTCGCCTTTGACCGTCGCCATGGCGGCATCCAGTGCTCCAGCTTTAAAACCTTGCCGGTTCGTGCGGTGGCGATACTCCACGTCGAAGCCCTGCTCCCGCATCGTTTGAGCGTATTGCTCGCAGGCCTGGGAAGTTTCATCCGTGGAATCATCCAGAAACTGGATCTGCAGGCGATCTTTCGGGTACTCCAAGGCACTGATGGAGGCGACGAGCTGGCCCAAGACATCCGCCTCGTTAAAAATCGGGAGTTGGATGGTCACCACGGGCAGTTCAGCGAACTCTCGCAGGGCCTTGGGCGGGTTTTTACGGTGCTTCCAATAGGTGTACAGAACCTTGACCTTGTGCGCCCCAAAGGCGGACAGTCCGGCGGAAACGATGATGTAACTGGTTAACCAGAGAAGCTTTTCCCACTCGATCATAGGGAGCCCGGATGTCGGGGATCAACCAATCACTGCCGGTTTACTTCCGTCAAGCAGCAATCCGGGGGCCAAAAGCTTCTCTTTTCCATCAAAATCGGGCAAATCGTCATTTTTGAGAGCCTGGGCCGAAGAAATTTTCAGTCCTCTCTAGTGAAACTTTGGCCTGGGATTGCGGGAATCAATCCCTGCGGTTACTTTTCTGGCCTCAGGCGCTTTATTTTTTGTGCATTTTCCTCTCATGAAAGGCCATTTGACCCTCCATGCCATCGTCCTGGGCCTCCTCCTGGGTACGCCTGCTTTGCAGGGGGAATTCACCATGCTTGGCTCGTTGGGGAATCAAGATGGCAATCCCCAGGAATTTGGCGACGGCACCTGGGGTACGAATGCGGCCCCGGGCAGTGCTACGGCACTGGACAATGACTATTATTTTTCGGGTACCTACCCGGCACCGATCGGCCTGGTGGCTGAGGCAGAACCGTGGACGAATCTGGAACGAACCCTCGGCACGGGCAATCCGCTGACCCGACTGCACTTCAACCTGAATGCCGCCCAAGTGACGCCGACCCTGCGCCTGCGTTTCGTCTTCCATCATGTCTGGGGCGGCTGGTCAGAGCCCGGCTACGGAGCCCATGAACTGGAAGTGCGCCTGAACGGCACAGTGCTCAAAACTGAGACCGCAACCACCAGTGGCACCGTGGTGGTGGAGGCCAATGCAGGCAGCATGACCCCACTCGTCGGTGAAAACATCCTGCAAGTGGCGCGCATCGGCGGGGCGGCAGATGGCTGGGTGCAGCTGGACTCCCTGACTCTGGAGATCCACCCCACTGCGCTGGTGGATGCCGATGGCGACGGCCTGCCCCGCTGGTGGGAGGAAGACCACGGCCTGAGCGATGCCGTCACGGCCGATGCTGTGGCCAATCCTGACCAAGACGGTCTGACCAACCTGCAAGAGTATGCGCTAAAAACCGATCCCCGAGTCGCCGACACAGACGGAGATGGTCTCAAAGATGGACGCGAGGTGGAGCTGGGCACCCAGCCGCTGCTGGCCGATACCGATGGCGATACCCTAACCGATGGCGAAGAAACCACCGCCACACCGCCGACGAATCCGCTGCTGGCCGATACGGACAATGATGGTGCCCCTGATGCCTGGGAGCTGCGCACGGGATTCAATGCGACTTCCGCCACCCACACTCCACCGGTCTGGAGTGGCAGCATCGGGCTGAATTTTGTCTCCGAACTGAATCCTGAAAATGCCCTCGCGGCACGGGCTGTCACCGGCTTTGCCCCGCAGATGAACTGGAATAGCACGATCCCGCTCACCAGTTGGAACTCGGCCACCGGAACCCATCAGGCCGTGGCCAGTCCTGTAGCAGGGGTTTTGGTCAATAGCGCAGGCACCCCCACGGCGATGACGATGAGCTGGAGCTCCACCTCCGGCTTTTGGGCCAGCGGCCACGGGGGCAGTTCCACGGGCAAATTGTTCGATGGTTTTTTCAGCGTGAACAATGACACAGGCGGCACGCTCACCTTTAGCCAGGTGCCCTACGCCACCTATGATGTCATCGTCTATGTGGGCTCCGTTTATGATGGGGCCAAAGGGCGGCTGCGCCTCAATGACCAGGCCACGAGTGATCGCTGGTTTGTCACCTCCAGCACCGCCCCAGAAACGCGCTTCATCCAGCCCCTGATCTCCAGTGAGGCGGTCCCCTGGCGTGGCAATACCATCCGCTTTCGCAACATCAGCGGCAGCAGTTTTAACCTGAAACTCTTCCGCACCAGTTGGTATGAGGTGGGCATCCACGGCGTGCAGATCGTCGATGCCACCGCGAACGCCGACAATGATGGCATGCCCACCTGGTGGGAGCTAGCCCACAAGCTCAATCCTGCCGCCAACGATGCCGCGACTGACCTGGATGGCGATCTCCTGGACAACCTTGGCGAATGGACCCGGCAAACCGATCCTCATGTGGCCGACACGGATGGCGATGGCCTAACCGACGACGTGGAAACATCCACCGGCCAGTGGGTGAGCGCGACCGACACGGGCTCCAGCCCCCTGCTCGCCGATACGGACAGCGATGGGCTGGCCGATGGCGAGGAAGTGAACCGCCTCCCTCAACCAACGAATCCAAACTTAGCTGATAGCGATGGCGATGGCCGCAGCGACCGAGATGAGATCCGCCAGAGCACCAACCCTGTGGAAGCCGATGCCGCCAATGCGCAGATGCCCATCGTCACCACCTCACCACGCAACTTCATCTGGGTGGTGGACAATGTGCAGCTCGTCTGGGACCACACACGTGGCCACGTGGTGGACATGCCCTGGGGCGATAACCAACTCATGAATTTCCGCCTGGCCAATGCGGCCAATCCAGGCCGCGATGCCTTCCAAATAGCCCTGCGCGTGAAAGGCGGGCGCGTTTCCCACTTCCTCTATTCCAGCTACGAAAATGGCTTCAGCCACCCAGACAATGATGGCTGGGACATCTGGGAGGCCGACTGGAATGAAATGCCCACCGACCACAAAGCCGCGCTCGGCTTCAGCGGGCATGGCCGTGCCGATATCTCGGATCGGCTGCGTTTCCAAATCCTCGGCACCAGCCCCGGTGCCCAGACGAACTGGACCTTCACCTTCAGTCTTATCAATCAAGACACAGGCAGCACCGTGATCGAACGCACCTTTGTCGGCTGCCATCTCGCCACGAACGTGCATACCAATGCGGTCAACTGGCAGGACCTTCGAGATCCCCCCAATGCCAATCGGCTGGAAATCACCCGGCACGTTGGCGTGCAGATGTTTTTTCAAAGTACCCCTCTAGAGGACACGCCTGCCTTTGCCGCCTACAAAGACACCGATGAAGATGGCATGCCCGATGTTTGGGAGGACGCTTACACGTTGGATAAAAACAATGCCACCAACGCCAGTGTGGACAGCGACGTTGATGGCCTAACCAACCTTCAGGAATACCTCGCAGGCACAAGCCCACGAGATCGCGATAGCGACGACGACGGCGCACCGGATGGGCTGGAGATGCAGAATGGCAGTCACCCCCTCCAGGCTAGCAGCCTACCGCCTTTCTATCATGGCACCCCGAGCCTCCCGGCCATGGAAGACTTTAATGGCAACGGCATGTCAGATCCCTGGGAATACTGGGCTGGCGGCGGCATTCTCCCCCGTCACTTGGACGCGGACAAGGACGGCCTAACCAATGGTGATGAAGCCGCAGCGGGCACTGACCCTTTCAATCCACAGTCGCGTTTTTGGTCCACCGTCGAACATCTAGGGACTGATGTCACCGTGCGCTGGCCGACGCTGAATTTCAAAACCGGCCATGTGTGGGAATCGCACAATCTTTCCAATTGGGCCGCAGCTTCCGGCACCCCAGTCCCAGACGGCAGTAATTGGACGCAGACCTTTGCCAATGCACTGCAAAACCCCATCAGCACTTTCTATCGTCTCGCCCTAGAGGATGTGGACAGTGATGGAGATGGCGTCAGCGACTGGACCGAAGTCAACGTGCTGGGGTCGAATCCTCAGATAGATAGCAGCATTCGCCCTCCCGTCTTTACCGACCTCAATGGCGACGGTGTGCCCGATGCAGAGGTGGGTGGAGATTTGGTGAGCCTGCTGGAGCAATTTGGCCAAGGCAGTAGTGCAGCCAGTGCAGGCCAGCCAGCCATCATGCGTTCCCAAGCCTCTCGCTTCCTCATGCAGGCTGCGTTTGGCCCCACCCTAGAGGACATCCATCGGGTACAAACTCTCGGTTATGCCGACTGGATAGCCGAGCAGGTAGCCAAGCCACCCACCCTGCACTCCACCTACATCCAGGGCATCTATGACGACATGCTAGGGCAGCGTTCCCAGAGCAACTTCAATCGCGGTGGCGAAATCGAGGCCCCCTTCCTGTTTGGCAATAACATGATGACCGCCTTTGCCCGCGCCAGCATCCAAGGAGAGGACCAGTTACGCCAACGCGTGGCCTTTGCGCTCAGCCAAATCCTCGTCACCTCCCGGCGGGATGCCAACCTGGAAAGCCGCTGCCTCGGCATGGCCGACTATTACGATGTCCTCGTTCGCCATGCTTTTGGCAATTACCACGATCTGCTCATGAAGGTGACCCTGCATCCCGTCATGGGCCGCTACCTCAGCCACGTGGGCAACCAAAAAGCAGACCCTTCTATCAACCGCTATCCCGATGAAAACTACGCCCGTGAGATCATGCAGCTCTTCACCATCGGGCTATGGGAACTGAATCCTGATGGCACTCAGAAACTCAATGGGCAGGGCCAGTCCATTCCCACCTACACGAATGCAGAGATCACCCAGCTCGCGCGGGTCATGACAGGCTTTTGGTTCGGCGGCCATACCTGGGGCGGCGGCGGCTGGACAGAGCAGGACCTCGCCACACCCATGACCTTGCGTGGTCAATACCATGACTTTGGCAAGAAAACCTTGTTAGGCGGTTACATCATCCCGGCCCGTGCTGCCACAGATGAGAATGCGGAGCGCGATGTGAGCGATGCCGTGAGACATCTTTTTAAGCACCCAAACACGCCCATCTTCGTCGGGCGGCAGCTCATCCAGTTCCTCGTCACAGACAATCCCAGCCCCGCATACATTCAGCGAATCGCCGCTGTCTTCGCTGACAATGGCGAAGGTGTGCGAGGTGATTTGAAGTCCGTCGTCACGGCGATTCTCCTGGATGAAGAAGCCCGCGATCCACGCATCACGGGCCGGCCTTCCTACGGTCGCTTGAAGGAACCTGTGATCCGCACCATGGCCTTGGCCCGCGCCTTCGGTTTGAAGGAGGTACCGGATTTGCTGTGGTGGGACTGGGGGGATTTCTTCAATGCCAGCCGCCAAGAACCCACCTTTTCCCCCAGTGTGTTTAATTTCTACCGACCCGACTACCGCGCCCCTGGTTTGTTGACTCAAAACAATCTCGCCGGTCCCGTGTTCCAGATCACCGATAGCTTCAGTTCCATCTCCTTTCCGAATCGCCTCTGGCAGACTCTCATGCAGGGCTTTTCCATGTGGGAAACTTACCGCTTTCCGCTGGATCTCTCCCGTGAAAAAGCCCTCGCTTCAACACCTGCAGATTTAGTGGACCACCTCAACTTACTCTTCTGCGCCGGGCAAATGCGCCCCTCCACCCGCATGCTCATCCTCGGGGTGATCAACCAGATTCCCGCTCAACAAACCTCCGCCCGCGTGCAGGTGGCCGCCTACCTCGCCCTCGTCTGCCCCGAAGGCGCAGTGATGAGATGACCCGGTCTCTTTCCTGGATCGAGTCTTGAATTTCCCTTTTACATCCACCATACTTTCACCATGATTCATACCCTGCTGCCCGCGAAAAAATCGCCTGCGCGCAAAGCTGTAGGCAAAGCGATCATGCCACTCCCTGTTGCGCGTTGGCTTTTGGAAAACACTCAGTTATCCGCGCGTGATCACCGCCGCATCAAAACTCTCAATGCGAAGGTCAAAAGTGAAACCATCAGCGAAGAGGAATCGGCAGAACTTGACGCTATTCTTGATGCTTGTCTGAATCTCGACATTCTGCGAGCGCAAGCTAGCAGCGTGATCAAGAAAAGTACCAAGGCGCGCTAACCATGTCCAGCCTGCCCTCCAGCTTATCGTTACGCGTGAAGATGCGTGCTGGAGACCGCTGCGAATATTGTCGCCTGCCTGCTCATGGCACTCAGGCACCGTTTGAGGTAGAACACATCATTCCTCGAAAGCACCAAGGAAACTCGTCTTTTGAAAATTTGGCTTGGTCATGTGCTTTCTGTAACCGTCACAAAGGCGTTAACATCTCGGGCTTACATCCCATAACAAAGGCGCTCGTAGCATTGTATCATCCACGCCGAGATTCATGGGACCAGCATTTTAAATACGAGAAGGCTTACATTCGTGGTCGAACGCCTGAAGGCCTAGTCACGGTGCAGGTTCTAAATATGAATCAAAACACCATGGTATTGCTAAGGCTACAGTTGATGGCAGAAGGCCTTTGGTAATCACTCACTATTTCAACATGAATGCCACCCGCCGCCGTTTCATCGGTCAGTCTGCCTGTTCTGCTTTGGGGAGCGTTTCAGTGCTCAATACCTTGCTGAATCTCAAGCTGGCGGGAAATGCTGCCGCCCAGGCGGCCCCGACAGATCATCGGACGCTGCTATGCTTATTTCTTCATGGCGGAAATGATTCCTACAATTGGTTAGTCCCACGAGACAGCGCTCGGCACGCGGTGTATGCAGAAACACGGGATCATTTGGCCTTGGGCACGGGCGTGCTGCGCCCACTGAACCAAGACGGCGGGGATGGGCAGCTTTATGGCATCCACCCAAGCTGCCCCGGCCTGCAAGAACTCTTCAATGGCCTAGGGGGTGACTCCGCGAAACGCCGTGCCGCTTTCATCTCCAATGTGGGTACCCTGATCCAGCCCGTGACCAAGGCGCAATACTTGGCGGAAAGCATGCCCCTGCCTCGCGCGCTTTATTCACACAGTGACCAGATTGACCAGTGGCAGACCTCCGTCCCGCAGGGCATGACCCAGCTCGCCGGCTGGGCTGGTCGCGCTGCCGATGTACTGAATAACGTCGTCAATGCGGACAGCATCTCCATGAACATTTCCCTGGCTGGCAATAGCCTGTGGCAGGTGGGCAATAGCACCACGCAATTTGTGGTGACCGATAGTGGGGCACTGACTTTCACGGGCAGTGATATCGGCGATGAACTGCACCCCATGCGACTGAAGAATGCAGCGCATCGCAGCATGATCGAACAGAATTATGCCAACCTCATGCAGCAGTCCTATGCGCGCCTCACCAAAAACAGCATTGAGCTTCAGGAGTTCTTCCTTCAGCAGTTCAACAGTTATGATGACAGCGCCATCAGCAGCCTCTTTCCTTCTGGCAACTGGGTCGCCCAGCAGTTCCGTGCCGCCGCCAAGATGATCGCCCTGCGCGATAGCCTAGGCCTGCATAGACAGACCCTGTATCTCAGCTTCGGCGGGTGGGATCACCACGGAGAGTTGCTGGAAACCCAGGCCGAGATGCTGACAATGATGGATGCAGCGCTCACTGCCTTTCAGCGTGCGCTGGATCAACTGAATCTGCAAGACAGCGTCATCACTTACACCGCTTCGGACTTTGGACGCACCTTGCGCAGCAATGGTCGCGGCACGGACCATGCCTGGGGGGCCAATGCTCTGGTCATGGGTGGTCCTGTGCGGGGGGGCCGCATCTACGGAACATTCCCTGACCTGACTCTCGAAAGCAACGACGACACGGGTTATGGCGGCCGCACCATTCCCACCACCTCGGTGGATTCCCTCTTTGCAGAGATGCTGCGCTGGTTCGGTGTGCCTGCTGCCGATATGGATTACGTCCTGCCTAACATCGCAAATTTTTACAACGTAAATTCCAGCTCTCTGCCCATCGGTTTTTTAAAGAACGGCACCTGGAGTTGAGATTCTCGAAACTTACTAACCTCCATCCGGGTCCACTTCACTTCCGGACGTACAGCAGCAGACGATCATGGACGAGGAGGGCCAGGTCCAGCTTGCCATCACCATTCAGATCCACCGTCGTGTAGTCGTGAGGTTCGCTTGTGAGGCCTGTTTTACCCCGGTATTGAGGATCAATTTCGAAAACACGGAAGTGCAGCGCACTCGTCCACACGGGAGGCGTTTCCGCTTGGGCCTGGAACAGTTCCAGCACACGGCTTTTGCCCGAATCCACCGTGAGTAGATCATCATTCACCCCCTGGGTAAATGGAGCCACGATCAGATCTGTCGCAGACGTGTCTTTCAATTCGCTATCGAAAGTGGTGACCGTCTCTAGAGCCAAGAGTTCGCCAGTTAATGGGCTGATTTCAAAACTGGTTTTGCCGATCAGCAGCAGACCCTGCCCTTTCCCCGTGGGGATGAGATGACACTCGTCTGGAGTCACGCTAGCCAGCGCGTGTGTGTGGGAGGAACGATACACGCCGTCTTTACCCGTGACCATTTCGTAAAGCTGGCCATTCACTGTATCGGCCAAAAGAACATCCGGTTTGGCTTTACCCGGCACGACAATGACCGCGCTGATCTGCGCGGTGGATTCAGGCGCATTGAACTGTTCCACCGTCACCGCTTTCCCATCTGCCCCCACACGAAGTGCACGGGCAATTTGATCCTTTGCGACGATGATCTCCTCCTTGCCATCTCCGTCCAGATCTGCAGTCGTCATGGCGATGGCCGAAAGCTTGTTCAACAAGTTATCCGGGAGCCCCTCCGCCCTCTTGAACGGGACTTTGGCATCCTTTTGACTGAGCAGGATCTGCATGGAAGCGATGCTCGAAAAAATCGCCAGATCCACACGTCCATCCTGGTTGGCATCCACCAAGCGCAGAGCATTCGGTTTGGTCGGACTGCTCGGCAGTTCCTGAGTGGCGGACTGGAATTTCTTTTCCGCAGCGGACCAGTTGAGCGCCAGCAGCGAAACTTTGCTTTTAGCTTCCGTGAGGGCCAGCACGGAGGTTTCTTTGGAGTCTCCTAAACGACCTGTTTGAAGCGTCAGCAGCGTATCCGCCGTCTGGTAAATCACTTCGGGGTAAGTGAGGCGATCCTTTGCCCAACGGGAAAGGCCGATGCTTTTTTCAGCAGGGCTCAGCAACAGCAGTTCCGCCTGGTTATCTCCATCCACATCGGCGATGGAGAGAGACTCGATGCCGCTGAGGGCTGGAAACTCACAACCTTCGGCAAAACCACCAGCCGCCAGACCTGCAAAGAACCAAAGTCGAGCGTTCTTCGGTTCTGCGAGGACAATGTCAGCCACCTTGTCACCATTGAGATCTCCGTAGGCGGTGCCGCCGCCTTTGCTTTCCGTGGAGGGCATGGCATGGCGGATGGTCACCGCACGCTCAGAGTCAGGCTTGGCCGTTGCCGTGGTGAGCCGGGCGATCTCCACCATGCCCGTGTCACTGCGGATCCAGGTGAGGCCCGTTTCTTTCCCAAGCTTTGCTGGGTGTACCCAGCAGCGGCTCTCTGGCATCTCCAGTCGCCATTCTTCGCCAAAGCTGGCACCTTCTTTTTGCAACCTAACCAAAAGTGCATCCGCATCAGGCGCGGTATAAAAGAGATCCAGCTTACCGTCGCCGTTGAGGTCGCCACTGCGCAATCCTCCACAGCCTGTTTGGCCGAGCACGTAGGTCTTAGGTTCGGCCCATGTGCCAGGGCCACTTTGCAACCACACCATGAGACGCGTAGTGGTCAAAAGAGCCAGATCCTGCTTTTTATCCGCATTGAGATCCACGGCCAAAAGGACTGCCGAATCCTCCGCCACAGAATCGAGCGTGAA